>NZ_CALUWO010000002.1 GCF_944324505.1 uncultured Desulfovibrio sp.
GCCCGCTGTCAAGCACTTTCTGCCTGCCGGAGAAAATTTCTTCCCGGTCCGGCCCGCTCCACGGTGCTTCGCTCTTCATTTGTCAATGCCTCCCGAAGGTCACTTGCCGTTTCCCCCGGGCGCGAAGTGCGTTTATGCGCGCCTTTTGCGCAGGAGTCAAGCAAAAATGTGACAACTGGCAAAATTTTCCCCAGAAGCCCCCTGGCCGGTACACTGCCGGTGCGGGCGATCTGCTGACGACCTGCCTGCGGGCCATAAAAAAGGGCGTGGCCCTGCGGCCACGCCCTTGCACACAATGGTGTGTGACCTACATGAAGAACAGGAAGGTGAGCACCACAAACAGAGGAATGAGGATACCCACGGACCACATCATGTAACCGAAGAAGCTGGGCATGGGCACGCCGCGTTCTTCAGCAATGGAACGCACCATGAAGTTGGGCGCGTTGCCAATGTAGGTATTGGCGCCCATGAACACGGCACCGGCGGAAATGGCTGCCAGGGTGGTGGCCATTTCGTTCATCAGCACCTGGGCATCACCCCCGGCCGTATTGAAGAACACCAGGTAGGTGGGCGCATTGTCCAGGAAGCTGGACAGAGCGCCGGCAAGCCAGAAGAACATGGCGTTCACGGGCTGGGGCGCCTGGCCATCCACGGCCGGTTCGAAAACCATGTTGATGACGCCGGCCAGGGCGCCATCGGTACCAGCGCGCAGAATGGCGATGGCGGGAATCATGCTCAGGAAGATGCCGAAGAAGAGCTTGGCCACTTCGGCAATGGGACCCCAGGAAAATTCATTGAGTTCACGGCACTTCTTGCTGGTGAAGGCCAGGGACAGACCGGCAATGCACAGCAGGGCAATGTCGCGCAGCAGGTTCTGCCCTTCAATGGCAATGCCGTACACCGAGAACCACTCACCCAGCTGCACCATGCCGGAAATGAGCACGGCGGCCACGATCATGGCCAGGAACAGGAAGTTGATGCAGCCTTCGAAGCCCAGCTTTTCCTTGGGAGCGTTGGGATCAACGGGCGGCACCGGCGAGCCTTCCTTCTTGTACAAGATGCTGTCCACCACAAAGAAGATGGCCAGCAGCGCAACAACCATGAGCAGGGTCTTGAAGAACAGGGCCTTGGTGGTCCAGAAGAAACTGACGCCCTTAAGGAAGCCCAGGAACAGCGGCGGGTCGCCCAGCGGCGTCAGAGAGCCGCCGATATTGGCCACCAGGAAGATGAAGAAGACCACGGAATGCACGCGGTAACGGCGATGGGCATTGGCACGCAGCAGCGGACGAATGAGCAGCATGGCCGCGCCAGTGGTCCCCATCCAGCTGGCCAGAATGGTACCCACGGCCAGCAGGCCGGTATTCACGCAGGGCGTCCCCACCAGGGTCCCCTTGAGGCGCACCCCACCGGCCACAGTGAAGAGGGCAAAAAGCAGAACGATGAAGGGAATATACTCCAGCAGAATGGAGTGCAGAGCTTCATAAATGGCCACATTGGCGCCATAGACCAGGAAACAGGGGACCAGGAAGGCCAAGCCCCAGAAAACGGCAACCTTGCCGAAGTGGTGTTCCCAGAAATGGGGGATGGCCAGCGGCATGATAGCAATGGACAGCAGCATGCAGGCAAAGGGGATCACCCACACGGCCGACAGTTCGGCCCCCGGAATATGGGGCATGCCCTCAGCGGCAAAGGCCACTGCGGGCAGCAAAAGGGTGAATAACAGGGACAGCATCAGGGACCGAAGTTTTGGCATGAGTTTCTCCTCTCTACACAGTACCAGACACCCCGGATGGGGCACGTATTCCAACCCCCCGAAGGGGGAAACCTACGATTACCTGTTTACATACTGGAAATCTAGCACCTTGGCAATGACTTTGCGGCAGCTGGGGCGGTAAAAACGGTTCACGCCCCTCCCTCGCTCCCGGTGCACGAACCAGAGGCCGCGGGCGCGGCGGCACGCCGGCACAGGGCCTGCCCGGCGCGGTATTCATCCTGAAAAATGCACATGCGTGACGCATCGTGATACGTGCCGTTGACAAAAAACTCCCGCCGCAGCAGACCTTCCTCGCGGAACCCCAGCTGGGTATACAGGCGTATGGCGTGCACATTTTCCGTATCCACCACCAGATACAGCTTGTAGAGATTGAGCACGTCAAAGGCATAGGCCATGACCAGGCGGGCTGCCCTGGCGGCATAGCCCCGATGCTGCCATTCCGGGGCAATGATGATCTGAAACTCCGCCCGGCGGTGGATGAGGTCGATTTCCACAAGTTCCACCAGGCCTACCCGTTCGCCCATGCGGTCCACGATGAAGCGGCGCTCGCTCTGGTCGTGGATGTGCTTGTCGTACAAATCCAGCAGCTCCACAAAGGCCTCGTAGGGTTCCTCGAACCAGTAACGCATGATGGTGGCATTATTGTCCAGCCCGTGCACGAACTTCAGGTCTTCGCGCTCCAACGGACGGATGGTCACATCCTGTTCCCGTACTCCTGTCATGCTGCCCTCCACGATGGCAAAAAATTTCCGGTCCCGGCGCCCGGCCGTTCCGGCGGCAGTTGCGCGCCGTGCGCTTTTCTGCCACAAGACGAACGTCGGCTGGACGCTGGCAACTCGTGTCCGCGCTGCCGCCGCAAGGAGGAATCATGCCCAAGGACCCCACACCCCGCCGACGGGCGCGCCTGGAAACCGTCCTGCGCCATCGTCAGCCCGATCTGACGCTGGTGCTGGCCAATATTCACGACCCGCACAATGTTTCGGCCATCTACCGCTCCTGTGACGCCTTCGGGGTGGACAAGGTGCATCTTTACTATACGGACACGCCCTTTCCGGTACTGGGCCGCAAGACGTCGGCCTCGGCCCGCAAATGGGTGGACAGTGTGCGCCACCGCAACCGCGAGGAGCTGCTTGCCGCCCTGCGGGAACAGCACATGCAGATACTGGCCACCACCTTCACCCCCACGGCGCGCCCGCTCCGCCACTGGGATTTCACCCGGCCCACGGCGGTCATCATGGGCAACGAACACAGCGGCGTGAACCAGGAGCTGGTCCAGATCGCCGATGGCGAACTCTATATTCCCATGTACGGCCTTATCCAGAGCTTCAATGTTTCCGTGGCCTCGGCCATCATCCTGTCCGAAGCCTGCCGCCAGCGCGAGGACGCCGGCCTCTACGACAGCCCCCGCCTGCCGCCGGACGAACTGGAACGCCGCCTGACCCGCTGGCTGGAAAAGTAGGGAGCACACCGGCCCGAGTCATACCACCGGCCGCCGCTGCCGGCAGCGGACAAAAAGCAGACCACACGAGATCAAGGGAATGCCGTGCCCCCCTTCCTTCCGCAAACGCCATTTTCCTGTGCAGCAAACGACAACAGCCCGCCGGAAACCTCCGACGGGCTGTTTGCCATACGTTCTAACGGGAAGGGGCAGCCTGCTGCCCAGGGGCTGCCATGCCGTCTGAGGGCACGGCCGCCGCATGGTCCGTCCGCAGTTTGCGGAAACGCCGACCGTCCCACTGATAGCTGATGTCATGGGCGTGCGGCAGGTGCACCATGCCTGTGGCGTTCCAGAAAATGGGAACAGCCATGAGACCGCCATTGCCCAGACAGATATTCACGGAAGGGTACACGTCTGCGGGCAGGGATTGTCCCTCGGCAAAAAATTCTTCCACGGCCGGTTCCTGCGGCGTATCCACAGGCACCACGCGGCAGCTGCTGTCCACCCGCCACAGTTCCACCGTGCACATCTCGCCGCCCAGCGTGCCGATGGCCGCCAGCACGGAACCGTCCTTTTCATTGCGGAACAGGCGCACCGCCACGCCACCATCACGGAAAGGCAGTGCCGTGAACACGATGACATCCTCGGTTTCTCCGGCCAGTTCCCAGAATTCGCTGCGCCCTTCCAGCAGCAGCTGCTGTTTTTCCGTTTCGTCAAGGCCCGCCACCGTGGACTCAAACAGGCTGCCGGGCAACATGGCAAAAACCGTGCGCGCCGTCAGCTGCGGTGTCTGCGGCGATACGGGCGCACTGGCGGCATTGGCCGGCGTGGGCGCGGGTGCCGGAGCAGCCGCACTGTCTTCCCCCTGTCGGGACGCATCGGCTGCGGCGAGGCTGTGACCGCACAACCCCGTAACGGCAAGAAACAACAGCAACACAAAACGGCACATGGCTTTCCCCCCGCCATCCCGCAGAACCTTGCCGGACATGCTTCCCGCTGTGCGCGGATGACGTAAAAAAATTTATACCGTCTTCGCGCAGCCTTGTCCATCCCCATGTGGCGGATCCCGCACCTTGCCAAGGCCCCATGCCCTTGCGTACAAGGGCTGCATGACCAAGAACGCCATTCATATTGAACATGCCCGCCAGCACAATCTTCGGGACATCAGCCTTGACATCCCGCGGGATGAGCTGGTGGTTGTCTGCGGGCCGTCAGGTTCCGGCAAGTCCACGCTGGCCTTTGACATTGTCTATGCCGAAGGGCAGCGCCGCTATGTGGAATCCCTTTCCACCTACGCCCGGCAGTTTCTGCCCCAGATGGACAAGCCCGACGTGGAAAAGATCGAGGGGCTTTCCCCGGCCATTTCCCTGGAGCAGAGCACCTCGTCACGCAATCCGCGCTCCACGGTGGGCACGGTGACGGAAATCTACGATTTTCTGCGTGTCTTCTTTGCCCGGCTGGGGCACATGCACTGCCCGCACTGCGGCCGCCCCATCGAAGCCCGCGCCGCTGACGAAATCATCAGTGATATCATGAACCTGCCGCAGGGCACCCGCTTCATGATCCTGGCGCCCCTGGTGGAACACCAGAAGGGCACCCAGCAGGACAGGCTCAAGAAGCTCAAGGCCCAGGGTTTTGCCCGCGTGCGGGTGGACGGCGCCTTCCACACCCTGGACACGGTGCCGCCCCTGGACAAGAACAAGAAGCACAGCCTTGACCTGGTGGTGGACCGCCTGGTGAACAAGGACGGCATCCGCGGGCGGCTGGCCGATTCCGTGGAACTGGCCCTGCGCTATGGCGAGGGCCGGCTTGTGCTGCACCAGCCGGACCTGCCCGAGGCGGAACGCGACACCATTCACTCCACCACCTCGGTGTGCCCTGTCTGCCATATTTCCCTGCCGGCGCCCAGCCCGCAGCTCTTTTCCTTCAACAGCCCGCAGGGAGCCTGCCCCCGCTGCGTGGGCCTGGGCACGGTGGACTATTTCGAGCCGCGCCTCATTGCGCCCAACCGCGGCCTGTCCCTGGAGAGCGGGGCGCTGCTGCCGTGGGCGGAAAACCGCCTTTTCCAGCGCTATGCCCCGGCTCTTGCCGCCCTGGGCCGACGCTGGCGCTTCACCCTGCAAACGCCCCTGGACGACTTTTCCGATGAGGCGCTGGCAGCCCTCTTCTATGGCGAGGATGCCAAGGGCCGGCCGGCGGCTCATGTTTCCGGCCTGCGCCGCAACTGGATGGGCGGCAGTGTGGCCCTCACGGCTGCCGGCGACTATCAGAGCAGCCACTTCACCGCCGCGCGGGCGCAGGAGGAGGTCACGGTCTCCGAAGCGCGCTGGCCCGGCGTCATTCCCCTGCTGGAAAAGGGCATGCAATATGGCGATGCCTGGCGGGAGGTGCTGGCCCGGTTCCGCCAGTCCACGGACTGCCCAGACTGCCACGGGCAGCGCCTGGGGCCGGAAGCCCTGTCCGTCACGGTGGATGATCTGAACATTGCCCAGTTCTGTGCCCTTTCCGTGGAGCGCGCCCTGCACTGGCTGCGGCAGCGCCAGTTCAGCGGGCGGCATGTGCTCATTGCCGAACCGCTCATGAAGGAGCTGACGCACCGTCTTTCCTTTCTGGTCAATGTGGGCCTGGACTATCTCTCCCTGAGCCGGACCATGGGCACCCTGTCCGGCGGCGAAGCCCAGCGCATCCGCCTGGCGTCACAGCTGGGGTCCGGTCTTGTGGGCGTCACCTACGTGCTGGACGAACCGTCCATCGGCCTGCACCCCAGGGATAATCAGCGCCTGCTGGGCACGCTGCGTTCCCTGCAGCAGCGCGGCAATACCGTACTGGTGGTGGAACATGACGAGGCCACCATCTGCGCGGCGGATACGGTCATCGAGCTTGGCCCCGGTTCCGGCAGCCACGGCGGGCAGATCATGTTTCAGGGCAGCGTGCCGGAACTGCTGAAGGCAGACACCCTCACGGCGCGCTATCTGCGCGGGGACATGGGCATCCCGCTGCCGGATGCCCGCCGCGAACCCCAGGGCTGGCTGACCCTGCGCCAGGTGGCCACCAACAACCTGCGGCACATTGACTGCCGTTTTCCCCTGGGCGTGCTGACCTGCGTCACCGGCGTGTCCGGCTCGGGCAAAAGCTCGCTGGTGGTGGATACCCTCTACAAGCATCTGGCCATACAGCTGGGGCAGCGCGTGGACCAGCCCGGCAGCATTGCGGGCCTGGAATACAGCGAGGATGCCCGCCCCATCGAACGCATCGTGGCCATTGACCAGACGCCCATCGGCCGCACCCCCCGGTCCAATCCGGCTACCTATACCAAGGTTTTTGACGAAATCCGCACCATCTTTGCCATGACGCCGGATGCCCGCAAGCGCGGCTACAAGCCGGGACGCTTCAGCTTCAATGTGCGCGGCGGCCGGTGCGAGGCCTGCGGGGGCGACGGCCAGATACGGGTGGAAATGCACTTTCTGCCCGACGTCTACGTGACCTGCGATGTCTGCAAGGGGCGCCGCTACAATCACGAAACCCTGGAGGTACGCTACAAGGGCCTCAATATTGCGGAAGTCCTGGACCTGCCTGTGGATCAGGCCCGCGCCTTCTTTGAAAACTATCCGGTGCTGGAACGCCGCCTGTCCGTGCTGGAAGATGTGGGCCTGGGCTATCTGCGCCTGGGGCAGCCCGCCACCACCCTGTCCGGCGGCGAAGCCCAGCGCATCAAGATTTCCCGCGAACTGGGCAAGCGCTCCCTGCCCGGCACCATGTACGTCCTGGACGAACCCACCACCGGCCTGCACATGCACGAGGTGGGCAAGCTCATCACCGTGCTGCATGCCCTGGTGGACAAGGGCGCCACCGTGGTGGTCATCGAGCACAATACGGACATGATTCTGGCGGCAGACCATGTGCTGGACATGGGGCCCGGCGGCGGGGAAAACGGCGGCACCATTGTCTCGCAGGGCACGCCGGAAGCCATCGTGGCCGATCCGGCCTCGGTCACCGGACGCTTCCTCATGCAGGAACGCCTGGACCGCCTCCACCGGCGCGGCTGACGCAGCGCCCCCGTCCCCGCAAACAACGGGCTGTTCTTCCTGCGCCGCCACTGACACAGCGCGAGGAAGAACAGCCCTTTCCTGTGCTATGGTCCGCCCGCCTACCGGGTCTTCAGGCCATTGGCCGGCAGGCTGCCGGCTGTGGTCATCATGACGCGGTGAGCCATCGTTCCGGCCCGGGCATCCGCATCAAGCGTTCCGTCATTATCCCGGATAATGAAGAAGGCAATATAGGTTCTGTCCATATCCAGCACGCTGTTTCGTGGCAGCGCGATGGTAGGATCATCAAGGGTGGCCACCCACCACTGTCCGGAAGCCTGCGTCATGTCATCTGCCGACGGCTCCTTGTAGGCGTAGGTTACCATGCCCCCATCCGCCATGCCGTGCAGGGCAAACTTTTCCAGGCTTTCGCCGTTACCCAGGAAATCCATCCGGAAAATGGTACTTTCCCCCTGCGGCACGGATGCGGTGAAAGCATAGGCGCCGAGGCCGGCTTCGCCGGCAGCCACGGACGACACGGGCACCGCCTGAACACGATCCATGGCCGCCGTGGTATCGAAGCGCGGCTGTGCATAACTGATGTTCACCGGCGCCACAAACGAGGCGTCATCCGGCAGCATGCCGTAGACAAGCCTGTCGCCCACAATGGTGGCTGCCACGCGCATCCGGGCAATGCGCATGGGATCGCTGACAGCCACATCAAGAATATCCTCGTCCATGATGACAAAGTCGGCAAACATGCCTTCCCGAAGGGAACCGATACGATCTTCCACCTTGTTCTGATAGGCAGGGGCCACCGTCACGGCCCGGAGTGCCTGCAACGCGTTGAGACGATGGTCATACGTCCAGAACGTGCTGGTTTCCGTGGCATTGATGCGCGCCTTGTATTCCGCTGTGGCGTTGATGTCCTTTCCCGTCCCGTTGACCAGAAGATTCTTCTGCCCGACGTCTGCGCGGGCATCACCGGAAATGCGGGTTACCGCCGACTGGATGCTGCGCAGGGGCGAGATGGGCGTAATGGTGGTATCGTTATGGAAGCTGTACGGCTGTCCATAGTATTCGCTCCAGCCGGTGGGACTCATGTTAAAGGCCCGTCCCGGCCCGAAGAATTGATTGGTATGGCGATAGCCGTAGAAGTATGTGTGATTGTTGAAATACGAGTTGAAAAGATGCTGCGCCTTCATCAGTTCAGGGAGATTCCCCTGCGGCAGGCGGCCGCCCATGGTCAGGTCGACCTTGCCATGGGCAAAGGCGCCCCGCAGCCCGCTGTACATGCCGGCCGTCCTTTCCAGATCGGCATAGTTCCCGGTCATGCGCTCAATATGCTGCCGCTCCATGGTCTGGGCATGAATGGAGGTGTGCCGCGTATCGCGGATATGCGGATAGGTGGCAACAGCCTCTTCAATGGCCGCAATGAAGGCTTCCGCCGCGGCTGGACCATTGGTATGGATTTCCACCCCCTGTCCGGCCGCATGGTAGATCTTGATCCCTTCCAGAAGCGCCTCATAAGGAATGTTCACCGTACCGGGCAGACCCACAAAATACTCGGACGCCATAAAGCTGTCCTTCGGCGTGTAATTGCGCCAGTCATAGTAGCCGGGGGCCTTCATCCATGCGGTATAGCCCTGTGGCGACCCGTCATAGACAAACTTGTGCGCGCCGAGCAGCAGATAGTCTGCGGGCAGGTCAGCCGGAACGGCCTCGCCGCCGGGAATCTGCCAGCGGGTAATGTCCTGCCCCACCGTGGGAGCCTGCGAGGCATCGGTATACTTGCCGTCGCCCCTGTCCTTCCAGCCCAGCGCCTTGCGGTTAGGCAGGCCATGAGCATCCCCCGTGCTGCCCTTGGCAATGCGATAGCCATAGGGATGCACAAGCACACGCAGATCCAGCTGATCCCTGCTCAGGGCATTCTGCAGCTGAGGCAGCTGCTGCCGCACGATGGCTCCGCCCAGATCAGCCGTTGTCACCCCGGCTGCGGCATAGACCTGACAGGCCCGCGCCGTGCCGAAGCCCGCGTTGGTCTTGAGTTCGTCCAGCAGCGGCATGAGTGACCGGGCCTTGAGTTCAAACAGAACCCCCGAGATCTTGCCGCTGGCGTCCTTTTCCAGCCCGGGCGTATCATTGCTGTCCGAAATCTTGTACTTTTCGATGGTGGCAGAATTCACCGCCGCAATATGACCGGAGATATGCATAATCATGATGGGGTGCCTGGTGCTGGCCCTGTCAAGATCATGACGGTTGGGATGCCGCTGCTCGGCAATCTGCGTATCGTCATAGCGCCAGCCAATGATGGGCATTCCCTCAGGAACGGTCCGGGCCTTCTGGGCAAGCTTGGCCACAAGCTTGTCCATGGTATCCACCGTTCCGCCCAGCAGGGGGCTGGAAAGATTCACCTGATACAGATCATACGTTCCCTGGCGCGGGAAATGCCCATGCCCGTCCACAAAGCCGGGATACATGGCCTTTCCCCGAAGATCCACACAACGTCCGACCCGCCCGGGGGTAAAATAGCCGGCCTTTTGGGCATCCTCCCGGGATCCCACAAAGACGATCCTGCCGTCCCTGGCGGCAACAACATCCGCCTTGTGGGCATTTTCGGTCTTTTGGGCTTCCTGTGGTGTTTCCGTCATGGTGTATATGGTACCGTTGTAATAAACGGTATCGGCCAGCAGGTTTTCAGCACCGGCAGGCGATGTTCCCGACAGTAATGACGGGATGAGCATTGCCATGACTAAAAGAGACTTCCCCAAGTGACTACACATACATACCTCCTAAAAATGTTCAGTTCCTTTCTGCTGTACTGCCCTGCACATATCCTCCTTTCGTGATCGTTCTTCCTGCCTTCATGGCATTTCCCCGGGCAGCACGGAGCATGTCCTGTTACCAGCAAGCAAGTTTCGTTCCAGCGGAAGGCAAACAAGCAACATATTTAAATTATAGACAAAATAAAATATTTTACGCACAATGAGATTTCTTGCTGTTTCCTTTTTGGCAACAGTGAAACACCCGCCTGAAACACTCCTCCCTGCGAGGTCCTTGTGAAGCGCATCATCATTCTTTCGGCCAACCCCCAGACCATCGCCCTCTGCTCCGGCATTCTGGAGCGCCAGGACATGCAGGATGTACAGCTTGTCAGGTGCAGCGCCCTCGACAGGGTGGACGAGCTTCTGCAGGCTGTTCCCTGTATGGAAGACACGGTTGCCATTGCCAACGGGGAACGCCGGAGCCACCTTGCGCGCATGCTGCCATCGCTGCCCGTGGTCAATCTGATGACAACGCCCTTTGACATCATGAAAGCCCTTGTGGCTGCCAGAAAAAAGAGTCTCCATGCGGCGCTTGTGGGGGATACGTCGCTGGCGGACGGCTGTATTCACTTCTCCGCCCTGCTGGGCATGCGGGTAAGCCACTACGCCCTCAGCGATTTTGCCTCTCCCGAGGCTGCCATCCGCCAGGCAGAAAAGGACGGTGCCCGCGTAATCGTGGGGGGATACTCCCTTCTCGCCTCATTGCAGCAGATCATACACATTCCCGTTGTCCCCCTGAGCGTCAGCGCCAACAGCATCTGCACAGCCATCGAGCACGCCAGAAAAATCGTGGAATTCATGGACCGGCTGAAGCAGAAGCAGGACCTCATCCAGACATTCCTGAACCATACCGTGCACGGCATCATTGCCATAGACACCACAGCCCGCATCCGCATATTCAGTCCGGCCGCTCAGCGGATGCTGGATATTCCCGAATGCCGCGCCATGGACAGACCTGTCAGCGAGGTCTGTCCGCAGCTCTCCTTGGATAACGTACTGACATCGGGCCGGGGGGAAACTGACGCAATCCTGGAACTTGCCCACTGCACCCTGCTCTGCGACAAGATTCTGCTGAAGTCCGACGAGGTTCCCACAGGGGCACTGGCCATCCTGCAGGACACGCGGCAGATCCACCGCACAGAAGCTGCCGCACGCCGCAAGATTGCGGACCGGGGCCTTGTGGCTGACGGCCACTTTGACGACATCCTGGGAAAGGGAAAGGAGATGGCATCAGCTCTGGAAAAGGCCAAGCTGTATGCCATTACGGATTCCACCATTCTGCTGTACGGCGAATCCGGCGCAGGCAAGGAGCTGTTTGCCCAGAGCATCCACAACCACAGCCGACGCCGCAAGGGGCCTTTTGTTGCCATCAACTGTGCCGCCATGCCGGCAAATCTTCTGGAAAGCGAGCTGTTCGGTTATGAATCCGGGGCCTTTACCGGGGCGGGATCCCGGGGAAAGCCGGGACTTTTTGAGCTGGCGCATCAGGGCACGCTCTTTCTGGACGAAATCGGCGAAATGGAGCTTTCCCTCCAGGGCAAGCTGCTCCGCGCCCTGCAGGAACGCAAGATCATGCGCCTTGGCGGGCAGAACTTCATCCCCGTGGATCTGCGTCTCATTGCCGCCACCAACCGCAATCTGCACGAGTATATCCGCCAGGGCAGCTTCCGCGCCGATCTGTATTACCGCCTTGGTGTGCTCACGCTGCTCCTCCCGCCCCTGCGCCACTGCCGTGAGGACATTCCTGTCCTGGCCCAGAACTTCCTGCAGCGTCATGCCGGCAAGGCCCGGTCAGCCTTGAGTCTTTCTCCCGGAGCGCTGCTTCTGCTCCAGCAATACGACTGGCCGGGCAATGTCCGGGAACTCATGAACATGATGGAGCGCCTTGTGGCCCTCTACGGACAGCAGCGCTGCATAGACGAACGCATCATTCAGGAAATCTTTGACGAGGAGGATCACATCCGCCGCTTTGCCGCATCCCCCGGAGAGCGGCACGCCCCCAGTGATCACGGCGGCGAAATAGCGCGCGCCCTTGCCCTTGCCGGCGGCAACTGCACACAGGCAGCACGTCTCCTCGGCATCAGCCGCGTGACCCTCTGGCGCAGGCGCAGAGCGCAGCGCACGGATGCCTAACGTGTTCTCTCCCGCCATGGGGATTCCGACGGTTCTGCCGTATCGGCCTTCCCCTGCGGTGCAACTGCCGGCGCCTGCGGGCCGCCCGTGCCGCGCCGCGCCGCGGCGCAGCGCTCGCCATTGACGATAGCGCCGGCAAACACTCCCAGATGGCACATGGCCAGCCCCAGCCACCAGGTACGGTAGAAATCGTGGCCAAAGATGCCGTTGACCAGCCAGCCCATGTAGCCGCACCAGAACCAGCCCGTGATCTGCCAGTACAGGCGCTGCGGCGTGCCGGCGGCCCAGCCCGCCAGCTGCGGCCGTATGCACCGGTAGCCCCACAGGGCAAAGCCCAGCAGAAATAGCATGCCCAGGGCAAAACCCACCAGGCCGTGGGCATAGAGCAGGTCAAGGTACATATTGTGCGGATGGCTGATGGTGATGGCATCCCGTTCCGGCACCAGCCCCAGCGCCCGGAAGGCGGCATTGTACTGCCCGGCTCCCGCCCCGAAGACGGGATGCTGGCAAAAAACGGCCCAGCCCAGGCGCCACAGGCTCCAGCGTCCGTCGCCGGCCACCACGGAGGGTCCCAGACGGGACTGCTGTGCCAGCACAAAAAGCCCCAGCAGCCCCAGCAGAATCAGCAGCAGACGCCGGGAAACGGGCGGCCGGGCCACCACCCACCAGAAACACAGCGACGCCCCCACCGCCAGAAAGCCGCTGCGGCTGCTGGCCCCTACCAGCAAAAAAAAGGCCGGAAACAGCAGCATGCCCAGCAGCAGCGAGGCCGCAGGGGCGGAAAAGCGCTCCCGCAGCAGATGCCAGCAGGCAAAGGAAGGGATGAGCGCCAGGGCAATGTAGTTGCCCACGGCATAGTCGCCCAGGCTGCCGGTGAGGCGGCCGCTATTGAGCGTGTAGCCCATAATGAAGTCATAGCCGCTGTACCACTGCCAGATGCCGTCCAGCCCCTGCCACAGACAGGCCATGACGCCGGCCCAGACCAGACGGCGCAGATCGCGCAGGTCGCGCACGCATTCCATGGCAATGAGGGGCAGGATAAAGCCCTTGTTGATGCCCGTTCCCGCATGCAGCAGCGAGGAAAAGACATTGCCGGACAGGACAATCCCCAGCAGAATCATGGTCCAAAGGCAGAAAAACAGGGCGCGCACCGGCAGGCGGCCCCATACGGAACGCTGTCGGGCATGGCGATAATAGCCCGCAAGAAAAAGAAGGCAGACCAGCGGCATGACCTCGCGGGTGCCATAGCCGCTGGGAAAGATGGCCAGTGTCAGCCAGAAGGACCAGAACAGTCCACGGAAGAAGAATTCTCCGGGGTCGTTGCTGTACAAAAGCCGCAGCCGCTGGGACATATGATGGAACATCAAACCGTTTCCGCCTCGATGAGGTAACGCTGGGGGCAAAATACCCAAGACCCTCCGGAAGTTCAAGAAACAAACGGTAATGACACGTGAATACAGTGTTTTTTCCGGGGAGTTCTGGACAGATACGCACGCGGCGTGTATTCATGAAGGGCAGGTGAAAACTGTTTCCCCAGTAACATTTTTTTGAGGTCATCATGGCTCGATTCACAGGATTTGATGAAGTGTACAGTGCTCTTTATGTGGATTTTGACAATATCTATACGCGCTTTCTGGAAGTGGACCCCGAGGCCGCCCGCTCCTTTGGCAGTGCGCCCTACCGCTGGGTCCGCTGGATAGAAAACCATGCCCTGCGTATTCTGTATGGCGATGGCGTGCGGCGCCGCATCCTCAAGCGGACGTGCTACCTCAACCCCCAGCGCTATCAGGAATTCCGTCATCAGTTCACGCGCAGCGCCTTCCAGGTGGTGGACTGCCCCCCTCTCACCTCGCGAGGCAAGACCAGCACGGACATCCATCTGGTAATGGACTGCATGGACGACCTTTCCCACCCCACCAAGTTTGATGAATTCATCATTCTTTCCGGTGATGCCGACTTCACCCCCCTGCTCATCCGGCTTCAGGAGCATGCCCGGCGCACGCTCGTCCTTTCCGTGGGGTATTCCTCGCCGGCCTATACGGCTGCCGCCTCCTGGCGCATCCGCGAAGACTGGTTCGTGCAGCAGGCCCTCAAGGAAGAGCGGGAGGAATTCGAGACGGAAAGCCCGGCCCGCAACCAGGCGGCGCCCGCTCCGCAGCAGGACAGTCATGACGAGGATCCCACCCCTGGAAATCACTGGTAGGACTTGACGCCGGCCGGGCCGTCCCGCTACATACGAAGAACTTTTTGCGGCACGCGGGCACATCTGCTGCCGCATGGCACACAAGGCTCCGTCCCCGTGCGGGGCGGATCGATTCGTTACCCTTTCTTTCTGGAGGATGCACTATGCTGCGCAAACTCGCCCTGGCCCTGCTGGCCCTGACCCTCTGGTGCAGCCCGGCGGCTGCCGAAACCTACGTTGTGGCCGGTGACTGCACCTGGCCGCCCATGGAAGCCCTTGACAAGGACAAGACCCCCGTGGGCTATTCCTTTGACATCATCCGCGCCGTGGCCAAGGCTGCCGGCTTTGAAGTGGAAATCCGCAATATTGCCTGGGACGGCATCTTCGCCGGCGTGGCGGCGGGCAACTACGACATCGTGGCCTCCTCCACCACCATCACCCCCGAACGTCAGAAGGCCTTTGACTTCTCCGACCCCTACTATGAAGTGCGCCAGGCCGTGATCATGCCCGCCGGCAAGACCATCTCCAAGCTGGCCGACCTCAAGGGCAAGAGCGTGGGCGGCCAGATCGGCACCACCGGCATCTTTGTCATGCAGAAGGCCAATGTGGGCGCCACCATCCGCGAATATGACGACGTGGGCCTTGCCATCCAGGACATGGTGGCCGGCCGCATCGACGCCGTGATCTGTGACGATCCGGTGGCCATGTACTACATGAACAAGAAGGCCGAATACGCCAAGAAGCTCAATGTGCCGCTGGTGACCAACGATGTGGAATACTACGGCTTCACCATCAAGAAGGGCCGCAAGGACCTGGCGGAAAAGATCAACAAGGGTCTCAAGATCATCCGCGAAAACGGCACCGAAGCCAAGATCAAGGAAAAGTGGATGGGCGCTGAATAGTGTCCGTATGGCGTGCGGGGGGGCAGCCCTCCGCACGCCGACCTTTCACCCCTACGCAGGAACCGGCAATGCAGGATAAAATCGAAGGCCAGAGCAAGGGCAATATCGTCATGGTGACGGAAGAGCATGCCATGCCCGACAGCCGCGACGGCCAAAGCAAGAATACCATTATCATGGTCACCGATGGTCCATCCATTCCAGACCCCCGTGAATGGCGGCTTATCAACGCCTGGTCCATTGCGCTGGTGGGGGCCGTCACCACTCTTTGCCTTCTGGCATGGTTCAAGCCAGACCCCTATCGCGAAATTCTTCTGTTCGTCCCTGACGGACTTGCCGCCACCTTCCAGGTGACCCTTCTTTCCATCTGCTGCGCTGTTCCGCTGGGGCTGCTGACGGGTCTGGGCCGCATTTCGCGCCACCGGCTCATCAATCTCGTTGCTTCCACCTATGTGGAAGTCATCCGCGGCATTCCGCTGCTGGTGCAGATATTCTATTTTTACTACGCCCTTTCCGGCATGCTCCAGCTGAGCCGCACCGCCGCTGCCGTCATCTCCATCAGCTTCTGCTACGGCGCCTACATGGGCGAAGTCTTCCGCGCGGGCATTCTGGCCATCTCCAAGGGCCAGACGGAAGCGGCGCGCTCCCTGGGCTTCAACCGCTTCCAGACCATGTTCTACGTCATCCTGCCGCAGGCCTGGCGTACCATCCTGCCGCCCATCGGCAACGAATGCATTGCCATGCTCAAGGACACGGCCCTGGTTTCCGTGGTCTCCATGCCGGACCTCATGCAGCGGGCGCGCAGCTTTGCCAACAATACCTATCTCTATTTTGAAACCTATACGGTCATTGCTCTCATCTACCTGATCATCACGCTGCTGCTCTCCAAGGTGGTCAGCATAATGGAATCCCGGCTGAACTACTATGATGGAAAAAAGTAATATCGCCCCGATCATCAGCATCCGCAATGTCTGGAAATACTTTGGCAAGAATGCCGCGCTTCAGGACATCAGCCTGGATATCTCCCCCGGCGAACGCGTGGTGATCATCGGCCCGTCCGGTTCCGGCAAGTCCACCCTGCTGCGTTCCATCAACCGCCTGGAAGAAATCGACAGTGGCACCATCCTGGTCCAGGGGCAGGACATCACGGACCATCACAACAATATCAATACCATGCGGCGCAATCTGGGCATGGTCTTTCAGCAGTTCAACCTCTTTCCGCACAAGACGGTCCTGCAAAACGTGACCCTGGCCCCCATCAAGCTGCTCAAGCTGTCCCGCAGCGAAGCCGAAGACCGCGCCTTTACCCTGCTCAAGCGCGTGGGCATCAGCGACAAGGCCAATGTCTTTCCGGCCCAGCTTTCCGGCGGACAGCAGCAGCGCGTGGCCATTGCCCGCGCCCTGGCCATGCAGCCGGCCATCATGCTCTTTGACGAGCCGACGTCCGCCCTGGACCCGGAAATGGTGGGGGAAGTGCTGGATGTCATGGTGTCGCTGGCCGAGGACGGCATGACCATGATCTGCGTCACCCACGAAATGGGCTTTGCCCGCACCGTGGCTGACCGCGTCATCTTCATGGATCAGGGCCAGATACTGGAAATGGGCACGCCGGAGCGCCTCTTTACCGCCCCCCGGCATCCCCGCCTGCGCCAGTTCCTCAACCAGATTCTCTGATGCGCATTGCCGTGGCCGTCAGCGGCGGCGTGGACAGTCTCTGTGCCCTCTGGCGCCTGCACCAGGACGGGCATGAGGTGCTGGCCGTGCACGGTCTTTTTCTGCCGCCGGGGGAAGACATTCCCCCGCGGCAGACGGCAGATGACGCCCTGTCCGTCACTGTCCGCCTGCCTGCTTCCTGCGGAAACGCCACCGGCGACCTGCCGCCGGCCCGCCTCTTCTGCCTGGACCCGGCAGACGTTCCCGCCTCCGCTCCCCTGCTACCTGCCCCTCTGGCGGACAGCCTGTCCCCGGCCCTGCCGGGCCTGCGCCAGAACTGCCGCAAGCTGGGCATTCCCCTGTATCTGCTGGATGCCCGGGCACTCTTCGACGCCTGCGTGGTGCGGCCCTTTGTGCGGGCCTATGCCGCCGGGCAGACGCCCAATCCCTGCGCCCTGTGCAACCGGCATATCAAGTTCGGTATTCTTGCCGCCGCCGCCCGTGAGCTTCAGGCGGACCTGGCCACCGGCCACTATGCCCGCCTCGGCACCCTGCCGGAGACCGGCGGCCTTACCCTGACCAGCGCCGCAGACAGCGCCAAGGACCAGGGCTATTTTCTTGCTCTGGTACCGCCTGCGGCCCTGGAGCGGGTGCACTTTCCGCTGGACAGCCTGCGTAAGCAGGACTGCCTGCAGGCGGTCCGTGCCGCCGGCCT
The DNA here is from genome assembly GCF_944324505.1 of uncultured Desulfovibrio sp. Lineage (NCBI taxonomy): Bacteria > Pseudomonadati > Thermodesulfobacteriota > Desulfovibrionia > Desulfovibrionales > Desulfovibrionaceae > Desulfovibrio > uncultured Desulfovibrio sp. The sequence continues at coordinate 17,645 of NZ_CALUWO010000002.1, forward strand.
GTCCGTTCCCCTGCCCGGAGAAAGTCAGGAAATCTGTTTCATTCCCCCGCATGAAGACGCCTACCGCGACTTTCTGCAAGAGCGCTGGAAACAGGAAGGTATCCCCTGCCCGGCAGTCGGCCCCGTGCTGCTGCGCTGGCGGCAGGAGGACGGACACATGGCCGAACGCCCCCTGGGACGGCACAACGGCCTCTGGCGCTATACCGAAGGGCAGCGGCGCGGCCTGGGCATAGCCCACAGCGAGCCGCTGTATGTGCTTGCCAAGGACATGTCCCGCAATGCCCTGCTGGTGGGCGGCCGTTCCCTGCTGGGCATGCACACCTGCCTGACCCGTCCCGCCAATTTCTTTCTGCCGCCGGACCGCTGGCAGGCAATGCCCGCTGCCGGAGAAACGCTGCGGGTGCGCCTGCGCTATCGCCAGCAGCCCGTGCCGGCTAGGGTAGGCATCCGTCCCGACGGCGGGCTGCACATCTGCCCGGCCCCGCACAGCGGGCCGCACTTTCCCTCGGCCCCCGGCCAGGTGGCCGCCGTTTACGATGCGCAGGGCCGCATGCTGGCCGGCGCCCTCATCAGTGACATCAGCTGACGCGCTGCCGTCTGCTCTCGACATGACAAAAAAGGACGCCATGCGGCGTCCTTTTCTGGTCCATCGGGTCATGGCCTGTCGGCCGCGCGGCTTACAAGCAGAACACAAGAACTTCCCGCAGCAGCAGGAGAACAAAGGGCAGGCAGAGCAGCCACAGCCGGCGGGCCTGCGCCGGACGGAAAAGAAAGACCGCCCAGAGCAGCATGGCCAGGGTCAGGGGCACAATGCCCCCCCAGACGGACAGCGGCAGCTCCTGCATGGGCAGTCCGTAGCGGAAATGCTGCACCGGAATCAGAAGCATGTCGCTCCAGATGTCAATGCAGGAGGGGAAATAGCCCAGCGCGGCCCAGACGGCGCACCAGCGCACCACCCGGTCAAAATTGCCGTTTGCCAGCAGGGGGTCGTCACGCAGGCAGTACAGATAAAGCAGGGCAGCTCCGCCGGCCGGGGCCATCTTGGCAAAGGCATGGTGCAGGGCTGAGCTGAGCACAAGCTGCTGCATGGCGGCCCGTTCCATGCCCTGCGGCGGCGGCATGAGCATGCCTTCCAGCAGCAGAGCCATGCCAAAATAGCAAAGCAGCGCCCCCAGATTCAGCAGCATGGGCAGACGGATGACCCGGCCGTCATAGCAGGTCTGCGCATCGGCAATGCTCCCGGGAAAGTGGGGAAACTGCCGCTCCGCCCTGCGCAGGGCCGCCAGACAGACGCCGGCAAGCGCCGCCGCCAGCAGACTGCCGGCCATGGTATGCAGCCGCCACGGCGGCAGGTCCGTCCACCGGGGCAGGGCCAGCAGCTCCCGCGCGTAGTCGGCAGCAAGCAGCAGCAGGCTGCCCCAGCACAGCCAGACAGCCAGACGCGACAGGCGCGTCACCCCCCAGAGGCACAGGCGGCCATGACCGCGGCGCCCCAGGGGATAGGAAAGCAGCAGGAGCAGGGGCAGCAGCTGGGCGGCGTGCAGGGGATACTTGAGAAGGAAGAGAAGACAGGTGTGCAACATAGGTGTATACAAACGGGGTGAATGAATAACGGTCTTATACGGACTCCCCCTGCATCAGGCAAGGAGAAAGCGGCCCGTGCCGCCTCCGCAGGGAATCCGTGGCGACCAGCACCACCAGGAGTTTCCGCATGAACGTTCTGCTTGTCAACGGCAGTCCCCACGCCAACGGGGCCACGGCAACGGCCCTCAAGACCATTGCCGACCGCCTGCACGAACACGGCGTGGATTCCCGCCTGTTCCACATCGGCAACAAGGCCATCCGCGGCTGCATTGCCTGCAATTACTGCGGCCCCAACCGGGTCTGCTTCCTCAACGACGACCCGGTCAACGAGGGCATGGCCCTGCTCCGCACCTCCGATGCGCTCATCGTCGGTTCGCCGGTATACTATGCCGGACCCAATGCCACGTTGTGCGCCTTTCTTGACCGTGTTTTCTACCGCAAGTCCGATGCCTATGCCTTCAAGCCGGCGGCGGCCGTGGTCAGCTGTCGCCGGGGCGGGGCAAGCGCCACCTTTGACCGCCTGAACAAGTATTTCACCATTGCCCGCATGCCCGTGGTCTCCTCCCAGTACTGGAACTCCATCCACGGCAATAATGCGGAAGAAGCCCTGCAGGACAAGGAGGGCTTGCAGACCATGCGCACCCTGGCCGACAATATGGCCTGGCTGCTCAAGTGCATTGCCGCGGGCAAGGCCGCCGGCATCACGCCGCCGGAACCCGAACCCTGGGAAGGCACCAACTTCATCCGCTAGCGTCACGGGCGCCTACGCCTGCCGCCGGCGAAGCACGATCTTTTTCGCCGGGCACGGTGTCGGGAAAAACGGGTGCTGCGGTATGCTCATGCCGCAGGGCAGCGTTTTCCGGCAACAATGCCCTGCGGAAAAGTGCCCTGCCGCAGGCAGCAGGCGTTCTGTGGGTGCGGATCATTGGTCCCGGCAGGCGCCGGCAGGTATCTCTCGTCCGCGGCAGGGGCCGTTTCTCCGGCTCCTGCCCGCCGGACGCCGGCTGCGGCGTGGCCGGGCCGCCTAGACATGCCGGGCCAGGGTCATGCCCAGCAGCAGCGCCCCCATGCCCAGGACCACCTGCACAAGGATGTTGCAAAACAGCAGCCCCAGCCGCTCCTGCCCCAGGGCAAAGGAATCGAACATAAGGGACGAAAAGGTGGTGAAGGATCCCATGAAGCCCACCAGCAGCAACAGGCGGACCTGATCGGGAATCATGAGGCGCACGGCCGCCAGATGCCAGATGAAGCCGAACAGAAAACTGCCCAGCACATTGACCGTGAGGGTCCCCAACGGGTAGCTGCCTCCGGCCAGACGGTTGGCCAGTTCGGATGTGGCGTAGCGGGCCAGCGTTCCCAGCGCTCCCGCCCCGCCCAGCAGCAAAAGATTGCTCAGCGTTGCCATGGTTCTGTCCTTTTCTGCCGCCGCATCGTCCGTGACGAACGGGGCCCCGCAGGCCCTGACGGGGCGGTGCTATGATCTATCCTTTTTGTCATGAAAAAAACTGCCCTGTGCCGGTGCATCACCGTCCGCGTCCTTCTGCGGGTCTCTCAGACCGAGAGCGCGAAGATTGACGCCTCAGCCCCCGCCACAGCCCACCGGTCCCTTTTTCAGCAGATACCGCACCAGCGTCATGAGCACCAGAAACAGGACGCCTCCCAGAAAATAGGCCATACGTTCCTCACAAAAAATACTGTTTACCTAACGGAGGAAATGCCTCCCGTTCCCCCGGCCGAAGAAATGTCCTCGGCGCACGCCCTCATACAGGCATGCCGCTGGACTGTGCGGCTGATACGCCGCTGATTTGTGCGCTGCCCGCAGCACCGGACACGGCATGCGGAAATGTGGCCTCTGCCCGGCAGTTTCTGCGGCGCCCGCTGCCGCAAGCTGCCTGCCGACGGACAACACTGCCCGCCCCCCGGCCTGCCCCGTCGGCCCGCAGGCTCATTCATGCGCCGTCAGGCTCTCATGCCGGGCAGCACTGCCGCAGGTGGCGCGGGCAAAGCGTTCCACCAGCCGGGCCGCCGTATCCGGCTCGACCAGCACACCGGACCCGCCCACACAACCGCCCGCGCAGGCCATGACCTCCACCAGATTGCCGGGACAGTCCCCGTCAACGTAGGAACGCAGCCGGCGCATGGCCTGCGGCGACAGACCGTTGATGCACACGGGGTGCACCGCGCAGGCGTCGCCCGCCAGCGCGCGGATGGCCGCCGCCACCCCGCCGGTGACGGCATAGCCCCGGCCGGCGCCGCTGGCCGTTCCCAGCGGAGAAGCCTCGCACTCGTCCACGCGAATGCCGCGGGCATCCAGCAGCGCGCCCGCTTCCTCAAAGGTCAGCACAAAATCCACCAGCGGATCGCCAAGGGCCTCGGTGCGCTGGGCCACACACGGCCCCAGAAAGACATTGACCGTATCGGGATGGCCGGCGCGGGAAATTTCCGCCGCATAGTGCATGGGCGTCCGGCTCTCGGACACAAAGGGCAGCAGTTCGGGAGCATGCCGCCGCACGGCCTCCACATAGGCCGGACAGAAGGACGTGGTCATGAAGGTGTCTCCCCGCTGCATGCGCTCCGCCCAGTGGCGGGCGTCCTGCTCGCTGGCAAGATCCGCGCCGGCGGCCACCTCCACCACCTCGTCAAAGCCCAGTTTTTTCAGGGCAGTGATGATGCGCGGCAGGCCGCCCTTGAACTGCCCCGCCATGGCCGGCGCCACCAGAGCCGTGACATGCCGGGGAGAGGCCAGCGCCATGAGCACGGGCAGCACGTCGCTGCGCTCCATGACGGCGCCCGAGGGGCAGGCCCGCAGGCAGCGCCCGCAGCTGGTGCATCGGGCAAAATCGATTTCCGCACGGCCTTCCACGCCCTTGCGGATGGCCTGCACGGGGCAGGCCGCCTCGCACGGCACAGTGAGGCGCACAATGGCATGATAGGGACAGTGGGCATGGCACTGGCCGCAGTTGCGGCATTTGTCGGGATCAATGTGGGCGCGCCCCTGCACAATGGCGATGGCGCCAAAGCGGCAGCTGCCCGCGCAGGAACGGGCCACGCATCCCTGGCAGGCATCGCTGACAAAATAGCGGGCCTTCATGCAGCTGTGGCAGGCAATGTCGCAGATGGTGAGCACGGGCCTCCTGGGCGTCTGTTCCTCCAGCGCCCGCTGGGCAAACTGCCGCAGGGGAATGCTGTCGTCCTGCTCGTCTTCCAGACGAAAGCCCAGGGCGGCGATGATGCGTTCGCGCAGAATGGCACGGTCCTTGTAAATGCAGCAGCGGGTCTGCTTCCGCCCGTTGCGGGGCCGCATGTCATGGGGAATCCTGTCCACCGTTTCCGCTAGGCGACCGTTCCAGAAGGCCTGTGCAACGTGGCCGATAACGCCCAGACGCAGGGCACAGACCATATTTTTGTTTGACAGGGCCATGAATCATCCTCCTTGGAACAGGTTCGGGACACAGCGTCGACGGACGAGAAAAAGAGGACGCCCCGCGCCTCAGCGCAGGACAGGCTTGCGGCTGCGCTGGATGGGATCGCCCAGGCGCAGCTCGTGCATGATGCGGGGAATCTCCGCCGCGCGCTCCGCATTACCGCGCAAAAGCACCAGCACCAGATAGTAGCGGCCGCTCTTTTCCATGCGGGTGCGCAGGCCGCGCCCCTCAAGGCGCTGCCGCAGATCGTCCACGGCGCCGGCATCACGAAAGGCGCCCACCTGAAACACATAGTCAAACATGGTGGCCGGCGTGGCCGGCGGCGCGGTCTGGCCTTCGGGCACAGCGGCCTGCATGCCGGGCGGCATGGCGGGAACCGCAGCAGGCGCGGCGGCATCCGTGCCCGTGCGAGGGGGTACGGCAGGCTGTGCCGGCGCCAGCGGCGGTGTGACCTGATCCACATTCTCGCCCGGCGCAGCGCGCAGCACCCGGGCAAAGCGCAGGTCTTCGGCAGCCAGAATGCCCGGCTCGTTCTGCTCCGTCTCCGCTGTCTGCTCGCTGTCCTCCCCGGCCACGGTCTCCTCATCCGCCGCAGCGGTCTCTTCTCGCAGGGCATCTTCCTTGCCGGCCACAAAGGGAGAAATGTCCTCCCACTGGCTGCGGCCAAACATGATGCCCACCAGATAGGACGACGATATGGCCACCAGCGCCAGAAAGAGCACCACCAGCACGGACGGCAGCGTCATGGGCAGACCGGCGGCCGGGCGCTGCTCCCGGTCGGGGCCGTGTTCCTTCTGTCTACGAAAAACGTTCATGCCATTTCCTTGCTGACGGGCGGCAGTCCGGGCCATGTGCTCACGGCACGGGGAACTGCAAAAAACCTTGCCGGACAGACTGCCGGAATGCTCAGTTTAGCCTGCCCCCGGCCGAAGGTAAAGGCCCGGAACCGTCCCCGCCCTGCCCCGACGCCGCGCTTGCTCCCCATGGGCGCCCTTGCTACACTGCGAAAAATTTTTCTGCAGGATGGTCCCATGTTGCGTCCTTTTCTTTCCGCTGTCCTTGGCTGCCTGCTGCTGGTGCTTTCCGCTCCCCTCGTCAGGGCGGAAGACACCCCGGCAAGCCTTCACGTCCGCAACCATACCCATATGGAGCTGCTGAGCATCCGCTTCAGCACGACCCGTGTGGAAAGTTTCGCCCGGCTTGATCTGCCGCCGGACGGGGAAGATACCCTGGAACGTCCCGGCGGCGTCCAGGACCTGCGCCTGGATTTCGGCCTGGTTCTCTGGAACTTTCCGCACATCGATCTGGACCGCCTGCAAGGCATCACTGCCTGCCGCGAACATGACGCCCCCTGCCTGCTGCTGCACGGCAGCAGGGGCGAGGAAACGCACTGTGCCGGCACGGTCCGCAGCCTGCTCCCGGCTGACGGCCGCCCCGTCTGTGCCCTTACCAGCTTCCGCCCGGGCATGAAGATGGACGATGCCTGCGCCCTGCTGGAAAAGAACCTGCTGACGGATGAAAATGGCGCCGTGCTCACCAGTCTGGGCTTTGCGGGGCTGGTCTGGGCCGCCCGGCTTACCCCCGGACAGGGGCCGGTGCGTTCGGCCGTGCTGGAACATCTGGAACTGCGCCAGACCCTCACCACCGACCATCTGCGCGCCCTGCTGTCCACCCTCTATGCCCAGGGCTACAGCCTCTGGCAGGCCGAATTTCCGGGCATGGACTTCAATTTTACGGAAATGACCACCTTTGACGAGGAGCGCCGCCGCCAGATTCTCCAGCAGGGGGTGGAACTCATGTTCAGCGCCGGCACGGGCGAGGCCTCCATCATGCTGGCTCCGCGTGCCCTGCTGCCGGCCCTGCTGGATGCCGAAGACCCCAAGGAAGACGTGCAGCTCTTCACCGTCACCCTGCGCCCGGCTTCCTCCACCCTTCTGGTGGACATTGCCTCCTATACGGCAGAACTCCAGGACGAGGGCGAACGCTAGACAGCGCCCCGGCTTCCGGTCCCGACTTCCGGCCCCGGATTCCGGCCTGTCCGCTGTTCTGACTGCCGGCCAGGCTTCAGGCGCTCCCGCCCCGGCTTCCGGCAGTGCGCGCCGCGCAGACGCGGCCCATCCATGACAAAAAGGGACCCTTCCGCCCGAACGCGAAAGGGTCCCTTGGCGTTGCCGCGTCACGGCAAAAACTATTCCACGACGATGGCCCGCTTGATGATCACCGGCTCCTGCGGCACGTCATCATAGAAACCGCGGCTGGTCGTGGGCACGGCGGCAATCTTGTCCACCACGTTCTGCCCCCGGATGACCTTGCCGAACACGGCATAGCCCCAGCCCTGCGGGGTGGCGCCGCGGTAATCAAGAAAGGCATTGTCCCGCGTGTTGATGAAGAACTGCGAGGTGGCCGAATGGGGTTCGGCGGTACGGGCCATGGCAATGGTGTAGCGGCGGTTTTCCAGGCCGTTGTCCGCCTCGTTGCGGATGGGCGCCCGGGTGGGCTTTTCGCGCAGATCAGGGGTCATGCCGCCGCCCTGAATCATGAAATCGCGGATGACACGGTGAAAGATGGTGCCGTCATACTGCCCGGCCCGCACATATTCCACAAAGTTGGCCACGGTCCGGGGAGCCTTGGTGGCATCCAGACGCAGCACAATGTCGCCAAGGCTGGTTTCCAGTTTCACCACCGGATCAGGGCCGGCGGCCTGCGCCGGTCCGAAAGGAACCGCGCCCAGCAGGCAGGCGGCCAGCACCGCCAGCAGGGCACGACGAAGAAAGGTTTGCAGCATGGGTTGCCTCCTGGAGTTTTGACCGCCTCTAGCACCTTTCCCCCAGGGCCGCAAGCCGGGGTGCCACGGGCCGCGCGCTGTCACAGAATGTCACTTGCCAAACGCCATTCCGGTCCTATATAGGAAAAGGACATGAAATTCTTCCTGCCGGAAGAATGAACCCCCTACGGAGGTAACAATGCAGTCATTCAATACTCTTGAAAGTACGCGGAGCACGGTCAGCGTCTCCGCCATCTTCATGCGCCACGTCTACCAGTGGATGACCGTGGGCCTGGGTGTCACGGCCCTGGTGTCCTACGGTATTGCCAGCAGCATGGCCGCTCTCCAGTTCATGAACAACATGGCCGTCATGATCGTGCTGGTCCTGGCCCAGATCGGTCTGGTGGTGGCCCTGAGCGCCGCCATCCACAAGTTTTCCGCGGCCATGGCCACGGGCCTGTTCCTGCTGTACTCGGCCCTCACCGGCGCCATGCTGTCCAGCATCTTCGTGGTCTATCCCATCGGCTCCATTGCCAATGCCTTTCTGACCACCACGGGGACCTTCCTGGCCATGTCCGTCTACGGCACGGTGACCAAGCGCGACCTGTCCGGCCTGGGCAGCTTCCTCTTCATGGGCCTCATCGGCATCTGCATTGCCATGCTGGTCAATATCTTCCTGGCCAGCACCATGCTGGACTTTGTCATCAGCTGCGCCGGCGTGCTCATCTTCACCGGTCTGACGGCCTATGATACCCAGAAGATCCGCCAGTTCGGCGCCAATGCGCCCCTGGGCGATGCCACGGCCATCCGCCGCGGCGCCATTCTGGGCGCGCTGACCCTGTATCTGGACTTCATCAACCTCTTCCTCATGCTGCTGCGCTTCTTCGGCGGCAACCGCGACTAAGAGCACGGCGGCGCATCCGGCCATGACCTTGAGGTCATGACCGCGCCAGCGCCGGCGTCCTGACAGCACGCGATCACGGGGGCAAGGCCTGGCCTTTGCCCCCGTTTCCGTCGTTTCCGTCTTCTGCAAGGACTTTTTCCATGACCCAGCGCCGTTTCGCGCCCGCTTCCCTCTGTGACGAAAAGCCCCTTCCCGACACTGCGGACACGGCATGGCCCCCGCAGGATGTGGACCCCAATCCCCTGCCCGCCCGCGATCTTCCGGAGTACGGGGAGGATCCGTGCGACCTGCCCGGCTCCCGGCTGGAAGGCGACCTTCTGCGGGCCTTCCGCCGCCAGCAGCGCCCCCTGCGCACAGAGGGCCTGCTGCGCGTGCTGGGTCTGCCCCGCCGTGCCCGGAAGGACCTGGAAGACGCGCTGTACCGCCTGGCCGAGCGCCAGAAGCTGGTGCGCCTGCGCGGCGGTTTCTGGACCCTCCCCGGTAGCCTGCGCGAGGTGGTGGGACGCTATACCGCCCTGCGCAACGGGGCCGGCGGCTTTGTGACGCCGCAGGATGAACACGGGCGGGTCCGCGGTGCGGATATTTTCATCCATCCGCTGCACTGCGGCGATGCCTGGCATGGGGACCGCGTGCGCGTGCTGCTGGCGCCGCGCAGCCATCAGGCGCACGGCAGAAGCCCCGAAGGCCGCATTGTGGAGGTGCTGGAACGCGGACAGCAGCAGGTGGCCGCCCGGGTGCTGGACCGTGCGGGCCGGCATCTGCACTGCCGGGCGCTGGACAGCCGGCTGCCTCTGGACTTCAGCGTGACCCTGGCAGACAGCCCGCTTCCCGGAGCGCAGGCGATCCGGCCCGGGGCGCTGGTCATGCTGGCACCGCAGGAGCGCCTGGCCTCCGACCTCTGGCAGGCCCGCCTGCTGCGCGTGGAAGGCGATGCCGATGCCGTTTCCGTGCAGGAAAACCTGGTCAAGATCAATCATCAGGTGCCGCAGGACTTTCCGCCCCGTGCCCTGGCCGAGGCCCGGGCACTGCCCGCCTCGCCCACGGCGGAGGACATGCAGGGGCGCGAGGACCTGCGCGCCCTGCCGCTGGTGACCATCGACGGCGCCGATGCCCGGGACTTTGACGATGCCGTGCATGTGGAACGCCAGGCCCAGGGCTGGCTTTTGCGCGTGGCCATTGCCGATGTGAGCCACTATGTGCGGCCCCGCTCGGCACTGGATGCGGAGGCATTTTCCCGGGGAAACTCCTGGTATTTTCCCGCCTCGGTGGAACCCATGCTGCCCCCTGAACTGAGCAACGGCCTGTGCAGCCTCAATCCCGGCGAAGACCGCCTCTGCCTGCTGGCCGAAGTGCAGGTGGACCAGCAGGGTCTGCCCCGGAAAAGCCGCTTTGCCACGGCCGTCATGCGTTCGGCCGCCCGCCTGACCTATGAAGAGGTGGACGCCGCCCTGAGCCGCCGGGATGCCGCCGCACGGCAGCGCCTGCTGCGCCTGCCCCGGGGAGAGGCGGTGCTGGCCATGCTGGAAGAGGCCCATGCCCTGTTCGAGGCCCTGCGCCATGCCCGGCGCCGGCGGGGAAGCCTGGACTTCGACCTGCCGGAACCGCGCTACCGCCTGGACGATGCCGGGCACTTGCTGGGCATTGACCGCCGCGAACGTCTGGACGCCCACCGTCTCATCGAGGAATTCATGATTGCGGCCAATGAAGCCGTGGCCCGCTTTCTGGGGGGCAGCCCCGGCCATGACGCCCCTGCCGGCGATCATGGCGGGCAGGGCCTGCCCTTTCTCTACCGCGTGCATCCCCAGCCGGAAGTGGAACGCCTGGACGCCCTCTTTGATTCCCTGTCTGTGGTGGCACCGGACCTGCTGCCCCCCCGGCCTTCCGCCGCGTCCCTGCAGGGCATCCTCCAGACGGCACAGGGGACGGATCAGGAATTCGTCATCAACCGTCTGTGCCTGCGCTCCATGCCGCAGGCCCGCTACCAGCCCTGGAACGAGGGGCATTTCGGCCTGGCCTCCACGGCCTACTGCCACTTTACCTCCCCCATCCGCCGCTATGCCGACCTGCTGGTACACCGCACCCTCAAGCTGGCCCTGGGACAGGGCGCGGGCAGCGTGCCGGCCGGCCAGAAGCTGCTGCGTGTGGCCGATCAGCTCAACCGACGCGAACGCGAAGCCATGGAATGCGAACGCGAAATGGCCCGCCGCCTGGCCTGCCTGGCGCTGCGCGAGCAGGTGGGGCAGCGTTTCAGCGGCATCATTGCCGGCGTGACGGATTTCGGCCTGTTCGTGGAATTGCGGACCATGCCCGTGGAAGGCATGATACGGGTGGAGGACCTCGGCCCGGACTGGTTCCAGCTGGACGAGCGACGCCACGCCCTGGTGGGCCAGCGCTCCGGCGCCGTCTGGCACATGGGGCAGCCCGTGGATGTGCAGCTGGCCGACGTCAATGCCGAACGCCTGGAAATACGCCTTGAGCTGCCGGGCACGTCTCCCGCCGGACAGGGTGCCGGGCGCGCCGCCGGGCGTCGTCATGGAGGCGGACAGGCCGGACGGCAGCGGCCCCGGAAGGGCCACGGCGGCTCCGCCGGCAGAAAAGCGTCCGCGCCGGTCCCCTGGCATGCGCGCCATCCCCGGCAGGATGCACCGGCCCGCGATGACGACGGACCGCGGAAGACGTCCGGCCTGCGCGCACAGCGGCACGGGCATGCCCGGCCCCGCTCCCGGAGGGCACGCTGATGGGTCTGCTTTCCGGCAAACAGCGCATGGGTGCCGCGGCCCTGCTGCTGGCGGTCAGCACCATTCTTTCCCGGCTCATGGGCCTTGTACGCGACAAGGTCATTTCCTGGCAGTTCGGCGCAGGCAGCGAGGCGGACATGTATTTTGCCGCCTTTGTGGTGCCGGACATGATCAACCACCTGCTGGCCGGGGGCATCATGTCCATCACCATCATTCCCCTGCTTTCCCGCCGCTTTGCCGAGGACGAGGAAGACGGCTGGCGCTTTTTTTCCTGCGTGTTCTGCTGGATGGCCATTGCCTCGGTGAGTATCACCGGTGCCGGCATGCTGGGAGCGCACGCCCTGGCCCGCATCACGGCGCCGGGCTTCAGCGAGGCCCAGCTGCAACGCCTGGCCTTCTTCATGCGCATCATCCTGCCGGCCCAGGTCTTCTTTCTCTGTGGAGCCTGCATGACGGCCCTGCTTTTCCTGCGGCGGCAGTTCCGCGTGCCGGCGCTGACGCCGCTCATCTACAACGGCTGCATCATCCTGGGCGGCATCAGCCTGCCCGTGCTCACCGCCGGGCTGAACCTGCCCCCGCAGTGGGAGCTGGGCGGCATGAGCGGCTACTGCCTGGGGGTAACGGCCGGCGCGGCCCTGGGCGCCTTCTGGCTGCCCTGGCGTGTGGCCCGCTCCGGCGGACTGCACCTGCACTGGCGCCTTTCCCACCCCCTGCTGCGGCGCTTTTTTGTCATGGCCCTGCCCCTCATGCTGGGGCAGACCATCATCCTGCTGGACGAGCAGTTCATGCGCGTTTTCGGCTCCCTGCTGACGGATGGCAGCGTGAGCCTGCTCAACTATGCCCGCCGCATCACTCAGGTGCCGGTGGGCCTCATGGGACAGGCCGCCGCCGTGGCCTCCTATCCCTTTCTGGTGGACCTCATCACGCGCGGCGAACGCCAGCGCTTTGACGCCACCCTGGCCACGGCCCTGCGGGCCAGCGTGGGCCTGATCATTCCCTGCGCGCTCTGGCTGGGCGTGGCGGCCGGGCCGGTGCTGGGCGTCATCTTTCAGGGCGGGCGCTTCGGCGCGGCCGAAACCCTGGCCTGCACGCCGCTGCTCCAGATCATGCTGGCCGCCACGCCCATGTGGATCATCTATATGGTACTGGTGCGGGCCTTCTACGCCGACGGCGACACCATCACCCCCGCTGTCACCGGCACCATCATGACCCTGCTGGTCCTGCCCTGCTACTACTGGTGGGCCGTCCCGCGCGGCGCCTGGGCCGTCAGCGGCGTTTCCAGCGTAAGTATCTGTCTGTACGTGCTCTGGCTCATGGTCATCTGGGCGCGCCGCAGGGGCTGCGGGGCCTATGCGGGCCTTGTGTCCATCAGCCTGCGTGTGCTGGCCTGCGCCCTGCCGGCAGCAGCGGCCGCCTGGCTGTTGCAGGAGTATCTCCGTTCCTGGCTGGCATCCGGCGCACTCTGGACGCAGCCCGCGCCCATCCTGGAAGCCTGCCTTGTGCTGACAGGCAGCGGCCTGACCTTTGTGTTCTGCTTTCTGCCCCTGTCCGCCTGGCTGGCGCCCGGCGTGCTGGCGCCGCTCTGGAAGCGCCTGCGCCGCGCCTGATCAGATGCCGGCCATGCCCTTCCCGGCAGTCCCGCCGGAGGGGCTGTCTGCGTATCCGGCGCTACCAGATTTTTTCAAAGCGCTTGGAACAGTCCGCGCAGGGCACATCCGGCCAGGGGCCGGACAGGGCGGCACGAAAGGCCGCAAACTCCCGGTTGCGCCACAGATCGGCCTGTTCCCCGGCGGGCCGGCCGTACTCGGCCCGGGCAAAAATCCGGCGCCGGGGGTCCTGCTCGCTGGTGGGCAGATTGACATAGACACAGGGCGAAAGATTCCCCTGCGTGTCCACGTAGATGGTACGGTCCACATTTTCCCGGCAGCCGTTGCGCACCCGGCCCACGGCCTCCGGGTCCGGCAGGGCATACCACAGCTCCCGGCCCATCTGGCGGGCACGGGCCGCCACTGGCGCCAGCACGGCTGCCGCCCGGGCTATCTTGTCCGTATCCTGGGGCCGGTAGGCCTCGTGCGCCAGCTCCGGCGCGGCCACATAATCCATGGTGCTGACCACAGCACAGCGCACGTCCAGCTCTTCCATGACATCGGGCAGACGCCGCACAGCCTCCAGCTGCGACGGCAGCAGCAGATAGGCCAGATGCAGCTCCAGCGGCGAGTCCGGCCGCTGCCTCCGTGCCGCCTGCACCTGGCGGATGGCCGCACAGACCCGGGCAAAGGGAATGCCCCGGCGGCTGGCATTGCTGGCCTCATCCGTACCGGCCAGGGAAAAGGCCACCACGTCCATGCCGCTGTCCACAATGGCCGCGGCCAGCGTCTCGTCCATGCGCAGCCCGCAGGTGGTGGTGGAAACGGCACAGCCCGCCCGCCGCGCCACCCGGACAAAATCCAGAAAACGGGGATGCAGGAAGGGTTCTCCCCAGCCCTGCAAATGCACGCGGGCACACTGGCGCATGAGCGGCCAGAGCGCGGCAAAGGTCTGGTCCGTCATGAGCCGCGACTGCCAGACCGCCTTTTTCACGGTCTGCGGACAGTAGGTGCAGTGACAGGTGCAGACGGAAGAAACCTCCACCTGCATGCACAGCAGGGGCGTTTCCCGCCCCAGGGCAAGCTCGCGCAGGCGCCGGAACAGGCCGGGACCGGGCAGCGCCCGGGAACTCAGGGGATCAGGGCTGCTCATGCTTCCTTCCTCCTGCCCAGCCGATGACGCAGCCGGGCAAACCAGCCATCACCACAAGCGCTTTCCACATCCCAGCCGGTTTCCACGCAGGGCAGCGCCGGATGCGCATGCCATTTGCGCTTGAAAAAGCGGATGCCGGCATCGATGCCCAGCCCCAGACAGAAGCGGCTGTGCCCCCGCATTTCCGCCTCCCGCACCAGTGCGGCCAGCAGTGCGTCGGCGCAGCCAGGCACCGCATCCTGCCGGCGGAAGGCAAACATGTAGAAGGCCGTGCTCAGCGAGGCATAGTCCCCCAGGACAAAGGCCTGCAAAGTGCCATCATCCCGCCGGCGGGCAGACAGCAGCAGCACGTCGGCATGGGAGGCCGCATACGCTTCCAGACGACCGAAGATGTGCACCGTGCCGGCCTCCAGCGGACGGCGGCGTACAAAGTCCTGCACCAGGGCGGCATGCTCCGGCTGCCAGCGTTCGGGCCGCACCTCCACCTCACGCAGGGCGCGGCGTACCATGTTGCGCAGCTTCTGCCAGGGCAGGGAACCATCCGTGCGCAGCAGCGGCAGGGACAGCTCCCAATAGGCATCCGCCGGGCCGGAGATCGCCGCGGCAGGGGCCTGAGCGGGACGCACCGGCGCCAGCACGGTAATATGCTTCACACCGGGCAGGGCCAGGGCGCATTCCGTGGCAGCATCCACCCGCTGACGCACCTGCGGCGGGGTATCCGTCCCTGTCTTTCCAGCCGCGTCGGCAAAGGCCTCCGGCATGGCGGCATCATAGGCCACCAGCACCACGTGCCCCGCCTGGACATAGGCAGGGCAGCCGGCACAGTCCAGCGGGCGGGACCCCGCCACCGCCGCCACGTAGTGCAGCAGCTGCTCCGGCACAACGGCCTCTGCCGTGAATCGCTGCAAGCCTTGTGCAAGCATGGCTACTCTCCTTGCAAGGGGGGCGGCACGACGCTGCCGTCAGGACCGGGCCGCCATATGTCCTGTGTTCCGCGCAGGCGGGCACGCAGGCGCAGCCTCCAGGTGGGCAGCACCTGACGCACCGTGAAGCCGTCCTCGGCCAGCATGCCCCGCAGGCGCAGCAGATGGGCTGCTCCCACAAAAACTGCCACATTGCCCCGCCGGATGAAGGGCAGCATACGCTGGCGGAAGCGCTGGTCGCGCACATCGATGACCTGCTCCGTGCGCGTGGGAAATTCGGTGCTGGTGCCCATCATGGCATGCAGTTCCCCCCGCAGGTAATGGACAATGTTGCGCCGCATGTAGGCCCGCCACTGGCCGCAGTGCCGGAAAAAGTCCAGCACGCGCGGCACGGGGACCGCCTCCAGCGAGTCCAGCTGTTCTTCCAGGGTCTCCATGGCCACAATGGTCCTGCCCATGCCGCGGGCCAGATGCCAGGCTTCCAGGTCTACGGAACCGCGCCAGCCCTGCCGCTCCAGAAAGCTGGTCCAGAGCGAGAAAAAGGCGTACCAGTGCCGTGTGCCGTTCAGGCGCTCCCGCACATCGGGCATATGTTCCCATTCCATGTTCAGAAAGCGTGCCACCGGTCCGCGCACGCCGCAGACCACGCGCTCCAGCCGCCGTATCTCCTCTTCCGTCATGAGGCTGCCCAGCACTGCGGCGCCCGGTTCGGGCTGCCGGCCCCGGGCCTCCACCCGCGCCAGGCTGTCCTCATCCAGCGGGCCTTCAAACAGCACCGTGTCCACCTGCCGGAACAGGCGGCGAAAGGCATCCGCAAACGAATAGCAGAAAAAATGCGCCGTGCCGCACAGCCACGAGCGCCGGCCCTCCCTTTCCAGCTCCCAGAGCATGGCAAAGGGGCGCTGATCCGGCAGGCGGTCCGCTATCTGCCGGCCGGAAAGGTCTTCGCTGCGTTCCGTCAGCGCGTGCACCAGCCCGTGCAGCACCACCCCTTCCACGCCGCTCCGGGGCCGTTCCTGCCACTGGGCCATGACATAGGGCAGGTGCGGCTCTGCCCCCCACTTGCGCTTGAAGCGGGTAATGCCCGCATTGACGCCCAGCCCCAGCTGCACAAACTCGCTGCCGGCCGCACCGGCCTTTTCCAGCATGAGGGCAAACAGGGCATCCCCGGCATGGGGGACGGCGTACTGCCGCGACCGCGCCCCGATGACATAGCTCACAAAACGCGGCGTGCTGTAGTCCAGCACCAGACAGGCCACCAGCCTGCCCTGCCTGTCCCAGGCATTAAGCAGGCGCACGTCGGCACCGGGGGCGGCAAGCATCTGCGGCGTCCGGGCATACAGTTCGCGCACATTGGCCCGCAGGGCAGTGCGGCTCAGAAATTCCGCCCACAGGCGACGATGCTGCGGCCCGAAATCCCGTGATTCCTCCAGATGCAGCCGCTGCTGCGCCGTGCGCACGGGCGAACGCAGCCGCGGCGGTACGGGCGCCGCAGCCGACAGGGCATAGAAGGTGTCCCGCTCCAGAACACTGGCAGCAAGACGCGGCGGCAGGTCCGGTCCCGCGGCAAAGCAGGCCGTGGCGCCGCTCTGGCGCAGGGCTTCATCCAGAGCAGCCTCGAAACGCGCATGGCTGTAGCTGCCACCCCCCAGCAGGGGATAGGCAATGGCCATGAGCCAGTCCTCAGCCGTGTAGAAGACGAAATGATCCAGCACCAGCGCCCGGCCGCCGGAAACGGCCTGCATGAAGGGCACGGAATGTTCAGGCACCACGGCACGGGCAAGGATGTCACGTGGGGAAAGCATGGCGGGCCTCGCTGCGGAAAAAGGGCATCAGCAGACAGGCTGAGCATAGCCGCTTTGCCCCTGCCCCGCAACGAACGGACCACCCTCACTCCCGGCGTGTGCAGGTGGCGCGGCCGTCGGTGCGGCCGGCCAGGGCCTCCTGGAACGCCGCTTCGCAGGACTGGGGCAGACTGATGGTCAGGACGGCCGCCGTATCATAATGTTCTGCGCTCAGGCGGGCCTCGAAGTCGGGCAGCAGGCGGTGCAGGCGGTCAAGATGTGCAAAGTCCACGCGGACATCCAGCGTCAGGCGGGGCACGCGCTCTTCCTGGGGCAGGGCGGCCAGTACTTCGCGCACGCTGTCCTGATAGGCGCGCACCAGGCCGCCGGTCCCCAGCTTGACGCCGCCGAACCAGCGGGTGACCACCACGCACAGCTCGCCCACGCCGCAGTGCAGCAGCACCTGCAGCATGGGGCGCCCGGCCGTACCGTGGGGTTCGCCATCGTCGGAAAAGCCGATTGCCGCCGTCTGCCCCGGTGCGCCGGCCACATAGGCCCAGCAGTTGTGGGTGGCATCGGCATGGCGGGCGCGGATGCGCTCCACAAAGGCCCGCGCCTCCTCGTGACCGGTGGTGCGGGCACACTGGGCCAGAAAACGGCTGCGCCGGATGACAAGCTCCGCGCAGTGCGGCGCCTCGGGCGAAACGGAAGGAACGGGATAACGGCTCATGGGGCGTGTCTTCCTGGAGGGGTGACTATCTGTCCGGTCTATAGCCCGGCCCCCGAAGCCTGGCAAGGTTTGGGGCTGCCCCCTTTACGGCAGAAAAAAACGACTTATTGTAAAAAAAGGCTTTACAGCCACCCGGCTTTGCCGTAAACAAGAATTGTTCCTGATAATAACCACAATGCGTCACCGCATAAAAGGAGTTTCCCATGAGCAAGACCCAAGAAAATCTGCTGGCCGCCTTTGCTGGTGAATCCCAGGCTAACCGCAAATATCTCGCCTTTGCCGCCGTTGCCGACAAGGAAGGCCTGCCCCAGGTGGCCAAGCTGTTCCGTGCCGCTGCCGCTGCCGAAACCATCCATGCCCATGCCCACCTGCGCAATGCCGGCCTCATCGGTGACACTGCCGCCAACCTCAAGGCTGCCGTGGAAGGCGAAACCTACGAATTCACCAAGATGTATCCCGACATGATCAAGACCGCCCAGGAAGAAGGCAATACCGCTGTTGCCAAATACTTCGACCTGGCCAACAAGGTGGAAGAAGTGCATGCCAACCTGTACAAGAAGGCCATGGCCGATCCCAAGGGCTTTGCCTCCACTGACTACTATGTGTGCAAGGTCTGCGGCTACACCCATGAAGGCCCCTGTGACACCTGCCCCGTGTGCGGTGCCTCTGCTGCCGCCTTCTTCAAGGTTGACGACACCTGCTGCCTGAACAAGTAAGGCAGAACGCCGTACCTGTCCCGCCACCGCGAACGGCCCTGCCGTTCGCGGTTTTTTTTACCGCCGTCAGGGACGTAGCCCGCTGCACGCGGCATTGCTTTTTGCGGCGAAAGCGGGCAACATTTTCGACCGCGCCCTGCGTGCGAAGCGCCCTTCGCATACGGTCCGGCACATCCGCAACGGATATGAAACGCTTTCCCGCAGTCTGCGGCAGCGTACCATCTGCAAAAAAGAGCGCGCCTGCGGGCGTGCTCCGGGAGGCTCCCCACATGCACAGACTCTTCCCCTCGTGCGCCCTGCTGCTGGCCGGTTTTCTGGCCCTCTTGCCCCTGACGCCGGCGGCGGCTGCCACCGCATCCCGCACCCAGGCCGCCCCTGCCGAACTGGATGCCAAATACGAGGCCCTGCGCCGCTTCAGCCAGGTTCTGGACCTGGTGGAGCACAACTATGTCAGGGAAGTGAAGGATACGGACCTCATCAACGGTGCCCTCAAGGGCATGCTCCAGTCGCTTGATCCCCACTCCACCTTCATGACGGCCGAAGAATTCAAGGAAATGCACGAAAATACGGCCGGCGAATTCTTTGGTGTGGGCATCGAGATCACCCTGGATAATGGCCAGGTTACCGTCCTGTCGCCCATTGACGACACCCCGGCCTTCAAGGCCGGCGTCCAGGCCGGCGACATCATTCTGTCCATCAACGGGCAGCCCACGCAGGAACTGTCGTTGCAGGAAGTGGTCTCGCGCATCCGCGGCCCCAAGGGTACGGAAGTGGAACTGACCCTGCTGCATACCAATGCCAAGGCGCCCAAGACCGTGCGCATCGTGCGCGACGCCATTCCCCTCATCAGCGTCAAGTCCCGCAAGCTGGAGGACGGCTACTACTGGGTGCGTCTCTCCCGCTTTGCCGATCCCACCTGCGACGAGCTGCGCAAGGCCCTCAAGGAAGCGGCCCGCCAATGCGAAAAGACCGGCGGCATCAAGGGCATTGTGCTTGACCTGCGCAACAATCCCGGCGGTCTGCTGGATCAGGCCGTGGATGTTTCGGACATGTTCCTTTCCTCCGGCGACATCGTGTCCATCAAGGGCCGCACGGAGCAGACCCGCCGCATATACAAGGCCCGCAAGCAGGACGATGACGTGACCGCCCCGGTGGTGGTGCTCATCAATGCCGGTTCTGCCTCTGCCTCGGAAATCGTGGCCGGCGCTCTGCGCGACCAGAAGCGTGCCCTCATTGTGGGCGAACGCTCCTTCGGCAAGGGGTCCGTACAGAATCTCATCCCCCTGCCGGACAATTCGGGCATCAAGATTACCATTGCCCTGTACTACACGCCCAACGGCAGTTCCATCCAGGCCGAAGGCATTGTGCCGGATGTGGAAGTGCCCTTTGTGCCCCCGCAGGACAAGGACAAGGAGGATGCCCGCTTCCTGGTGCGGGAAAAGGACCTGAACCGCCACCTGGAAAACAGCAAGAAGGAAACGGGCGCCAGCAAGAACGATGAGGAAGTGCGCCAGCAGCTGGAACGCGATAACCAGCTGCGCATGGCCCTCAGCCTTGTGAAGAGCCTGCCCCGCATGAGCACCATCAGGTAGACCAGCATGAACGGCCATGACAGCTCCCGGACAGGGCGGCCCGGCCGTCCGGGGCTGCGTCCGTCTGCGCGCCTGGGCCTGGCGGGCCTGGTCTGGCTTACGGCCTGCCTTCTGCTCGGCCTGGTGCTCCAGTCACGGGAACAGCCCCCAGCACTGCCGATGGAAATTCCCCTTTCCGACCATGGGCGCCTGCTGCAGCAGCGTCAGCAGGCCTTTGCCGCCGTGCTGGAACGCAGCCTTGCCGCCCTGCCCATGGCGCGCCTGCACTGTGACCCGCCGCGCGCGCCGGGAGAGGCGGCACGCTGTGTGGTGGAAGGGGCCGATGCGCCGCTGCGGCTGGCCCTGGGCCTGGAACAGCGCGTGCAGGCCTGGGGCAGAGCCTCGCATGAGGAAGGCCGGCGCTCGCCGCTGCTGCGCCCCGGCGAACAGCCCCGCCTTGTGTGGAATGATGACGGCAGCCTTGAAGCCCGCGTGGGTGAGCAGCTGGTGCAGCGCATAGACTTTCCGGGGCATGAGGGTCAGCTGGGCGATCTGTCCCGTCCGCTGCTGGGGCCCAGCCTGGTCATCGTGGTGGACGACATGGGCCGCAGCATGCAGGCCGCTGAAGACCTGGCCGCCCTGCCCTTTCCCGTTACCTTTTCCATCTGGCCCCATGCGCCCCACGCAACGGACGTGGAACGCCTGGCACGGGAACAGCGCCTGGATGTGCTGGTTCACCTGCCCATGCAGCCCCTGCCCCGCAGCCGGGGCCAACAGCCCGATCCCGGCCCCCATGCCCTCACCGAAAACATGGGGACGGAAGAAATGCGGACCATTCTGGATGCCGCCTTTCAGCGCCTGCCCTCTGCCATCGGCTTCAACAACCATATGGGTTCCCTGTTCACCGGGCGCCTGCCGGCCTGCCGGCAGCTCTGTTCCCTGCTGCGGGGACAGGGCCTCTTTGTGCTGGACAGCATGACCCAGAAGCATTCTCTGCTCTGCGCCGAAGCCCTGACCCAGGGCCTGGTCAGTGCCCAGCGCACGGTCTTTCTGGATAATGTGCGGCGCGTTCCCGATATTGTGGCAGCGCTGGATCAGGCTGCCCGTCTGGCCATGCAGCGCGGCATCGCCATTGCCATCTGCCATCCCCACGAGGAAACGCGCGCAGCCCTGAAGGTCTGGCAGAACCGCGCTGGCGTGGCCGTCATCACCCTGCGCCGGCTGGTCTGGCACCTGGCCACCGGGGCCAGCCTGCCCGACACCGCCATGCACAGCGCCCGCTGACGATTCATTCTTTACCCATGCGGCCCTGCGCCGCACCGGCGCGCCTTTCCGGCGCCCAAAGGAGCACAAGATATGACAACAACCACCATCGCCTGTATCGGCTGTGGCAATATGGGCGGCGCCATGCTGGGCGGCTGGCTCCATCAGGCCCAGGAAAAGGGCTATGTCCTCAGGGGCATGACCCGCACCCCCTCCCGCGCGGCGGCCCTTGTGGAACGCGGCCTGCAACTGCTGCCCACGGCACGCGAGGCGGTGCAGGGAGCTGACGTGGTCATTCTGGCGGTGAAGCCCTATCAGGCGGAAGCCGTGCTGCGGGATGTGGCCCCGGTCCTGCCGCAGAACAGCGTCGTGGTTTCCGTGGCGGCCGGCCTGTCTCTGGAACGCCTGCGCCAGGCCCTGGCAGACCGCTGCCCCGTGGTGCGCTGCATGCCCAATACTCCCGCCGTGGTGGGGCAGGGCATATTTGCCCTCTGCTTTGATCATCCTGCCCTGCAGGAGAGCCAGAAAGAGGCCGTGCGCCGGCTCTTTGCCAGCCTGGGCATGGTGCTGGACCTGCCGGAAAGCAAGTTCACGGCCTTTTCCGCCCTGGTGGGGGCTGGCCCGGCCTATGTCTTCCAGATGATGCAGGGACTGGTGCAGGCGGGCGTCACCCAGGGATTTCCCCGCGCCCAGGCCCGCGACCTGGTAACGGCCCTGTTTGCGGGCTGTGCCTGCATGGCTGCCCGGCAGGATACGCCGCTCATGGAATTGCGTGATCAGGTCTGCTCCCCGGCCGGGCTGACCATTGCCGGCGTCAATGTGCTGGACCGCGCCGGTCTCAGCGGCCTGCTGGTGGATGCCGTGCTGGCCGCCGAGGAACGGGGCCGCCAGATGGAGACGGAATAGCCGTCCCTTCCGCGCTGCCAGACTCGTGCTGTCCGGCTCGTGCCGCCGGTTTTGCCGGGGGGGGGCAGCGTCCTTCCTCCCCGCGTACAGTTCCCCTGTCCGCAGACAAAAGCAAAAGGCGTCCCGCACTGCTCGCGGGACGCCTTTTTTCAACACGCTCTTCGTGAACGCTTTGTGGCGCGCCTTATCTGTCCACACGCACATCCAGCTGCTTGTGGTCCTTGGACAGGGTATAGCGCACCCGGGCCGGGCCGTTCATGTCAATGACCACACGGGTACGATTGTCCATCTTGCCCAGGCGCACATTGGTGACCAGCGGATTCTTGGGCACGCCAGGCGCCTTGATCTTCCAGTCGCCCACCAGGTCCACCACCACACGATCCGGTTCCTTGAGCGCAAACGGTTCCTTGAAGGAAATGGGCGAGGACCCCACAAGGCGAATGGTGGCACCGCTTTCACGGGCATAGACCACAAAGCGCGTCACGGTGCGGGCCGGCGTGGCCTGGGTGCGGGCCGGTTTTGCGGTCTGCGCCTTGCTCTCGGCCTTCCGGCTTTCGGAGGCCGGCGCAGGTTCATCCGCCACCGGCAGGGGTGCTGCCGGGGCAGGAACGGCCGTTGCCGGCGTTTTGGGGGCCTCCGCCGCCGGGGGCGTCTTTTCCACGGGCAGGGCAGGGCCACTGGTCGTTCCGCTGCCCAGGGCCGGCGCATGGGATTCCGCCAGCACCTCCTGCGGCAGGTCGGGCGCGGCGACCGGGGGTTCGGTATTGCCGGCGGGCTGCGGGGCAGCAGCCACCTGCTGTGCCGAGGTATCGTCAAAGGCAAAGCCGCGCTCCATGCCGGTGCTGGGCTGCGCGGGCTGCCCGGACGGGGCCTCGACGGACGGCGGGAGCGTCAGTTCGCCACCGGACGGCGCCGTGGCCGCAGCGCTTTCGCGAGAGGCTGCCGGTTCGGGGTCGGCATTCTGCGCCTGCCACTGGGTGAGCATGATGAGTGCCATGCCCAGGATGCAGACCGCAATGATAATGGCAATAAAGGCTTTATTCATGGCCAGAAGGCTCCTGTTGCGCAAAAGAGGAAATGCCGCGGCACCGCGGCAGACAAGGCCCTGCTCCGGGATAGCGCCCCGCCGGACCGTCCACACGACACGCTCGGAAAAGGCCGGCTTCCACAGGAGAAAATACGTCCTGTGGCCACCGCCCGCAAGGATTTTGTCCGCCCCGGCACACGGGACCTGACGTATGAACCGAATGTACATGATTTGGGCCGAATGGCAAGATTCCTTCCCCCGGCTTTACGCGCTGCCTCCTTTGGGCTAGGATGGCCGCCATGCACGAAATGGCCATTGCCCAGAATATCCTTGCCATTGTCCGGGAAGAAATGACGGCCCGCGGCTGTACCCACCTTGAGCGGGTGGAGCTGGAATGCGGCGCCCTTTCCGGGGTGGTTCCCGACTCGCTGCAATTCTGCTTTGAGGTGCTGCTGCGGGAAACGCCGTGGCCCGATGCGCGGCTGGTGATACACACCATTCCCCTGCGCCTGCGCTGTTTTTCCTGCGGGCATTCCTTCGGCGGCGAGGCCGGCCAGGATGCCCTGTGGCAACCCTGCCCCCACTGTGGCGAACAGTTCGGCCATACGGTGGAACAGGGCAAGGAGCTGCGCATCTCGCAACTTGAGGCGTCATGAACCTGCTGGAGGAAAAAACATGCAGATACCCGTTGTCCGCAACGTCCTGGAAGCCAATGACAGAGTGGCTGATACGGTCCGCCGCCGGCTGTCGAGCAGCCAGGTGCTGACCCTGAACCTTATCTCGTCGCCCGGAGCCGGCAAGACCACCCTGCTGGAACGTACCCTGCACGATCTGGCCCCCGAATTCCGCATGGCAGTCATCGAGGGCGATTTGCAGACCGACAATGATGCCCGGCGTGTGGCAGCCACCGGCGCCCAGGCCGTGCAGATCAATACGGACGGCGGCTGCCACCTGAACAGCAGCATGATCCTCCAGGCTCTGGAAAATATCGACCTCACGGGGCTGGACATCCTGTTCATCGAAAATGTGGGCAATCTGGTCTGCCCCGTGGAATTCGACTGCGGCGAGGACGCCAAGGTGGCCCTGCTCAGTGTGGCCGAAGGGGACGACAAGCCCGAAAAGTACCCCCTGCTCTTCAACCTGGCCCGCGCCATGGTGCTGAACAAGATGGACCTGCTGCCCCACGTGGACTTTGACGTGGCCCGCGCCCGGGCCTTTGCCACCAAGCTCAATCACGATCTGGCCATTTTCGAGGTCTCCTGCCGCAATGGCAGCGGCCTGGACGGCTGGTATGCCTGGCTGCGCACCATGCGCCGCGCCAAACAGGACGGCACGCTGGACGCCGGCAAGTAACACTCCCTCATGCCGCGCCGCCGGCGGATGACCGGCACAGCAAACAGCAAGGGCGGGATACCGTGGGTATCCCGCCCTTTTCCGCGTTCTGGGCTGCAGCTCGTCACCGGGCTGTGCCTTGTGTCTTTGCCCTGGGCTGTGCCCCCAACGGGCACTGCGTCACATGCCCCGGCCATGCGGCAGCCGAAACCATCACTGCGGACACGGGATGCGCTTTTCGCACAGGCAGCACACAACGGCACGGGGCATGGCATACGGCACAGGCTTGTGCAGGCAGATGGGACGTAAGCAGCCCGTCTGCGGCTCAGGCGTCCCATTCCATATAGGTTGCCGTCTGGCGACCCTTTTCGGACACGGCCACGCTCACCAGACGCACCTTCTGCGCCTGCGGGTCCGGGCTGGACGCCAGCCGGGCTTCCACCTGCCGCCAGATGTGACGGGCCAGATTTTCCGACGAGGGATTGATGCGATCAAAGGGGGGCGTCTCATTGAGCACACGGTGATCCAGGGCCTCAAGGGTCTGCTTGAGCGCCTGCTTCAGCACCTTGAAATCCAGCAGCAGCTCGGTATCCGGCAGCAGCTCCTCGCCCTGCACTGTCAGCTCCACGCCAAAGTTATGCCCGTGGAGATTTTCGCACTTGCCTTCGTAATGGCGCAGGGCATGCCCGGAAGAGAACTCATCCCGCACAGTGAGACGCCAGCATTTTTTTGTGCTCATGACACGTATTCCACGTATTTCCTGATGATGTTCATGGAATGGCCGGCCCCCTAGGAGGCCCAGGCCCGCAGCGCCCTGTCCAGCTCCGGCCCGGGCGTCACCCGGAATTGCAGGCCCAGCCGCAGATGGCAGACATAGCCGTCCAGCAGCACCTGCGCCTCGGTTTCCACCGTGCCGGGGTACGACTCCAGAATATTCTTGAGGGCAAGCATATCCGCCTGTCCCAGCCGATGGGACGGAATCTGCACGCAGACGGGCGTGTCGCTCTGGCCGCAGGCATCCTGCAACAGCATGACGTTCAGGCCCAGCAGCTTGACCTCGCGCGGGGCCTCTTCGCCCTCGTCATCGTCCAGGCTGGCGCTTTCCTCCTGCCTGTCCAGGCGCGCCTTCAGGCGCAGGGGCTGATCGCTTTTGAGCAGCTCCCGTGCCTCGGCATAGGCCTTGGGAAAGAAGGTTACCTCCGCATGACCGGTAAGGTCCTCCACATTGACAAAGGCCATGCGCTCGCCCCGCGATTTGGTAATGATTTCCTTGATGCCGGTCACCAGCACGCCAGTACTGATTTCCGCCCCGGGGAACATGTCCCGCGCGTCTTCCAGAGAGGTAAGGCTGAGGCGGTGCATCTCGCGGTGATAGGGTTGCAGCGGATGGCTGGTCAGGAAGAAGCCCAGGGCTTCCTTTTCAAAGCGCAGCTTTTCGTCCTCGTCCCATTCGGGGATGCCGGCTTCGGGGCAGTCCAGACCAATGCCCGTCAGGGGCGCCGTTTCCACCGGAGGGGCCATGGCCAGCAGGGAAACCTGGCTGGACTCCCTGTCCCTGGCCTTTTTCTGAGCACGGGCCACCACCGCATCCAGCGAGGCCAGCAGGGCCGCACGACTGACGCCAAAGCAGTCGCAGGCCCCGCCCTTGATGAGCGATTCCAGCACGCGCTTGGTGACCTTGCGCAGGTTCACGCGGCAGCACAGGTCCAGCAGCGAGGCATAGTCGCCCTCCGCCGCACGGGCGTCCACAAGTTCGCGGATGGCTTCATCCCCCACGTTCTTGATGCCGCCCAGGCCGAAAACCACCCGGCCGTTCTTGGCCGAAAAGGCCCGCTGGCTGTCATTGACCGACGGCTGCACCACGTCAATATCCATGTCCTTGCAGCAGGCCACATACTTGAGCAGCTTGTCCTGATTGCCCATTTCCGAGGTCATGAGCGCGGCCATGAATTCCACCTTGTGGTGCACCTTGAGATAGGCCGTAAAATAGGACACCAGCGCATAGGCCGCGGAATGGGACTTGTTGAAGCCGTAGGCCGCGAACTTTTCCATGAGGTCGAAGATTTCGTCGGCCTTTTCCTTGCCGATGTGATTGTCGCGGGCGCCGTCCACAAACTTGACGCGCTCCTTGGCCATGGCTTCGGCCTTTTTCTTGCCCATGGCCCGCCGCAGCAGGTCTGCTCCGCCCAGGGTGTAATTGGCAATGATCTGGGCAATCTGCATGACCTGCTCCTGATAGACGATGACGCCGTAGGTATCCCGCAGGCAGTCGCGCAGGGAATCATGCGGATAGACGACAGGCACCTGCCCGTGCTTGCGCTTGATGAATTCATCCACCATGCCTGACCCCAGCGGACCGGGACGGTACAGGGCCAGCATGGCGATGATGTCCTCGAAGCAGGAGGGACGCAGCATACGCAGATACTGCCGCATGCCCGAACTTTCCACCTGAAAAACGCCGTCCGTATCCCCGCGGGAATACAGATCATAGGTGGCCGCGTCCGTCAGGGGCAGATTGTCCAGGTCCGGCGGGGTCTGCCCCTGCCGGCTGATGTTGTCCAGCGTGTCCTGGATGAGGGTCATGGTCTTGAGGCCCAGAAAGTCGAACTTCACCAGGCCGGTCTGTTCGGTCATGGGGCCGTCAAACTGGGTGACAAGTTCGCCGCGCTTGCCCGTATAGAGCGGCAGATACTCGTCCATGGGCTTGTCGGAAACCACCAGGCCCGCCGCATGGGTGGAGGCGTGCCGGGCCAGCCCTTCCAGACGCTGCGCCGTATCCAGCAGATGCCGTACCTGCGGGTCGCTGTCATAGAGCTTTTGCAGCTCCGGCTCCATTTCCATGGCCTTCTTGATGGTCATCTTGAGATCATCGGGCACCATCTTGGCAATGCGGTCCGTCTCGGCAAAGCTCATGCCCAGCGCCCGGCCCACGTCACGTACCACGCCCTTGGCCTTCATGGTGCCAAAGGTGGTGATCTGGGCCACGCTGTCCTTGCCGTAGGTATCCACCATGTGCTGGATGACCTCGCCCCGGCGCCGTTCGCAAAAGTCCACGTCAATATCGGGCAGGCTCACGCGCTCCACATTGAGAAAGCGCTCAAACAGCAGATTGTAGGGCAGGGGGTCAAGGTTGGTGATACGCAGCGCCCAGGCCACCAGACTGCCGGCGGCGGAACCGCGCCCCGGCCCCACGGGGATGCCGTGGTCCTTGGCCCAGTTGATGAACTCCTGCACAATGAGGAAATAGCCCGGAAAGCCCATGTCGCAGATCACATCCAGCTCATGTTGCAGGCGGGCGCGATAGACCTCCGGCTTCAGGCTGGCCGGATCGGGATGCCGTTGCAGGCGCTGTTCCAGCCCAGCCTCGGCCAGGCGGCGGAACTCCGATTCCAGCGTGGCCCCCTCGGGCAGCGGATAGACCGGGAAATAGTGATGCCCGAAATCCAGCTGCACGTTGCACTGTTCGGCAATGCGCACCGTATTGGCCAGGGCCTCCGGCACGTGAGCAAAGGCGGCCTCCATTTCCTCGGCGCTCTTGTAGTACAGCTCCCGCGTCTCGAAGCGCATGTGCTTGGGATCATCCATGGTGGTCTGCGTCTGGATGCAGAGCAGCACCTCGTGGGCGTCCGCGTCCTGGGCATCGAGGTAGTGGCAGTCATTGGTGGCCACCAGCGGCAGATGCAGCCTTTCGGCAATCTCCATGAGGCCGTCATTGACCACCTGCTGTTCCTTCAGGCCGTTGGACTGGAGTTCCAGATAGAAATTGTCGGGATAGATGGACACATATTCCCGGGCCAGTTCCAGCGCCCTGTCCATGTCGCCGGCCTGAATGGCCCGCGGCACCTCGCCGGCAATACAGGCCGACAGGCAGACCAGGCCCTCGGCGTACTGGCGCAACTGAGTCTTGTCCACGCGCGGCTTGTAGTGA
Organism: uncultured Desulfovibrio sp.; assembly: GCF_944324505.1. NCBI lineage: Bacteria > Pseudomonadati > Thermodesulfobacteriota > Desulfovibrionia > Desulfovibrionales > Desulfovibrionaceae > Desulfovibrio > uncultured Desulfovibrio sp. The sequence goes on from NZ_CALUWO010000002.1 coordinate 45,979, forward strand.
AAGCCCTCCAGATAGCCCCGCGTCACCAGCTTGACGAGATTGTGATAGCCCGTTTCGTTGCGGGCCAGTAGAATGAGATGATTGCGCTTGCGGGCCAGCTCGGACGTTTTGTCCAGGTGGTCATGGCAGACATAGACCTCGCAGCCGAAAATGGGTTTGATGCCCACCTCGGCGCACTGCTTGGCAAAATAGGCCGCGCCGAACATATTGCCGTGATCCGTGATGGCGCAGGCAGGCATGCCGTAATCCTTGGCGCGACTGCACAGGTCCCTGAGGCGGATGGCGCCGTCCAGCAGACTGTATTCTGTGTGACAATGCAGATGGACAAAATCGGACATGCAAAAGCCCTCGTGGCATGCGGCAGCGGCAAAGCCCGCTGCCCGTTCTCTGGCTGCGGAAAGGCATCAGCATAGCACCGCTTGCCGCGGGCCTCAAGTCGGCAGCGCCGCCCCGCCTTGCATCCCCGCGCCGGCAGCGCTACAAGCAAGGCCATGAACGCCTGTTTTTCTTCTGCAACAGACATCCGGCAGCACGAAATATGGTTTTCCTGCTATGCGGCGGACATGATCCGGAACTTTGCCGGCGATCCCCTGCCGCTGACGCTCAAGCGGGAGCACAGCCGGCAGGTGCTGCGCCATGCCCGGCACATGGTGCAGCAGGAACGTCCCCGGGCGCTGGTGGCCCGGGCTTGCCTGCTGGCGGCCCTGTATCATGACATTGCCCGCTTTGCGCAATACTGCCGCTACGGCACCTTCCGGGACCGGGATTCCTGCAATCACGGCACGCTCGGGGTACGCCTGCTCAAGCGCCTGGACTGCCTGGACGGAGAAAATCCGGCCCTGCGCCCCCTGGTGCTGGCCGGCGTAGGCCTGCACAACCGCTTTGCCCTGCCGCCGCACCTGCCCGCCTCCATGGCGCTGGTGGCCTGCATGGTCCGGGATGCGGACAAGCTGGACATCCTGCGCGTCATGGACGAGCACCTCGCCGGTCCCCGGCCCTACAGCCCCACCGTGGTCCTCAACCTGCCCGACGATCCCCGGCGCGTGAGCCAAACCGTGCTGGATGCCGCCCGCCACGGCCGGGTGGCTGCCTATGCCGACCTGCAAAGCGTCAACGACTTCCGCGTGCTGCTGGGAACCTGGCTGGACGACATGCACTTTGCCTCCAGCCGGGAATGCTTCCGCCGCTCGCCCCATGTGCATCGCCTGCTGGCCGGTCTGCCCGACCATGGCCCCTACGCCCCGGTGCGCGCCCTGCTGCTGCAACGGCTGGAGCGGCCATGAGCGCGGCCTGTGTACGGGACCTGCTGCCCCCTCCCCTGGCGACCCTGCTGGCGACGCTGCCATCCTCCGACACCCCTGACAGCAGCCTGCCCTGCCGCGCGCCGCTGCTGCGGCCCCTGCTGGCCCGCCGCGTTCCCTGGCCCCCGGCCCGGGCGGACCTCATCTGCCGGCCGGAGGAACTACGGGCAGCCCTGCCCGCCTGGCTCGATGCCCCGGCGCACAGCCTGCCCCCCCTGCGTCTGGCCTATGTGCTCAGCACTGTCCCCCTGCCGGTGGCCGGCGCGCTGGCCCGGGCGGCCTTTCTGGCCTGCCGCCAGCTCTGGCTGGCAGACTTCCTGCCGGCGGAACGCAATCTCGGCCTGCCCGCGGCCCTGTGCTGCCGCCTGCTGCCCGGCCTGTGGCCCCTGGGGGCAGGCTCGGCCCCCGGCCGCCAGTGGCTGGAACGCGGCGGTCTTGAGGGCTGCCTCTACGCGGCCGGCCTGCATGCCGCGGCCCGGCGAACGCTGCTGGGCGGCGCTGCCCTGCTGGTAAGCTGCCGGCCCTGCTGACGCCCGCTGCACGCCATAAAAAAAGGGAGAAGCCCGCAGGCTCCTCCCCGTCTCGTTTTTGTGGCGTGTCCGCTACAGCGTGGGCGAGGTCACACGCCAGTCATGCGACCAGCCCTTGTGCTCCAGCGCCTGCTTGTACACGTAATAGTCATTGCGGCTGGTCACTTCCACCCAGTGCCCCACCACCGGCACCGCCTGCACCAGCACGTCATCTTCCACCAGGCCCTGAAGGAAGGTGGTCATGTCCGTATGGTCACAGGCATCACCCAGACGGTTGATGGCCTTCTTGGCCAGTTCCCAGCCCCGGGGCGAAAAACGGATCAGGCCCATGTACTGCCCCTGGATGTCGTCCGGGTCTTCCGGGCGGAAGCCCACTTCCAGCAGGCGGCCATCCTCATGCACAAAGGTTTCGGCATTCATGATGGGGTCGCCGTAGCGCTGCATCCACAGGGTCTGCCAGCGGGTATCATAGGTGATGGCCACCGGTTCCACGGCATTGGCCAGCGCCAGCACATGATCCGCGGGATAGAGGGTCTCGCCATGGCTGACGATGATGCCGTCCTCGTCCTCGGCCAGGGCCTTGTCGATCCAGGACGCCACGCAGCGCAGGCCGGACAGCATGCTGCCATGCATCCAGGCCGGATTTTCCACGGTCTCGAACGTATTGGCGGGCAGTCCCGCTGCCTCGGGAGTCAGCTGCTGGGAACGGTAGCCGCGTACCACGCAGATTCTCCGGGCACGCGCGGCCAGCAGGGCTTCACACTGCCAGCGCAGCAGCGTTTTTCCTCCCAGTTCAATGAGGCTCGGCGGCCTGTCCTGCGTCAGCTCCTTGAGGCCGGCTCCGCGACCGGCGGCCAGAATAATGGCAATCATGCGTCTTCCCCCTATGGTGTTGCGCAAAACACGCGTCTTCACATGTTGTGGGCACTATACGAGCAAACCCTGTCTGCCGCAAGACGCCATTTGCGGGAAAGTACGGCCAGTCCCCCGTTCCTCCCGCGGGCGGGACGGGAGCACGGCGCTGCCTCAGGCGCAGCCTTCCGCATACAGGTATTCGCGCAGGGCCTGGGGCCACGGACGGGGCAGCTCGCCCAGAAAGGCCGCCAGCTTGCCGCAGTCCAGCACGGAAAATTCGGGCCGTTCGGCCCTGTGCGGCCAGTGCGAGGCGGGAATGGGTTCCACCCGGCACTGATTGCCCGTAAGGCTCACGGCCTCGCTGGCCAGCTCGCACCAGGTGGCGCACCCGCTGTTGGCCACGTGCCACAGCCCCGTCTGGCTGCCCTCTGCCAGCAGGGTGCTCCAGAGGGCCACATCCATGGTATAGCTGGGCGACCCCGTCTGATCATGCACCACGCTGATCACATCCCGCCGGTGGCAGGCATCGAGCACACGCTGCACAAAATTGCTGCGCCCCGGTCCGAACAGCCAGGCCGTTCTGATGACCAGCGAGCGCTCCGGCAGATCGCCCAGCACGGCCCGCTCGCCCTCCAGCTTGGTCTTGCCATAGACGGAAAGCGGGGCCGGCGTTTCCGACTCGTCCAGGGGCGTCAGGCCGTGCCCCGCAAAGACGCGGTCAGAGCTGAAATGCACCAGCAGACCGCTGCCCAGATTGCGCAGCACCCGGGCCAGCGCATCCGGCAGGGTCCGGTTGAGCAGCAGGGCTTCCTCCGGGTGATCCTCGGCCTCATCGGCCCGGGTCCAGGCCACAGCGTTGAATACCACATCCGCCTCGCTGCGCTCCAGGAAGCGCTGCAGAAAGTCCATATCCAGCAAATTGCCATCACTGCGGCCCAGGGTCTCCACCTGCCAGCCGCGATGCGCAAGAACCCGCACCAGAGCCTGACCCAGCAGACCCGTGCATCCCCCCAGAACCAGGGCTTTCCGCATATGTACCTCCTGACCGGCATGCTACCTCCGGCCCTGCCACGGGTCAACAGCCGGCCTGTGCCCCTGGCAAAAGGCGCCGCCGCCTTGCCTCTGGCGGACAAGTGGTATAGAGCCATTGCATGAAACGTGCTATCCTGCTTGTGGCCTTCGGAGCCAGCGGCCTGCGCGCCCAGGAAGCCCTGCGGGGCTTTGACGTGCGGGTACGCCTGGCCCACCCGGGCGTGCCCGTGCGCTGGGCCTATACCTCCCTGCTGCTGCGCGAGCGGCTGGCACAGGCCAGGCAAAAGAGCGATTCCGTGGCCAAGGCGCTGCTTCGCCTGCAATTCGAACGTTTCACCCATGTGGCCGTGCAGCCCCTGCAAACCATTCCCGGCGGTGAACATGCCGAGGTACGCGGTGTGGTGGACGATGTGGCACAGGCCACGGGCATGGTGCTGCGCCTGGGAACGCCCCTGCTGAACAGCGACGACGATGTGCTGGCCGCGGCCCGTGCCGTGTGCGCCCATGTGCCGGCGGAACGCCTTCCCCACGAGGATGTGCTGCTCATGGGGCATGGCGCCCAGCATGCGGCCGTGTCCCGCTATGAAGACCTGGCCCGCGCCGTCTACGCCCTGGACCCCCGCATCCACGTGGGCGCCATGTGCGGCTCCCGCGAACTGGGGCACCTTCTGCCCCGGCTCACCTCATCGCGCGTCTGGCTCATGCCCCTGCTCTCGGTCATCGGCCGCCATGCCCTGGAAGACATGGCCGGCCAGCGGGAAAGCTCGTGGCGCTCGCGGCTGGAAGCGGCCGGTCACCACTGCTGTCCGGTGCTGCACGGCATGGCGGAATACGCGGGCTTTGCGGATATCTGGCTGCGGCATCTGGATCAGGCCGTGGCCGGACTGGATGCGCCGGCCTGATGCCGGCCGTTTTTCCTGCCCTTTTTTCCAGGGCCTCCCTTCAGTACAGAAACAACGCTCCACAGGAGGGGAAATATCACATGTATCAGCATTGCGGAAAACTGCTTCTGGCCGGTCTGCTGGCCCTGGCCTGCCTGATCAGCGCCTGTTCCTTCACGGACGGCTCGTCCGGTTCCTCGTCGTCAGGTCTCACGGCGGCCCTGTCCCATGAAGATACGCCCGCCGTGGCGGCAGGCGGCGGCACGGCCAATGCCTTCAACCCGTGGATGCAGAAGACCCTGCCCAATACCCGGGAACTGAGCACCGACGGAAAGCGCATGCTGCCCCAGATGGGCGGATCTGCCTCCCGCATCGAGGAAGAGGCCGCCTACCGTGCCCACTGGCGGGAAGAAATCTATCCTGTGGTCTTCGGCAACCGGCAGGCCCCGCATGAACTGCTGGTGCTGCTGGACTTCAGCAATCCCCGCAGCGAAACGCTCTGGAAACAGGTCATGACAGCCTCCCGCTCGCTGGATCCGTCCCAGTGCAAGATCGTGGTCTACGGCCTGAACAAGGAAAACTACGGCACCGACCTCATGGGCATGGCCATCTGGATATCCTACGAACGCAAGGGCCAGGCCATGGCCTATCTGGACTATGCCCTGTCCCGCTGGAATGCGGTAAAGGCCGGCCAGAAAAAGGCCCGCGGCAAGGCCATTCCCTTTACCAACGAATATGACGCCACGGTGAAGTCCACGGACTTTCCCATTCACTATGCCTATCTCTCGCGTCTCAAGCCCGCCGTGCCCGCCAGCCGCGAGATGGACATTACCAGCTACTGCTATGATGCCGGCAGCGTGAATACCTATCAGGCCGTGCAGATATGCCGCTATTACGGCATCACCGCCCTGCCCGCCGTGGTTGCTGACGGCAAGGTGCTGTCCTCTCCGTCCGCCGAGGACATGATCAAAGCTGTCCGTTAGGCTGACGCCTTCTGCCCCAGGGCAAAGGATAGCAACGGGGGGAAGACCGCCACACAGGCCGTCTTCCCCCCGTTTTCGTCTGTCCATGCGGGCCGTGCCGTCCGGCGGCAGCCATATCCGTTCAGTGGTCCAGCTCCACCCGCACGGCAAACCAGGCAATCTGCGCCCACTGGCTGCGTTCCGCCGCCAGGGCCGCCGTCAGGGGCACCTCGCCCATGAATACCCGCCCTGTCCGACCAGCGCCGGCCGGAAGGCGTCCCTCGCCGCCCGCAGGCAGTGTCCACATGCCCAGCACACGCTCCAGCGCGGCCATGCCGGTTTTTTCCCGCAGGAGCGCCTCCACGGCAGCGGCCTGATCCCCCCGTACCCGGTAGCGCGCCACCTCCCGCGCCGGCTGCCCTTCCCGGCGGCAGACAAGAAATTCCAAACCGGGCAGCACCAGGCCGGCCTGTTGCAGCACATCGCCGCAGCCTTCCTGCGGCAGCTGCCATGCCGGCGGCGGCAGCACGGACAGTTCCCCGGCCGGAGACGTGACGGCCAGCCCCAGCAGTCCGGCCAGCAGCAGCACCGCGACCTTTTTCCCCATGGTTGCCTCCTCATGACAAGCCGCCGTCCACCCGAAGGGGCAGACGGCGGCACACAGGGCTGATACAGCCCGTCCGGGACCTGTTCACATGCCTTCGGAAAGCCGTTCTTCCCGCGGCATATCCTCATGAAAAAACGTGCGCCAGCGAAGAAACGTCCTCCCTGCGCTGGCGGCAGGGCTTCCTTTCTCTCTCCGCAGGCAGTGCTGCCGTGACGACGGGCGCTAGCGGCGCCCCTCCCAGGACTGCACGGTATTGCTGAGCAGCATGGCGATGGTCATGGGCCCGACCCCGCCGGGCACGGGCGTCATGGCCGCCACCTTGTCCTTGAGATCGGCAAAGTCCGCATCCCCGCACAAGCCCTCGGCCGTGCGGTTGATGCCCACGTCAATGACCACGGCACCTTCGCGCACCATGTGGGCCTTGAGCAGCCGGGGGCGCCCCACGGCCAGAAAGACGAAATCCGCCTCACGGCAGCAGGCGGCCAGATCCGGCGTGCGCGAATGGCAGACCGTCACCGTGGCATCGCCAAACAGTCCCGGCCGGGTCAGCAGCATGGACAGCGGCTTGCCCACGATGTCCGAACGGCCCACCACCACGGCGCGCCGGCCCTGGGTCGGCAGATTGTAATGCCGCAGCAGCTCGATGACCCCGGCCGGCGTGCAGGAGACCAGCCCGGGCAGCCCCAGCGAGAGGCGGCCCACGTTTTCGGGATGAAAGCCGTCCACGTCCTTGGCCGGATCAATGGCCAGCAGACACTGGGTGGCGTTGAGACCGGCGGGCAGGGGCAGCTGCAACAGGATGCCGTCCACATCCGGGCGGGCATTGAGTTCGGCAATGAGGCGCAGCAGGTCTTCCTGCCGGGTGCTGGCGGGCAGATGATAGGGCAGGGACAGGATGCCCGCCTCGGCACAGGCCCGCTCCTTGTTGCGCACATAGACCTGGGATGCGGGATCCTCACCCACCAGAATGACCGCCAGTCCCGGCGCACGCAAGCCCTGCGCCGTGGCCGCCATAATGGTTTCGCGCAAGCCTGCGCGCACTTCCTGCGCCACCTTCTTTCCGTCAATAAGCAGCATCCGCCCTCCCTTGCATGAAAAACCGGTGAAAGAGTCTACGGTCCGGCCGCGGCCGGGCAAAGGCCCGCCTCGCCGCCGCAGACACGGAAAAAACAGGGCGCCCCGAAGGGCGCCCGCAACGGGGCCGTGCCCCGGGAATGTTCTGCCTAGTCGCGTTCGTCCAGCGCGTAGTATTCGGCCAGCATGGGGCCGAAGAACTCGGCGCCGTCGCCCAGTTCCTCCTCGATGCGCAGCAGCTGATTGTACTTGGCCATGCGCTCGGAACGGCACAGGGAGCCGGTCTTGATCTGGCCGGCATTGACGCCCACGGCCAGATCGGCAATGAAGCTGTCCTCGGTTTCGCCGGAGCGGTGGGAAATGACCGTGGTATACGCGGCTTCCTTGGCCATTTCGATGGTATCCAGCGTTTCGGTGACCGTGCCGATCTGGTTCAGCTTGATGAGGATGGAATTGGCCACGCCTTCGGCAATGCCCTCGGCCAGAATGGAAGGATTGGTCACAAAGACATCGTCGCCCACCAGCTGGATGCGGTCGCCCAGGCTGGCAGTGAGCATGCCCCAGCCGTCCCAGTCGCCTTCGGCCATGCCGTCTTCAATGGAGATGAGCGGATACTTCTTGGTGAATTCTTCCAGCCACTGGGCCATTTCGGCATTGTTGAGGCTGAGGTTTTCGCCCTTCAGCACATATTTGCCATCCTGGTAGAATTCGGAGGCAGCGGCATCAATGGCCAGGGCCACTTCGCTGCCCGGATTGTAGCCGGCTTCCTCAATGGCCTTGATGAGATAGGAGAACGCCTCGTCATGATTCTTGAAATTGGGGGCAAAGCCGCCCTCGTCGCCCACGCCGGTGGAATAGCCGTCCTTTTCCAGAATCTTCTTGAGCACATGGAAGATTTCCGCCCCCATGCGCAGGGCATCGCGGAAGCTCTGGGCACGCAGGGGCATGAGCATGAATTCCTGGATGTCCAGATTGTTGGAGGCATGGGCGCCGCCGTTGATGACGTTCATCATGGGCGCGGGCAGCACCTTGGCATTGACACCGCCCAGATAATTGTAGAGGGGCAGTCCCAGGAACTGGCTGGCCACGCGCGCGCAGGCCATGGATACGCCCAGCATGGCATTGGCGCCCAGGCGGGACTTGTTGTCCGTGCCGTCCAGGTCAATGAGGGTATTGTCCACCTGCACCTGATGCAGCACATCCAGGCCCAGCAGGGCATCGGCAATTTCGCCATTGACATTTTCCACGGCCTTCATGACGCCCTTGCCGCCAAAGCGGCTCTTGTCGCCATCGCGCATTTCCAGCGCTTCGCGGCTGCCGGTGGAAGCCCCGGAGGGCACGGCCGCGCGGGCACTGTGGCCGGATTCAAGGGTAACTTCCACTTCCACCGTGGGATTGCCGCGCGAATCGAGAATCTCGCGACCATAGACAGAGGCAATGCTGCTCATAGCTGCTCCTTGTGTTGCGCTTTCACCAGCGAAAGCAGGGGTGTCGCAAAAGGCCGTCGCGCGCCCACGCGCCGCGTTCGGCAAGACCCTCCGGGCTGCGCGGCAGGCGCGGCACGCCCTCGGGCAATCGGTGCCCTAACCGGAAAACTGTTCGTAGTGCAGGCGGCGCAGCCCGTCCAGCAGAAGGGAAGGCAGCACGTCGTCAAAAACCGGACTGAGCCGGGCAATGGCCTGGGCAAAGCCGCCCGTGGCCAGCACTCGCGTCTGCCCCGGAAGCTGCGTTCTCAGGCGGCTTACCAGCCCTTCCACCATGCCCACAAAGCCGAAGACAAGGCCGTGCTGGATGCTGGTGACCGTATCGCGCCCCAGCTGCGGCTGAAGGGCCTGCACGTCCAGATTGACCCGTGTGAGCTGCGCCGCATGCCGGGCCAGGGCCGCCAGGGCCGTCTGGGGACCGGGAAAGATGAGGCCGCCCTCGTAGGCATTGCCGGCCACGCAGTCAAAGGTCACCGCCGTGCCAAAATCCACCACCATGAGCGATTCCGGGCCGGGATACAGACGGCGGGCCGCGTAGGCGCCCACCAGCCTGTCCGCCCCCACCTGCTCGGGGCGGGCATAGCGGTTTTCCAGGGGCACAGGCACGTCGGCAGGCACAAAGAAGACCGGGCGCTGCACATAGCGGGCCAGCGCCTCGCGCAGCACGGGATTGAAGTCCGGCACCACGGAAGACACCATGCAGGCGCGCACCCGGGTCACATCCAGCCCCGCATGCTGGCAGAGCATGAGCAGGTTAAGCCCCAGGCTGTCCGACGACTGTTCGGCATCGGTGCGCAGCGAATAGGTGGTTTCCACCTGCTCCGGTCCGGCCAGACCTATCTTGATGGAGGTATTGCCGATATCAAAAAGCAGCAGTTCCGCCTGCATACGCGCTCCTGTAGCCCGTGTTGCCCCGCGCTCGCCGGGGGCAGACTTCCGCGGAAGATAACGCACCCGGCACGGAAAAGGAAAAACGCTCCGGACCGGAAGCGTTTGCAGGGAGTATGCCAGACTGGACCGCAACACGCAAGGGCACTCTTGCCTGTTCTCGTGCGGGCATGTACCATTGCCCCATATCCGTGCCGCCTGCCAACGGCGGCTCACCCCTTCCAAGGAGTCTTTTCATGAAGGCCGAACAGATCATGCACATCATGACCCAACACGGTTTTGCCCCCGAACTGGACGAAGACGGCGACATTGCCTTTACCAGCGACGACGTGGACATGAACATCCTTCTGGATGCGGAAGACCCCGACTACATTTCCCTTGGCGCCAGCTTCACCGGTTTCGGCCCGGCCGAACAGGAGGCTGTCTACGGCATTGCCGCCGCCCTGTCCCAGTCCTTCAAGGTGGGCAAGGCCATTGTCTTTGACGATGACGACAGCGAATTCGAGGTGCGCTTTGCCGTGGAAGCCTTTGTGACGCCCGAATCCCTTGACCGTGATCTTGACCGCTATGTTTCCCTGGTGCAGGACATGATCGCGGAATTCTTCGACGTGCTCAACGGCGAGGACGCAGCCCACTGATCCCCTGCCCGGAACCTTCCATCGGGGCGGAGGCGCGGGCCTCTGCCCCTTTTTTCTGTCCGGAACGCGACCAGGCCCCGGCAGCGGGACGGACTATCCCCCGTACCACTCCGGCCGGGCCTCCGTGACATCGGCCCGGCAGCCCTGCCAGAGATGCCGGGCGGCCAGCGCACGGCGCACATCCGTCATGATGCCCCGCTTTTCGGCTGCCCAGGCCGGGGCCACCAGCTCGCCGGGGGCGGGATCGCCCTGGATGCGGTGCAGCACCACGCGGGAGGGAATGCGCGGCAGCATCTGACAGAGCAGGTCCACGTATTCGTCACGGGCCAGCGGAAAATAGTCCCCTGCCGCATACAGGCGGGCCAGCGCCGTTCCCCGCGGCACATAGACATTGTGCAGCTTCAGCCCGGCCAGGGGCAGGGAAAGCGCCCAGTCCAGACTGCGCAGAAAATCGTCATGATCCTCGCCGGGCAGGCCGAACATGAGATGCCCGCAGACCAGTATGCCCCGCGCGGCGGCCGCCCGCACGGCAGCTTCGGCACAGGCCGCCGTATGCCCGCGATTGATGCGGGCCAGCGTGGCATCGGAGGCACTTTGCAGGCCCAGCTCCAGCCACACTTCCGGCAGGGGGCAGGCAGCCAGGGCATCCAGCCTGGGCGCATCCACGCAGTCCGGCCGGGTCCCCACGGAAAGCCCCATGCAGTGCGGCAGGGCCTCCACCCGGCGCAGCAGATGCAGAAAGCGCTCCAGCGGGCCGTAGGTATTGGAAAAGGACTGCAAATACGCCATGAACAGGCGATCGCTGTCGGTCCTGGCGTATTTGGCATGCCAGCGCGCCCACTGGGCCTCCAGATCAAGGCCCTGCTGCCCCAGGCCGGAGCCGGACCCCTGGGCATTGCAGAAGGCGCAGCCCTGACGCGACAGGGTCCCGTCCCGGTTGGGGCAGCCGGCACGGGCATCCAGTGGAATTTTTTGCACCCGCTTTCCGTAGCGCCGCCGGAACCATGTGGCCAAAGTGTGCCAGAGCAGCATAAGACCTGCCTTTTTCCCCGTTTCCCCCGTGCGGCGGCAAAGGGAAAATTTTTGTACCGCGTTCACAAAACCTTGACTTGCCGCCCGTTTTGGCCGAACAAAAACGGGCTGAACCCTTGCTAGAGACCGGCGGCTTCTCATTCCATTTGTTATCTTTCGCCTGTTGCCGATTCCCGGAAATCTCTCCGGAGGCATCCGCCTGCGCTGACGGCATGACCTGCCGCCCGCGGCCATGAGGCATTGTCCTTTGCAGGGCGTTTCAGACTATCCATACGCAAGGAATGTAAGGGTGGTGACGGCACGGACCGTTCCGACCATACGCAGACCCGCAGAGAGAGGCAAGCTGCATCCATGTCCAAAATTCTGGATCTTGTTCTGGGATTGTTTTCCAATGATCTGGCCATCGACCTCGGCACGGCCAATACCTGTGTCTACGTGAAGGGGCAGGGCATTGTCCTGCGCGAACCTTCCGTGGTTGCCGTGAAGAACGACTCCCGCGGCAACAAGGTGGTGCTGGCCGTGGGGCAGGACGCCAAGCGCATGCTGGGCAGGACCCCCGGCAACATCCAGGCCATCCGCCCCATGAAGGACGGGGTCATTGCCGACTTTGAAGTGACCGAGGCCATGCTGCGCCACTTCATTGCCAAGGTGCACAATTCCCGGCGGCTGGTGCGCCCCCGCATCATGATCTGCGTTCCCACGGGCATCACCCAGGTGGAAAAACGCGCCGTCAAGGAGTCGGCCCAGTCCGCCGGCGCCCGCGAGGTCTACCTCATCGAGGAACCCATGGCGGCGGCCATCGGCGCGGACCTGCCCATCCAGGAGCCGACCTCCAACATGGTGGTGGACATTGGCGGCGGCACCACGGAAGTGGCGGTCATTTCCCTGGCGGGCATTGTCTATTCCCGCTCCGTGCGCGTGGGCGGCGACAAGATGGATGAAGCCATCATGACCCACGTGAAGCGCAAGTACAATATGCTCATCGGCGAATCCTCGGCCGAAGAAATCAAGATCAAGATCGCCTCCGCCTATCCGCTGGACCCGGAACAGCAGCTGGAAGTGAAGGGACGCGACCTTGTGACCGGCATTCCGCAGAATATCATCATCACCTCCGAGGAAGTGCGCAAGGCCATTTCCGAACAGGTGGACAGCATTGTGCAGGCCGTGCGCATCGCCCTGGAACAGACCCCGCCGGAACTGGCTGCCGATATTGTGGACCGCGGCATTGTGCTCACCGGCGGCGGCGCCCTGCTCAAGGGCCTTGACCAGCTGCTGCGCGAGGAAACCTCCCTGCCCATCACCGTGGTTGACGATCCGCTGTCCACCGTGGTGGTCGGTACGGGCAAGGCGCTGGACAATCTCAACGTGCTCAAGGAAGTCTGCATCGACTAAGCCCTTGGGGCACGGTCGTCTTCCTGCCGTCTACAGGCCCTCCGCGCGCTGCCATGAGGCATCGCCGGAGGGCATCGCTACACCAGAGCGGCGTCAGGACGGCACGGCGCACCCGTTCCGCGGCAGGGCAATCCCCAGGACCCTTTTTCCCGGATTCCTCTTGTGACCTTTCGGCGCATATTTCTCATCGCGGGCCTTCTGCTCATCCTCTTTCTGGGCATGCTCTCCTGGAACAAGCGCACGCGCGTTCTGGACGACGTGGCCACCACCCTGGGTCTGGAAGTGACCGGCGGGGCGCTTTCCCTGGTCAACAGCGTGAAGGATACCGTGCGCGGCACCTGGGAACATTATTTTGATCTGGTGGGCGTGCGTGAGGAAAACCAACGCCTCAAGGCCGAAATCCAGGACATGCAGGCGCGCCTGCTGGCCACGGGCGAAGAGCTGGCCGAATTGCAGCGCCTGCGCCGGCTCATGGAGCTGCCCTCCAATGACGCCTGGAAGGCCGTGGGCGCCCGGGTGCTGGCCGGACGGCTCGGCCCCAACGGCATTCTGGACAGCATCACCATCAACCGGGGCTATACCACCGGCAGCCGCCCCGACACGCCCGTGGTGACCCAGCTTGGGCTGGTGGGACGCGTGCTGCGCGCCAGTCCCCACTCTGCCACGGTGCTGCTGCTCACCGATCCCGGCAGCCGCATTGCCGTCATTTCCCAGGAAGGGCGCGTTTCGGGCATTCTTTCCGGTCAGGGCAGCCACCAGGACCTTGAGGTGCGCTTTGCCCAGCTGGGCACGCCGGTCAATCCCGGCGAAGTTCTGGTCACCTCCGGGCTGGACGGAAAATATCCCAAGGGCATTCCCGTGGCCCGCGTCATCAGTGCCGAACCGTCCAACTACAATCAGTTCCTGACCATCAAGGCCCAGCCCCTGGTGGACCTGCGCACCATCGAGGAAGTGCTGCTTCTGGAACCCACGGGCATCACCCGCCCCAACATGCCCGGCGGACCGCGCCCCCCCTTTGTGGGGCCGCTGCTGCCCGGGAACCGGCAAACACGGTCATGAGCGCCCTGCGCAATCTGCTCTGGTGGGCTGTCTTTGTGGTGCTGAGCATTGCCCTGCAGGCCGCCGTCCCCGGCCTGGACGCGCTGTCCGTGGGCGTCTGCCTGCTGCTGGAAGACAGGGACTACCGCAATGCCCTCTGGCTGCTGCCCCTCTTCATCCTGCTTCAGGAAGGCATGGGCACGGGGCTGTTCGGGGGCAGTCTCATCTGGTACACTGTACTCATCATGCTGTACAAGGTCTGCCGCTGGCTGTTTGCGGTCAATACCTTCTTTTTCATGCTGCTGTTCTCCCTCTGTCTGGGCATGGCCTCCTTCGGCCTGTCCTGGCTGCTGGCCCCCTTGCAGGCCAATCCGGCCTTCAATGTCCGCACAGCGGCCGATCTCAGCCTCGTGCAGGCGCTTTACGTGCCCGTGGCCTGGTGGCTGCTGGCCCCCCTGCGCCGCTGGATGACTGCCCGTGAAAAATAGATTCCTTCCCAGAGCCTCCTCCCGGCCGCAGCCGCCGGCCCCCCCTGCGCCGCCGCCCCAGCGCAAGCCCCGCCGCAGTGTATGGACGGGCACCCAGCAGGTGGAAAACGAGGGCTATACCCCGCCACGCAGCGGCGCCCTGCTGCTGCAGGTGCTGGTGGGCATCTTCTTTCTGGTTTTCGTTTCCCGCTTCTGGTACCTGCAAATGTACCGGGGCGAGGACTTTTCCCGCCAGGCACAGGCCAACCGCCTGCGCGAGGAGTGGATTTTTGCCCCGCGCGGCCGCATCATGGACGACTCGGGCAAGGTACTGGCCGACAACCGCACCACCTGCGGTCTGGCCCTGGTGCGCGAAGACTGCCACGACATCCCGGCCGCCCTGGCCCAGATCAGCCAGTGGACCGGCGTTCCCCTGGAGCAGATCCAGGAAAAATACCAGACAGACCGCCAGAAGGTGAAATCCTTCGAGCCGCTCATCATGGTCACGGACATGGACTTTGAAACCGTGGCCCGCATCGAGGCCGAACTCATCGACTGGCCCGGCCTGGAAATTTCCGTGCGCAGCCGGCGCAGCTACCCGGAAAAGGACCTGTTTGCCCATGTGCTCGGCTATGTGGCCGAAGCCAACGAACGGGAAATGGAAAAGGACCCCAGCCTGGCCATGGGCGACCTGGTGGGCAAGCAGGGACTGGAACTGCGCCTGGAATCACGCCTGCGCGGCCGCAAGGGCCTTTACGGGGTGGAAGTGGATGCCCACGGCCGCATGCTGGGCAAGACCCTGCGCGAAGAACCGCGCAGCGGCGAGGAAATCAGCCTTTCCCTGGATGTGGACCTGCAACGGGCCGCCTGGAACGCCCTGGCCGGCGAAGCCGGCTGCGTTGTGGTCATGGAGCCGGATACGGGCAAACTGCGCGCCCTGGTCACCTCGCCGGCCTATGACAACAATCTCTTTGCCGCCGGCATCTCCCAGCGCGACTGGGATGCCCTGCGCACCAGCAAGCGCTTCCCGCTGCAAAACCGGGTCATCCAGAGCGTCTATCCCCCCGGCTCCGTGTGGAAGCTCATGATGGCCGCCTTTTTTCTGGAACATGGCATAGACAGCCGGGAAACGGTCTTCTGTCCTGGTCAGGTCAAACTGGGCAATCAGATTTTCCGCTGCTGGAAGCGGGGCGGCCATGGCGCCATGAACATGGAAAATGCCCTGGTCAATTCCTGCGACGTCTATTTCTACATCATGGCCGAGCGGCTGGGCATCGACAAGCTGGAGGCCTTTGCCAAGGCCAGCGGCTTCGGCGCGCCCACGGGCATAGACCTGCCGCACGAAAAATCGGGTCTTGTCCCCTCCCGTGCCTGGAAGCGGCAGCGCTTCAAGGCGCCGTGGGTGCGCGGCGAAACCTATAATGTCTCCATCGGTCAGGGCTACACCCTGGTCACCCCTGTGCAGATGGCCGTCTACGTTTCCGCCCTGCTCAACGGCGGCGACCTGCTCAAGCCGCAACTGCTCAACGAGGCCCCGCGCGAAGTGCGCAACCGCCTGCCCGGCAAGGAAGAAACCCTGCGCTTTGTGGTCAATGCCATGCGCCGCACGGCCAGCATAGGCACGGCCCGCGTGGTCAGCCGCAAGGATGCCGACATGGGCGGCAAGACCGGCACGGCGCAGGTGGTCAAGCTGCGCACCGCCGGCGACCGCCGCCTGCGCAGCGCCGAAATGGAGTATGCCCAGCGCGACCATGCCTGGATTGCCACCTGGGGCACCAAGAACGGCAAGACCTACGTGGTCATCGTCATGGTGGAGCACGGCGGCGGCGGTTCCAGCGTGGCCGGTCCCGTGGCCAGAAAGGTCTATGATCATCTTTTCGGCCCCGATGAAGGCGCTCCGGGCAGTGCCCGGCGACAGACCGCCGCGGAACGCCGGGAAAGCCCCCCGCCTGCCCCCCTGCCCGGCCTGACCCCCGCGGCGCCCGCGACGCCCGCTCCGGGCAGCGCCCCCGCCTATACCGGACGGCGGCAGGCAGGTCCGCCGCCGGCCAGGCAGAATACAGAACGGCGCAATCCGCCCCGCGGCCGGATCATTGACCCGCTGGCGCCGCCCACGCCCCTGCCGTCGGACCGCTACCGCGGTACGGCCCCCATGCCCTGACGCAGGGGCCGGAAGCCTGCGGCCTGACCGTGCGGGCAGGCCCGCGTACCGGCCCAGCGTGCCGGGGCGCTTCCCCGGCAGAACCTTGCCATACCGGAAGGAACAGAATGGACAAACGCCTTCTCAGCTATCTCAACTGGGGCCTGCTGGCCTGCATGCTGCTGCTCTTCTTTCTGGGCGTCGGCAATCTCTTTTCTGCCAGCGCCATCCGGGTGGAGGACGGTCTGGCATTTTCCAGCTATTACCAGAAGCAGCTTGTCTGGGGCCTGTGCGGTCTGGTCTGCATGCTGCTGGCCATGTGCTTTGACTATCGCCAGATACGGAATCTGGCCTGGCCCTTCTGGCTGGCCTGCGTACTGCTTCTGCTGCTGGTTCCCATCATCGGGGTGACCGCCATGGGTGCCAACCGCTGGATATCCCTTGGCTTCATGAATCTTCAGCCCTCGGAACCCACCAAGCTGGCCGTCCTGGTCATGACGGCCCGTATCCTTTCCCAGCACAGCCAGCCCCTGGGCTGGAAGGACTTCGGCAAGGTGCTGCTGGTGGGCCTTGTGCCCTGCGCGCTCATTCTGGAACAGCCCGATCTGGGCACAGGGACCCTGGTGCTGCTCATCATGGGCGGCATGATTCTCTTTCACGGCCTGCGGGCCTACGTGCTCAAGACCTGCCTGCTGCTGGTGCCCTGCGTGGCCGCCCTCATGTGGACAGTGGTCATGCACGATTACCAGCGCCAGCGCATTCTCACCTTTCTGGACCCCGGCTCGGATCCGCGCGGCGCCGGCTACCACATTCTCCAGTCGCTCATTGCCATCGGTTCAGGCCAGATGTGGGGCAAGGGCTATACCGAAGGCACTGCCGGCAAGCTGCGCTTTCTGCCGGAGCGCCATTCCGACTTTGCCGTGGCCGTTTTCGGCGAAGAATGGGGCTTTGTGGGCTGCGTGGCCCTGGTGACGCTCTTTTCCCTCTTTCTGCTGTCCATCTTTTCCACGGCCATGCAGGCCAAGGACCGCTTCGGCAGCATGCTGGTGGTGGGGGTGTTCTTCTACTTCTTCTGGCAGATCGTCATCAATATGGGCATGGTCATCGGCCTCATGCCCGTGGTGGGCATTCCCCTGCCCTTCATCAGCTACGGCGGCAGCGCCACCGTGGTCAATTTCACCCTGCTGGGCATTGTGCTCAACGTGTCCATGCGCCGCTTCATGTTCAAGAGCTGACTTCGGGCACAAAAAAAGGGAAGGCGCCTCCGCCTTCCCCGTGAAATCCCGGAGCGTGCCCCCTCAGGGCAGAATGTTCAACGGCAGCCCCGGCGCCAGCCGGACAATGCCGTCCACCACCACCTTTTCGCCCTCGGCGATGTCGCCCTCCACCACGCTCTGCCCCTCGTGCTCGAAAAGCACGCGCACCTTGCGCAGCGCTGCCGTGTTCCGGGCATCGGCCACATAGACATAGGTCCCCTCACGGCCGGACTGCACGGCATGGGCGGGAACCACCAGCGCCCCGCCGGCCATGCCCAGCGGCATGTCCACATTGACGAACTGGCCGGGCCAGAGGCTGCGGTCGGCATTGGCAAAGGTGGCCCGCAGACGGATGGTACCCGTCCGGCTGTCCACCTCATTGTCCACCAGCGTCAGTTCGCCCCTCACCGGACTGCCGCCCGTGGGAGTGGCCGTCACGGTCACCGTGCCCTGACGCAGGCGCTCCAGAATGGTGGCAAGGTGCACTTCAGGCACGGAAAAGGTCACATAGATGGGTTCCATGGTGTGGATGGTCACCACCGTGGTGGCGGCATTGCTCTGCACCATATTGCCCTTATCCACAGTCAGGGCACCCACACGGCCGCTGATGGGCGCCGTCACCGAGCAATAGGCCAGGTCAAGGGCGGCACTTTCCACGGCCGCCTGGTCAGACTGCACCGTGGCCCGCAGTGCCTCGGCATCCGTAGCCATCTGCTCGTAGGATTCGCGGCTCACATAGCCGCCACCCACCAGCTTGCTGTAGCGCGCCCTGTCCTGCACGGCCTTGACCAGCTGGGCCTGCGACTTGGCCAGCAGGCCGCGCTTTTCCCGCAGAACGGCTTCAAAGGGGCGCGGATCAATGGTCAGCAGCAGGTCGCCTTCCTTCACGTCCTGCCCTTCCCGGAAATGCACCTGCCGAATCTCGCCGGAAACGCGGGGCTTCACCTCCACCGAGGCAGAGGCCTGCACATTACCCACCACATGCAGCAGGCGGGGCATATCCTTACGGATCACCGCCTGCACATGAACGGGCGCAGCCGCCGCCCCATCCCGGGCCTTTTCCTCGCCGGAGCATGCCGTCAGCAGCAGGCTTGCTCCCAGCAGCCAGCAAAGCAGTCTGTTACGCATAGGTTCCTCGTGTATCGTTTCAGCCTGCCTCATGGGCGAAGCGGCGTCAAGCTGTCACCGCACCGCCATTTGACTTTGAGCCGTTTCCTCGTACAATGCGCGCACCGTGAGTGAAGCGGGGGAACAGGCCGGAAACCTTGCCGAATCCCTTTTCACCAGCGGCAAGCAGCTAGCTACCGGAGGGAGTAATCTTGGCAAAAAACCGCGCATTGCAGCAATGGCGTGTGGAAGATTCCGTGGAACTGTACGGAATCCGCAACTGGGGGGCAGGCTATTTCAACGTGTCCGAAAAGGGCGAGGTGGTCATCTGCCCGCAGGGTCCCAAGGGACCGCAGATTCCCATCACCGAAATCATCGCTGGCCTGCATGCGCGCGGCTATGACATGCCTGTGCTGCTGCGCGTGGAAAATATTCTGGATGCGCGCATCAGCAATATTCACGACTCCTTCCGCAAGGCCATCAAGACCCTGGGCTACAAGGGGCAGTATCGCGGCGTCTTTCCCATCAAGGTCAACCAGCAACAGCAGGTGGTGGAAAAGATTGCCCAGTTCGGGGCCAGCTATCATCATGGTCTCGAGGTCGGCTCCAAGGCCGAACTCATTGCCGCCATTTCCCTCATGCGCGATACCCAGGCCTGCCTGATCTGCAACGGCTACAAGGACGAGGAATTCTTTGACCTGGGCCTCCAGGCCCAGCGCCTGGGCTTCAACGTGCATTTTGTCATGGAAATGCCCGGCGAGCTGGACCTGCTGCTGGAACGCAGCCGGGCACTGGGCGTGCGGCCCAATATCGGCGTGCGGGCCAAACTGTCCGTCAAGGCAGGCGGCCACTGGACCGATTCCGGCGGCGAGCGCTCCACCTTCGGCCTGGGGGCGGCCCAGATCGTGGACGTGGTGGACAATCTCAAGGCACAGGGCATGCTGGACTGCCTGCGCCTGCTGCACTATCACCTCGGTTCGCAGCTTTCCAACATTCGCGACATACGCCGCGGCGTCATGGAGGCGGCCCGCCTCTATGTGGGCCTGGTGCAGGAAGGCGCGCCCATGGGCTACCTTGACCTGGGCGGCGGCCTGGCCGTGGACTACGACGGCTCGCATACCAACTACATTTCCTCGCGCAACTACACCCTGGACGAATACAGCACCGACGTGGTGGAAGCCATCATGAGCATCCTGGACGAGCAGGAAGTGCCCCACCCCCACATCATCACGGAATCGGGGCGCGCCACTGTGGCCTATTATTCGGTACTGCTGTTCAATATTCTGGATGTGAGCGCCGTGGAAGAGGTGCAGGTGCCCAGCGAGCTGCCCGAAGACACCCCCGAATCGGTGCAGAACCTCCGGGAAGTCTACAACAGCATCACCCTGCGCAATCTCCAGGAATGCTATAACGACGCCATCTATTACCGTGACGAAATGCGCCAGCTCTTTTCTGCCGGCCGCGTGAACCTGCGGCAGCGCACCCTGTCGGAACGCTTTTTCTGGGCCATCATGCTGCGCATTGCCGAAGAAAAGCGCCGCCTCAAGAACGTACCCCGCGATCTCAAGGACATCGACGCCAGCCTGGCCGACATCTATTACGGCAATTTCAGCGTCTTTCAGTCCCTGCCTGACTCCTGGGCCATTGACCAGCTCTTTCCCATCATGCCCATCCACCGCCTCAACGAATTTCCCTCGCGGCAGGGCATCATTTCGGACATTACCTGCGATTCCGACGGCCGTATTGCCCACTTCATCGATCCGCAGGGCCTCCGGCCGACCCTGGACCTGCACCCCCTGCGCGAAGGCGAGGAATATTATCTGGGCGTCTTCCTGGTGGGGGCCTATCAGGAAACCCTGGGCGATCTGCACAACCTCATGGGCGATACCAACGTGGTATCCATTCGCTGCGCCGAAGACGGCAGCTACGAATACGTACGCGAAATCCGCGGCGATTCCGTGGCCGATATCCTGAGCTACGTGGAATATGACCCGCGCCGCATCCTGGACGACCTGCGCAGCACGGCCGAACGGGCCGTGCGCGAAAAGCGCATCTCTCCCAGCGACCGCTATGCCATTCTCCAGACCTTTGAGGACGGCCTGCGCGGCTATACCTATTTCGAACGCTAGCCCTTGCGCACAAGCACAGCAGGGCCTCCTTTCCTCTGGGAAAGGAGGCCCTTTTACGTGCGGACGCGGCGGAACGCCCGGACACGATGGAGAACACACCAGGGAACACTGCCGCCCTCCGGTATCGGACGCCGGTACCGGACACCGGCAACGGCGTTTTGCCTGCGGGGGCAAGACCTGCCAGACCCCGTGCCTGCCTGTGCCGCGCCTCTTTGTCCCCGCGCCTGGCCGCAAAGGAACGGCGCCTAGCCCTTCTTCATGCTGCGCTTGGACGCCTTGAGCGGGTTGACCTTTTTCTGCACGCTGCCCTCGCCGGGCCGTTGCACCAGATGCTGATGTGCCGCAGCAAGCGCCGCCGCATCCAGTGCCAGCGCGGCAAGCCGGGCCGGCACCGTGGCCCGTGCCGCGGTATAGCGGTTGGGGTCCGCCACATTCCTGTCCACATAGGTACGGCTGGTCAGATACAGTCCCCGCTCGTCAATGGCCAGCAAGAGCGTTGCGCCGTGTTCCTCCACCGGCCGGATGACCATGTCCGACGTGCTGCCGAAGCGATTTGCCATGATGCCTCCTGATGGTTTCCCCCTGTATACATAAAATGAATTTCATTTTCAATACAAAGTTCCATCACGGTACGGCGTGGCTGCTCCGAAACACGCGGCAAGGTGCGCGGCAGCCTGTCCGCGCCAGACCGCACGGCTTCGCAAGCGAGGTCTCTCCCGGCCCTGGCCCACGGCCCGAAGGTCGCCGCCATGCGGACGGGCGGAAAACGGGATGCCCCCCGGCAGCGGGATACCGCAGATGCCCCGCCCTCAGAGCCGGTGACAGCGGGCGCGCCAGCCCGGGGCCAGCTGGTGCCAGTCCGGCGCTTCTTCCCGGCAGCGCGGCAGGGCCTGCGGACAGCGGGGATGAAAGGCGCAGCCCGGCGGCGGCGCCAGCGGACTGGGCAGTTCCTGTGCCGCAAGGCTGCTCACGGGCGCGGCGGCTTCTCCCCAGCGGGGCATGGCGGCCAGCAGGGCCTGCGTATAAGGATGCGCCGGCGTCTGCAAAAGCTGCTCCCGCGGGCCTTCCTCCACCATGCGGCCCAGATACATGACCATGATACGGGGACACATGAAGCCCACCACGGCCAGATCATGCGAAATGAAGAGATAGGCCGGGCCGAAGTCTTCCTGCACATCGCACAGCAGGTTGAGCACCTGGGCCTGCACCGAGGCGTCCAGAGCCGATACCGGCTCGTCGCAGACCACCACGCCGGGCCGGGTTATGAGAGCACGGGCCACGGCGATGCGCTGCCGCTGCCCGCCGGAAAATTCATGCGGATACCGGCGCTCCATGCCGGCCAGGCCCACGCGGGCAAGCATGTCGGCCACCCGCTCCTGCCGCTGCCGGCGGGAAAGGCTCCGGTCCCGCAGCAGGGGTTCCGCCACGGAGTCGCCGATCTTCCAGCGGGGATTGAGCGAGGAAAACGGGTCCTGAAAAACCATCTGCACCCGCCCTGCCGCGCTGCTGTGGGGACCGGCCGGCGGCAGTTCCTGCCCGTCCAGAAGCACCCGCCCCCTGCTGGGCGGCAGCAGCCCGCAGGCCAGACGGCCCAGCGTGGACTTGCCGCAGCCGGATTCGCCCACCAGGCCGAGACTTTCCCCGGCATGCAGGGTCAGGTCCACACCGGCCACGGCCGTAAGCTGCCCGGCCTCCTGCCAGAGGCCGCGCCGCACGGCAAAGGTCCGCCAGACCTGTTCCAGACGCAGCAGCGGCGCACTCACAGGATGCTGCCCTCCGGCGAGACCTGGGCGGACTGGAATGTGGCCATGTCATTGAACACGGCCGCCGCACAGCGCAGCAGGCCGTAGGCCACGGCACCGCCCGTGCCTTCGCCCAGGCGCATGTCCAGCTGCAACAGGGGCCGCCCCGTTCCCAGACGCGCCAGGGCCGGTGCGTGGGCCGGTTCGGCCGAGGCATGGGACAGGATGGCGTAATGGGCCAGGGTCGGGCAGATGCGCACCGCCACCACATAGGCCGCGCTGCAAATGAAGCCATCCACCAGCACCGGCAGACGGCAGGAAGCCGCCCCCAGCATGATGCCGGCCATGACGCCGATTTCAAAGCCGCCCACCGCGCTCAGGGCATGCAGGGGATCATTGTGTTCCGCCTGTGCCGGCGAAAGGCCGTTGACCCGCAGCGCCCTGTCCACCACCTCCGCCTTGTGGGCCACCATGGCCGGTCCGGCGCCGGCGCCCGGTCCCACGGCTTCCTGCGGCGTCAGGCCCAGCAAGGCACAATACAGGGCCGAGGCCGGCGTGGTATTGGCAATGCCCATTTCCCCGGTACCCAGACAGGCATAGCCCTCTTCGGCCAGCCTGCGGGCCAGCGTGGCACCGCGGCGCAGGGCCTCGAGGGCGGTCTCGCGGCGCATGGCCGGCCCCTGGGTCATGTCGGCCGTGCCGTCCCCCAGGCGCAGGTCAATCAGATGCGGGTGCGGCGCAAAAGGACCGCCCGCACAGCCGGCATCCACCACGCGCATTTCCATGCCCGAAGCACGGCACAGCACATTGACCCCGGCACCGCCCTGCAGAAAATTGGCCACCATCTGCCGGGTCACGATCTGCGGGCAGGGGGAAACGCCCTGAGCGGCCACGCCGTGGTCCCCTGCCACGGTCAGCATCATGGCCGGACTGACCACCAGCGGGCTTCGCCCGCCCGCCATGCCATAAAGACGCCGGGCAAGCTCCTCCAGGCGGCCCAGACTGCCCCGGGGTTTGGTAAGATTGTCCAGATGCTGCTGGGCGGCCAGCAGGTCCGCCGGGTCCACGGGAACAATACGCAGGCCCGGGATGATTTCCTCAAGGCAGCCTGCCGAAGACATGGTATGTTGCATAGCCCCTTCCTACCCTTTTGCCCCGGGGCACGCAAGAGCGGCAAGACTTTACGCCAGGCCCGCAACAGGCTATGCAGGGTTTCCGTCCCGTGGGGACAGTTCTGCCAAAGGAGATGCCATGCCCCTGTTCACCGCCCTGCGCCGCCGCGCCCTTCCCCTGCTGCTGGCCTGCCTGCTGGCAGCGCCCGCCTCTGCCCTTCAGGCCGCGCCCCGGCCGGACAGCCCCCGCTGCACGCCAGTGGTCCGTGCCGTGCAGCAGGCAGCGCCCGCCGTTGTCAACATTACCAGCACCAGCGTCATCGAGGGCGGGCCGCAGCGCCTGTCCCCTCTGGAACAGTTTTTCGGCCCCGGCGTCATGCCCTTTGGCGGCATGCCCCGCCAGCCCCGCCGCCAGAAGCGCGTAAGCCTCGGCTCCGGCGTCATTGTGGACAGTGCCCGGGGATATGTGCTCACCAATGCCCACGTCATTTCCGGCGGCGGCGAGGTCATGGTTCACCTGCTGGACGGCCGCCAGTTCCCGGCCAGGGTCACCGGCGCCGACCCGGATTTTGACATTGCCGTGCTGGAAATCGAAGGCCCGCACAATCTGCCCGCCGTGCGCATGGCCGATTCCGCGGACCTGGTGCCCGGCGAAACGGTCATTGCCATCGGCAATCCCTTTGGCTTCAACCACACCGTGACCACGGGCGTTGTCTCGGCCCTGGGGCGCTCCCTGCGCAGCGAACGCGGCCTGCTCACGGACCTTATCCAGACCGATGCCGCCATCAATCCCGGCAACAGCGGCGGCCCCCTGCTGGACCTGGAAGGTCGCCTTATCGGCATCAATACCGCCGTGCATGCCCGGGGCGAAGGCATCGGCTTTGCCATTCCCGTCAACAAGGCCCGGCGCGTCATGGACAGCCTGGTGGATCACGGCCGGATTTCCCCGCTCTGGCTGGGCCTGCATGCGGAAAATCTGGACCAACGCATGGCCCAGGCCCTGGGACTGCGCGAGGCCCGCGGCGTGCTGGTGGCCCTGGTCTATCCCGACACGCCGGCGGAAAAGGCCGGGCTGGAAGCCGGGGATGTCATCGTGAGCATCAACGGCACCCAGCTCAATGACCGCAATGACTACATCAACCTGCTGCGCAATCAGCTGCCTGACGAAACGCTGCGCCTGAGTGTGCAGCGCGGCGACGGCCCGCATGACATTGCCGTGCGGCCCGCGCCCTTTGACGATGCCACGGCCCGGAAGATCATGGAAGAGCGCTGGGGCTTTGCCGTGCGCGAGGACGGCGGACGCCTGTACGTGAGCAGGGTGGCCCCCGACGGTCCCGCGGACTTCCTGCGCAAGGGGGACATCATCGCGGGCATCAGCGGCCAGCCCCTGGGCAGCATGGCCGAGCTGCTTCAGGCCTTTCGCCATCTGCGCATGGCCGGGCAGGTGCTCTTGCAGGTGGAACGCCGGGGGCGCCTGTACTATGCCCGTCTGCTGCCCTAGGGCCTGTTAACACAAATTTTACAAAAATTTCAAATAGATAAAAAACAAGTTGAACCTGTTCCGCTTGCCTTGGGAGGCGGGGGTGCCTCGTGTCCCTGCTCTTCCCCCGCTAAAAGCGCGCTGCCTGGGGGGAAGGGAAACCCGCTCCCGCGCTGGCGGAGGGGTTTCCCTTCCCCCAAAACAGGCAATGAAGAATGTTAGCAGGCTCTGACACGGCCTCTTCGCGGGAGCATGGGGCCTGCCGTCCTGCGTACTGCGGAATGTGACCGGCTCCCCTTGACAGGGAAAAGGCGTGACGCTATCCATTGCCAGAGCGGCACAGCTGCCGTTGAATACTTTTGGGAAACACTTGTTTCTAATCTGGAGGACACAATGGGCTACAATGTGACTGTCGATAATGACAAATGCGTGGGCTGTGGCGAATGCGTGGACGTTTGCCCCGTGGAAGTGTACGAACTGAAGGACGGCAAGTCCGAACCGACCAACGCTGAAGAATGCCTGGGCTGCGAATCCTGCGTGGAAGTGTGCGAGCACAGCGCCATTACCGTTGAAGAAAACTAGTCTGCAAGGGGCGCTTCGGCGCTCCTCCTGTATGCCGCCGGGCGTCTGTGCGTCTGGCGGCATTTTCGCATACGCCCGGAACTGCCATGATACCTGATCTTTCCCCCATTTTCCGCCGCTACGTGGCCCTGCGTGACCAGGCCGATGCGGTCTTTGCCACCGTGCGCGACAAGTACCCCCAGTGCGTTGCCTGCAAGGAAGGCTGCAGCGACTGCTGCCATGCCCTTTTTGACCTGCCGCTGGTGGAAGCCATGTATATCAACAAGGCCTTTCAGGAGCATTTCGGCTACGGCAGCCAGCGTTCCGCCATTCTGGAACGCGCCTCCGAAACGGACCGTCACCTCACCCGGCTCAAGCGTGAACTCTTCCGCGAGGAGAAGGCAGGCAAAGAGCTCAATGACATCATGGACGAAGCCGCGCGCATCAAGTCGCGCTGCCCCCTGCTGGGCGATGATGACCGCTGCCTGCTCTATGCCGAACGGCCCATCACCTGCCGCATTTACGGCGTCCCCACCTCCATCGGCGGACAGGGCCATGTCTGCGGCTTTGCCGCCTTTGAAAAGGGCAAGAACTATCCCACCGTCAAGCTGGAAAAGATTCAGGACCAGCTCACCCAGATGAGCAGGGACATCGCCAGCACCGTCAAGAGCCGCTTCAAGGAACTGCACGATGTCTACGTGCCCCTGTCCATGGCGCTGCTTACCCGCTATGACGAAACCTACCTGGGCATCGGCCCGGCCAAGCGCGAGGACTAGTCATGCCGTCCATCCTTGGTTCCATCCCGGCCACGGTCTTTCGTGACGGGACCCCCCAGAAGCTCACGGCGGACGAGGAACGGCAGAAGCGCGAAATCTACGAAAAGATGAACCCGCGCCGCCGCAAGTTCGTGGACCGCATCGGCTATGACAACTGGGACCCCTTCCAGAAGCCCAACGATCCCCTGGACCTGCGCATGGACGTGAGCAAGCGCACCACGCAGCAGCTCGTGCGCGAGTTTCTGCACGAGGCGGACAAGAAAGGCCATTACAGCAACGACTATGCCCGCGGTGCGCTGGAATGCGCCCTGGGCGTGGTCAACCGCGACGAAAAGTACCTGGGCATCATGGATTTCTGCCTCTGGTACCGTGATCTCCTGAAAAAAGAGGGCCACCTTCTATGAAAAAAAGCTACGACGACATCGACGAATACATTGCCGATCTCAAGGCCGAAATCGAAGCCAACGAGCAGTGCGCCAACCATCACTACAATCTGGGACTGGCCCTGCTGAGCAAGCGCGACTTCATGGGCGCCGAGGCGTCCTTCCTGGATGCGGTGCGCAATTCGCCCCACCTGGCCGAAGCCTATGTGCAGCTGGGCGGCATCTGCCTGGAACGCGGCGATCTGGAAGGCTGCCTGCGCTATAACGAGGAAGCCGCCAACTGCCGTGCCAAGTTCCCCGTGCCGTGGAGCAATATCGCCTTTGTGCACCTGCAGCGCGGCGAACCCGACAAGGCCATCACCGCCCTGAACAAGGCCCTCAAGTGGGACCCCGACTTCCTCCAGGCCAAGAATGCCCTGGCCACTGCCTATTACATGAAGCAGAACTGGGAAGCCTGCGAAAAGCTCTGCACGGAAATCATCACCAAGGAACCCGCCTTTGCCCCGGCCTGGAACAATCTGGCCCTGGCCCGCTTTGAACAGGGCAAGTATGCCGACGCCCGCGAGGCCGTCAACGAGGCCGTCAAACTCGGCTTTGACGTGCCGCAGGGCTTCCTGGACGAACTGGCCCAGCAGGGCGTCTAGCGGCGCTGCCTGTCGCGCGTCCGCGCGCAACAAAAAAAATCGGCCTTCCTCCGGGAACAGGCCGATTTTTCTTTTTTTGGGGGTCTCCGCCGTGCCGCGGACCGGACAGATACGTCAGATGTCCAGCTCCAGCCCCACGGGGCAATGATCCGACCCGTAGACCTGATCCTCGATCCAGGCATCGCGGATGGCCGGCGTCAATTCCTCGGACACAAAAAAGTAGTCGATGCGCCAGCCGATGTTCCGGGCACGGGCACGGGTCTTGTAGGACCACCACGAATAGCGGTCCTTTTCCTCGCCGTGCACATGGCGGAAGGTGTCCACATAGCCCAGCGCCGTGAAGCTGTCCAGAAAGGCGCGCTCTTCGGGCAGAAAGCCGGTGTTTTTCTCGTTCTGGCGGGGGCGGGCCAGGTCAATGGGCCGATGCGCAATATTGAAATCGCCGCAGACCACCACGGGCTTGGTCTTGCGGCAGAGCTGGGCATAGCGCACAAAGGCGTCAAAAAAGCCCATCTTGTAGGGAACGCGCACAAAGCGTCCCGTGGGCCGTCCCTGGGCATCCAGTTCCTCGGCGCCGCCATTGGGAAAGTATCCGTTGAAAAAATGAAATTTTTCAAATTCCAGGTGCAGCAGGCGGCCTTCCCCCTGCCAGGCAGGATCAGGCAGCTCTGCCCGGACAGACAGCGCCGGCATGCGGCTGAAAACCGCCACCCCGGAATAGCCCTTCCTGACCACGCTGGATGCCCAGTGGCCGTGCCAGCCCTGGGGTTCCCGCAGACTGGGGGGCAGCTGGTCAGGGCTGGCCTTGGTTTCCTGCAGGGCCACCACCTGGGCGTCACTCTCCGTAAACCAGCGCCAGTCCTCCTTGGCGGATACGGCCCGCAGGCCGTTGACATTCCACGATACAAGTTTGATGGTCATGCTGTTCTCCCACCGCGCTTATAGCCTGTGCCGTACAGGCAGGCAAGGGCCGTGCCCCGGCCTTTTCCGGCGATTGCAAGGCGTCACGCTTTCTGGCAAGGTGGGGCTGCGGTATTTTTCTTGATCAGGAGAGGATCATTATGGATATGCTTCCCATTCGTCGGGCCATCCTGAGCGTGACCGACAAGAGCGGCCTGGTGGAATTTGCCCGCTTTCTGACCTCCCACGGGGTGGAACTGGTCTCCACCGGCGGCACGCAGAAGGCTCTGGAAGCCGCCGGCCTGCCGGTGACGGCCGTGAGCACCGTCACGGGCTTTCCGGAAATCCTGGGCGGCCGGGTCAAGACCCTGCACCCCAAGATTCATGCGGGCATCCTGGCCAACAAGGATGACCCCCAGCACATGGCCACGCTGGCCGAAAAGGGTATCCGGCCCTTTGATCTCATCTGTGTCAATCTCTATGACTTTGCCGGCGCCGTGGAGCGCAAGCTCTCGCTGGAACAGGCCGTGGAGGAAATCGACATCGGCGGCCCCTGCATGATCCGCGCGGCGGCCAAGAACTTCCACAGCATTCTTGTGCTGCCCGGCCCCCAGTGGTACGCCCGGGCACAGGAAGAGCTGGAAGCCAACAATATGCAGGTGGGGCTGGAATTCCGTCAGATGCTCGCGTCGCGCGCCTTTGAGGCCACCTCGCGCTATGACGCCCTCATCAGCTCCTATCTGCGTCCGGGGGCCTAGCCATTTCCAGAATCGAAGGCAACCTCCAGGGCCTGAAGGCCAGTCAGACGCGCGCCCTCGAACGCCTGCAGCATCGCCGTTTTCCCCTTACGGAGGTCTACAGCATCGAGCAGGCGCGGGAAATGGCGCTGCTGTCGCGGGCCATCGGGCGGCAGCTTGGCCTGCTCATTGACAGGCGTGGCCGCGTGGACATGGTGATCGTGGGCGAAGCGGGCAGCATCCTCATTCCGGAGCTGCCGCGCGCCCGCGCCGGTGCCGAACGTCTGCGCGGCCTGCGTCTGCTGCATACCCACCTCACACCGGACCTGCTCAGCCAGGAAGACCTCATGGACATGCTCTTCCTGCGTCTGGATGCGGTCATCGCCCTGACGGTCAATCCCGCCGGCGACCCGGTGCAGTGGCAGTCCGCCAGCCTGCTGCCCGCCGCGCCTGCCCTGTCCGGCAGTGGTGGCACACGGGCGCCCTACCGCCTGGATCCGCCCCGTCCCTGGGATCAGACAGCAGCCCACTTTGCGGCCACAGCCGAAGCCCTGGAAAACGAGCTGGCCCGTCAGGGAGACAGCACCCTTCAGACCGCGGGCAGACCACGGGCCGTTCTGGTTTCCGTGGCCTCGCTGCCGCGCCTCACCCAGGAGCAGCATCTGGATGAACTGGCCGAACTGGCCCGCACTGCCGGCCTGGATGTGGCCGGACGCATGGTGCAACGGGTGGCCCAGGTCAATCCCAAGTTCATCCTGGGCAAAGGCAAGATGGCGGAACTGGAAGTGCTGGCCCTGCAGGGCAATGCCGACACCCTGATCTTTGACGGCGAACTGGCGCCGGCCCAGCTGCACAATCTGGCGGACATCACGGAACGCAAGGTGCTGGACCGTACCCAGCTCATCCTTGATATCTTTGCCCAGCACGCCGTGACCCGGGCCGGCAAACTCCAGGTGGAGCTGGCCCAGCTGCGCTATACCCTGCCCCGGCTCACCGGCAGGAATCGCGCCATGGACCGGCTCATGGGCGGCATCGGCGGACGCGGCCCCGGCGAAACCAAGCTGGAAACAGACCGCCGCCGCAGCCGCGAGCGCATGGCCCGCATCCACAGGGAACTGGAACAGCTGCGCCGCCAGCGGGCCTTCACCCGCGAGCACCGCTCCCGCCGGGGCATTCCCCTGGCCGCCCTGGTGGGCTACACCAATGCGGGCAAGTCCACCCTGCTCAACAGCCTTACCCGCTCAACGGTCCTGGCCGAAAACAAGCTCTTTGCCACGCTGGACCCCACCACCCGGCGCCTGCGCTTTCCTGCCGAGCGGGAAATCATTCTGGCCGATACCGTGGGCTTCATCCGCAATCTGCCCCGAGAACTCATGGATGCCTTCCGGGCCACCCTGGAAGAGCTGGAAGCCGCCGACCTCCTGCTACACGTGGCCGATGCCTCCCATCCCGACCTGCTCCAGCAGCTGAGCGCCGTGGAGACCATTCTGGAAGAACTGGGCCTGCACCACGTACCGCGCCTGCTGGTGCTCAACAAGTGGGACGCCCTGCCCGCGCCCGTGCGGGCGGACCTGCTGGATGCCTTTCCCACGGCACTGCCCGTTTCGGCCAAAACCGGCAGCGGCCTGAAAACCCTGCTGCGGGAGCTGGAAATTCACCTCATGCCCGTTGCGCCCGACGCTCTGCCGGTACCCAACGCCCCGGCGCTGCTCCAGTAGGCCCGGCCGGCACGCCGCCCCCCGCCGCCCACGCCACATCTCTGCGGCTCGCGCCCGCCTGGCCGCAATCCTGCTGCCGGCGCCCGGACTGATGCTGCCCGATGCTGCCCGAAATGCTGCCTGCTGCCCAGGGTCGTGCCGTACAGGTCCGCGCGCCTGATCGTGCTCCGGTCCCGGCTTGCGGCAGCGGCGTTAATGCACGTGCCCGTGCGGATCATGGCCAGCAGAAGCGCCGGGGCATCGTCAGCCACGGCCTGGGAAAAAACGGCCCCCCTGAACCAGGCTGTCCATAACATGCACGAGCTTATGCAAAAAGGGAGAACCCCGTCGGGATTCTCCCTTTTCTGTTGCTGTCCTCGTTCCTTTTTCTTGTGGACCGGCACAGGGGCGCTACGCCGGAAATCCGGCAGCCCACGGTCTGCGCCACCCCGGCCATCACTGCCAGGGCACAGCCCAGGCCGGTTGACGGTCCGGCATCAGCCCGGCGCGCCTTCCGGCCAGGCCGGGCGGCATCCAGACGGGACATCCGGGCGGCAAGGCCGGATATCTAGGCAGGCTTGTTCGCCTCCGGCCGGCCAAAGGTGGCTTCGGCCAGACGCCCGGCCGGCGTTCCCTGGGGATCGGGCCAGCGCTTGACCACGGCACTCAGCCGCATGAGGTCAAGGGGCTTGATCTTGAGCGTGCAGAGCACGTCACCGGTCTTGCCGTAGACATAGTCGTGGCGCAACAGCACCTCGTCAAAGATCACGGGCAGGCCGTGCCCCAGCAGGGGCACCCGTCCCGGCGCACAGCCGGCACGCAGCAGGACGGTTTCGGCATCCGCAGGGCGCAGGCTGGCATAGCCCAGCGCATCCCGCAGGGCCTTGAGGTCAATGCGCCCCCTGGCAGCACTGGTCACCAGCGCCACCAGCTCGCCATCCGCTTCCAGGATAAAGACCGGTGCGGCCTTGATGAGGTCAAAGCACTGCGCCGCATCACTTCGGGAAATGAGCGGTCTGTTATGGTGAATAAGCGCAAAATCCGCTTCGTTCTTCGTGAGCATGTCGCTCAGGATATCTGTCAGGGACTGCATGGAAACTCCTTTGGCACACGGCAGGGGCCGGCTGAACGCAGCGGCCCGGCACCTCGCCGGACCTAGAGATTGACAGGCTTGCCCGCCTCCGCCGGAGCGGGATCCGCCGGAGCCGCGGGGGCAGCAGGAGCCGCCGGCGCCGCAGCCGGGGCCTGGGCATAGCGCCGCGCTTCTTCTTCCATGATGGCGCGCCCCACCACCTTCCACTGCTCGCCGCGCTTCTGCAGGGCCAGCCACGAGGTCATGCCGGCAGGCGTGGTCACCGAGGCCACGGCAGCATCAGCCCCCAGCTCGACGATGCGGGCCTTGCGCAGGGATTCGGGCACCCACGGACAATCCGGGGTGGTGGCCGTGCGGCACTGGGCCATCATTTCGCCCGTGCTCACCCCGCGGCGGAAGGCCGTGCACAGGCGGTCTTCCATATTGATAATGTCTCCCAACAGGTTGTCCACCCCACCCAGGCCGAGATCACGGCTCAGAGAGTCCAGCATGTCCAGGCCGCGATTTTCCTGCTTCATGTTGTTGAACTGGTTGGCGGCATACTGGCGCGTATCCATGAGGGCCAGAAAGGCGGCACTGTCATTCTTGCCCAGGGCATCCGCCATGGCATTGAGGGTCTTCTGGGGGCCGCTGGTCATGCAGGCCAGCAGCGAAAGACAACACAGGCCCATGACAAGCAGGGCCACAGGACGACGAGGCAAACGCATAGGACGCTCCTTGACAAAAAGATTGGCGCAACGCTAGCACAGGCCCGTCCGTTTGCAAAGTCCGTCGCCGGAGGGGACGGCAGGGCCTTTTTTTCCGCAACGCTCTCTGCTACAAGAGGGGCATGCCGCCACCCCGCCTTTTGCGGTTCACGGCGGCACACAACGGAGGCACAATGAAAGTCATCATTATGTGCGGTGGCAAAGGCACGCGCCTGCGCGAAGAAACAGCCGTCAAGCCCAAACCCATGGTGGAGATCGGCGGCCGGCCCGTGCTCTGGCACATCATGTCCATCTACGCCCGTTTCGGCTACAAGGACTTCATCCTGCCGCTCGGCTACAAGGGTGAAGTCATCAAGCAGTATTTTCACGACTACAATATCCGCAACACGGACTTCACGGTCAATCTGAAAAACGGCGACATCACGGCCCATCCCACGGAAATCGTGGACTGGCGCGTGACCCTGTGCGACACCGGACAGGAAACGCTCAAGGGCGCCCGCCTCAAGCGCGTGGCCCGGCACATTGACACGGACCGCTTCATGGTGACCTATGGCGACGGCGTGGCCGATATCGACCTGAACAAGCTGGTGGAATTTCACAAGCAGTCGGGTACCATCGGCACCTTTACCGGCGTGCGCATGCCCTCGCGTTTCGGCACGGTGCGCACCGACGCCAGCGGCAAAATCCTGTCCTGGGAAGAAAAGCCCGTGCTCAACGAATACATCAACTGCGGCTTCTTTGTCTTCAAGCGGGAGTTTCTGGACTATCTGAGCGAAGACGAGTCCTGCGATCTGGAAAAGGAACCGTTGCAGCGCCTGGCTGCCGAGGGGCAGCTCTCCATGTATCCGCACCCCGGCCAGTGGCAGTGCATGGATACCCTGCGCGACTCCATCAAGCTCAACGAACTCTGGGACAG
This sequence comes from uncultured Desulfovibrio sp., assembly GCF_944324505.1. NCBI lineage: Bacteria > Pseudomonadati > Thermodesulfobacteriota > Desulfovibrionia > Desulfovibrionales > Desulfovibrionaceae > Desulfovibrio > uncultured Desulfovibrio sp. The sequence goes on from NZ_CALUWO010000002.1 coordinate 79,540, forward strand.
CGGCAAGGCCTTCTGGCTGTAGCCGCGCGACCCTGCCCTTCCGGCCCGTCCGTCCCCTGCCCCAGGCGGGAACGGACGGCCCTTTCCGCGTTTCACGCAAAGGACCTTCATGTTTGCCAACTGCTACAAGGGCCGCCGTGTTCTCATCACCGGCCACACCGGATTCAAGGGATCGTGGCTTGCTGCGTGGCTGCTCCAGCTGGGCGCCGAGGTGGCGGGCTTTGCCGACACGGTTCCCACCACGCCCTCGCATTTTGACGCCATCCGCCTTGACCAGCACATCACCGACCTGCGCGGCGACATCCGCGACCGGGATGCCGTGGTCCGCGCCATCACCACCTTCAAACCCGATGTTGTCTTTCATCTGGCAGCCCAGCCGCTGGTGCGCCTGTCCTATGACAAGCCGGCCCTGACCTTTGAAACCAATATGCTGGGCACGCTCAACGTGCTGGAAGCCCTGCGGCAGTGCCCGCAGGTCCAGGCCGCCGTCTTCATCACCTCGGACAAGTGCTACCGCAACGACGAATGGGTCTGGGGCTACCGCGAAACCGACCACCTGGGCGGGGCCGATCCCTATTCGGCGTCCAAGGGCTGCGCGGAAATTGTGGCCCATTCCTATTTCCAGAGCTTTTTCGGCAAGGACGGCCCGGCCTGCGCCACCACCCGGGCCGGCAATGTCATCGGCGGCGGCGACTGGGCACTGGACCGCATTGTGCCGGACTGCGCCCGGGCCTGGGCCGAAGACCGCGCCGTGCAGATTCGCAGCCCCTGGGCCACTCGCCCGTGGCAGCTGGTGCTGGAACCGCTCTCCGGCTATCTGTGGCTGGGCGCGCACCTGCTGGGTGCCCGCAGCGGCCCCTTCAGCGTGCGCGGCGAAGCCTACAACTTCGGGCCTGCGGCGGATGTGAACAATACCGTGGCCGAAGTGGTGGCAGCCCTGGGCACGCACTGGCCGGGCTTCCGCAGCCAGTCGGACCCCGCCGCCCAGGCCAGCGTGAAGGAATGCACCCTGCTCAAGCTCTGCTGTGACAAGGCCCTGGCCCATCTGGGCTGGAAAGCCACCCTCACCTTTGAGGAAACCATCCGCTTCACGGCCCAGTGGTATCACCGCTATTACCGCGGCGACGGCGGCAAGAACGGCGCTTCGCTGCTGGATTTCAGCCTGGGGCAGATAGCGGCCTACGTCAACGCGGCCGAACAGCGCAACCAGCTCTGGGTCTGCTAGGAGGTATACCATGCTTCCCCGCTGTGTAACGGCCCATACCGCGCCTGCCCTGCCGGTAGAGGCTCAGGGCACGGGCATTGACGGCGCCTGGCTACAGCCCCTGCGGCTCATTCCCACAGAGGGCGGCCCGGTGCTGCACATGCTGCGGCCCGACGCTCCTCTGCGTCCCGGCCAGCCCTGCCCGGCGCCGGCAGCCAGCGGCCCGCTGGAACTGGGAGAACTCTACTTCTCCGAAGTGCAGCCGGGGCACATCAAGGGCTGGAAACGCCACAGCCGCCAGACGCAGCTTTTTGCCGTGCCGTCCGGACGCATGCGCCTTGTGCTCTATGACGAAAGGCAGGCTTCGCCCACCCGGGGCGCGCTGGTGGCCCTGGAACTGGGCCGCCCCGATGCCTATGCCCTGCTGCGCGTGCCCGTGGGCGTCTGGTATGCCTTTGCCGCCATGGGCCATTCCCCGGCCCTGCTCTGCAATGGCGCCGACATTCCCCATGATCCCCAGGAGGGCGAAAGGCTGCCCCTGGGCGACCCGCGCATTCCCTATGCCTGGGAGGACTTCCCCGTTCAGGGCTGAGACCCGGCCCCTCCCGCAGCCTGTTCCTGAAAAAACACGGCGCACGAAACCACATGGCTTCGTGCGCCGTTGTTATACGCAGCAGGGACCGCGCATGCCGCCCTGCCCTGTGCGCCCTGTCTCGTGTCCCCGTCCTGTCCCGCGCGGCCACATGCGCGGCGGGACCGCTCCGGGCCGCGGGGCAGAGGCGACCCTGACACTCCCTGGCACTCAGTGCCGCCTCAGGGAAAAGCGGCTTTCGGAAATGCCCAGTCCCAGCAGAATGAGGAACATGCCCAGCGCTGCCAGCCAGGTAAAGGGCTCGTGCAGAATGAGCATGGAGGTAATCACCGCCACCACCGGCACCATGTAGATATAGACGCTGGTCTTCACGGCGCCCAGTATCTTGATGGAAAAATTCCAGGTGGCAAAGCACAGGGCCGACGCCCCCAGGCCAAGAAAGAGCAGATTGCCCAGCATGACAGGGTCGGCAAAGCGCTGCACATCAGTAAGGCGCACCTGCGCCAGCGGCAGCACGGGCAGCATGAACAGCAGCCCCCAGCAGAAAATGCGGCAGGTGGCCTGCACCATATTGTAGCCGCACTGGCCGATCTTGCGGGTGAAGATGGAATAGAGCGCCCAGGTCAGCGCGGCCAGAAAGGCCAGAAAGTCCCCCAGCGGGTTGAGGCGCAGCACGGCGCCGCTGTTGATGCTGATGCAGATGACCCCGCCCAGGGCACAGACAAAACCCACAAAGAAACTGGAGCGCAGACTCTCCCCCAGCAGAAAACGCGCCAGCAGCGCCGTGAGAAAGGGCGCGGTGGAAACCAGCACGGCGGCATTGGCTGCCAGCGTATGGGTCAGGGCCACATTTTCGCAGAGAAAATACAGGGTCACGCCGCACAAGCCGGCCAGCATGAACAGCCCCTCTTCCCGCCAGCTCCGCACGTGCAGGCGGTGCGGGCTGGCAATGGCCAGGGCCAGGGCGCCCAGGGAAAAGCGCAGAAAGAGAATCTCCACCGGGCTGAAGGCCTCCAGCAGCACCTTGGTGGAGACAAAGGTTGCCCCCCAGACAAGGATGGTCATGCCCGCCACCAGATGGGCCACCAGATGCGTCCTGTTCATAGGGCATATCTCCCGAAAAAAAAGGCCCGCAGTTTTTCCCTGCGGGCCTCTGCTCACAGAAAGAAGTCTACCGGCCGTAGCGCTGCATGCCCAGGTCAATGAGACGTTCCAGCAGGTCGGCAAAGGACATGCCCAGAACAGCGGCTTCCTTGGGCACCAGACTGTTGGGTGTCATGCCCGGCAGAGTATTGACCTCCAGCAGGTTCAGGCTGCCGTCATCCCCCAGAATGAAGTCCGCACGGCTGTAGCCCTCCAGCCCCAGGGCACGATGCGCGGCCAGGGCCAGGCGCTGCACCTCCGCGCTTGTTGCCGCATCAAGGGGCGCGGGGCAGAGTTCACGGGCGCCGCCATTGGCATACTTGCTGGTATAGTCAAAAAAGTCGCCGGCCTCGGGCAGGATGAGGATGGGCGCCAGGGCCTCCTGCCCCAGGACCCCGCAGGTCACGTCGCGCCCGGCCAGACGCGGCTCCACAATGGCACAGTCCCCCGTGGCCAGAATGTCTTCCAGCACGGCATCCAGCTCTGCCCGGCTGGCAGCCCGGCCCAGGCGCAGGGAGGAACCGCCCGTATTGCTCTTGACAAAGACCGGCCAGCCAAAGGGCGGTTCCCATGCGGGATCGGGCCGGCGCACCAGCAGGCACCAGTCCGCCGTGGGCAGCCCCGCCTGACGGAATACCTGCTTGGCGGCCGCCTTGTTCAGGGCCAGAAAGGAGCCGGCCGGGCCGGACCCCTGATAGGGACAGCCCACACGCTCCAGCAGGGCCTGCACCAGGCCGTCCTCGCCGGGAGCGCCATGCAGATTGATAAAGGCAAAATCATGCCCCACGGCCGTGGCCAGCAAACGGTCAAAGCCTTCCAGCAGATCAAAGAAGGTGACGCTGTGTCCGCGCTCCGTCAGGGCCTTCTGGATGCCGCGCGCACCAAGAAGCGAAATATCACGCTCCGAAGACCAGCCGCCCGCAATCAAAAGTATCTTCATGTAAGGAACACCCCAGATGCGCCTCAAGGGCGCGTTCGATGGTTTTGCCCTGCTCGTAGGATGAGCGCACTCCCGTGCGGGCAGCTTCTGTCCGCCCGTAGCGATCCAGCAGGTCGGAAAAGCGCTCGTCCAGCGTCACGCACTGGTCATGCTTGGTGCGCTTGTCGGCATAGATGATGAAAAACGGCAGGCTGCACATGCGCCGGGCATCATTCACCGGCACGGCCCACGGCCAGTGCACATGCAGCATCACTCCCTGCGCCACGGCATAGTTGCGTGTTTCGGCCACCACCCAGCTGGCGCCAAGGTGGGCATGGCCCGCCCCGTGGCGGATGCTGTAGGTCTTGGCAATGTCATGCAGCAGGGCGCTGGCCCGTACCGTGGGCACATCCACGTCAAAGCCGGCCAGGCGCGCACGCCGGGCCAGCTCTGTGGCAATGTGGGCCACCACCTGCGAATGGCGGCGGATATTGGGAAGCATGTCGTATTTGTCCCACAGGGCATGACATGCGGCGTCATCCGGTGCGGGACGCACAGGCTGGGAGGGAATCAGCGTCGGTTCCGGCAGAGCGGAAAAGGCGTGCCGGAAAAGGGGCCCGTCCGTTCCGGGCGGCATAAGAATGGACATGGCGGCAGTATGCCACCGGGCACGGTCCTTGGCAAGAACGGAACCGGGCACACGGGGGGATGCGCCCTGCCCTGCGCGGCCGCCCCGGCCGCTGCCCTGGCCGCTGGCCCGGCCGTTATCCCGGCAGGGAAGCAGCGGGCTACAGCTGCGCCTGCACCAGATCGCTCAGGGCCAGAATGGTATTGGCATAGGTGGTGGAATGATTGTAGCGCATGAGCAGGGCATGCTGCCTGTCGCGGCTCAGGCCGGCCCGCCAGCCATGCTTGTGCAGATAGGATGACAGACTGGCCACGGCATCGGGAATGGTGAACAGATCCACCCGCCCGTCCCCGTCGCCGTCCGCCCCGTAGGTGGCAATATTGGACGGCATGAACTGGCACAGCCCCACGGCCCCGTAGATGGAGCCGGGCAGATGCTCGGCCGGAACCCTGTCCCGCAGCATGTGTTCCACCAGGGCGCGCGTCTCCCGGTAGGCCCAGTCGGCCCGCCGGGGCATGGTGGCGGCAAACCAGTCCAGGTGCTGCTGGTAGCCCTCCAGCTGCGGCAGCCAGCTGCTGATGGATTGCGGAGTGCGGCTGACGGCCATGCTGGCCAGGGTGTAGAAGGCATTTTCCTCCACATCGCCCAGAACCCGGCCCAGGCGTGTTTCCACAAACAGCAGAGCCACGGCCACGCTGGGCGGAACGCCGTAGCGCTGCTCCGCCGCGGTGAAGGCCGCCGCATGCTCACGCACAAAGGCCGCACAGCTGCGGGCATTGGCCTCGGTGACCACGCCCTTGTAGTACTGCGGCGGCGTCCCGGCCGGACGCGGCGGCGCGGGGAAAAAGCGCTTCCGGTACAGTTCCTTGATCTTGCGGCCCATGGGCGACTGGGTGGGCACGGCAGGCAGCTCGGCAAACAGGGCCGTTACCTCCGGCCCGGCAAGCCCGTCGGCCGCCAGACGCCGCAACAGGGGCTGCCACACGGCGGCCGGCTGCGGCGACGCTGTCGCAGGGGCCGGGGAAGCCGCAGGGCGCGATACTGACGCGGCAGCAGGCATGATGACGGTGCCGGAAACGGGGGTGGCCCCCGAAGGGGCCACCTGATGCAGGGAAAGTTTCTTTTCCTCCAGACCCGAATCCCGGTCCTGATCCGTTTCCGGGGCTTCGAGAACGGGCGTGCCGATGGGCACCACATCATCGTCGACGGACTTGCTGCTTCCGCAGGCTGCAAGCACCAGGCAGCCCAGCATCAGCAGTACCGGCAGCACATGCCTGACCAGTGGTCTCATCACAACTCCTGCATGGTCCAGATCACGCGCCCCAGCAGGCGTTTGCCAAGCTGCGAGGGCGTAAGCCGGGTTTCGGGGTAATGGTCGGCATCGGAGCGCAGCACATAGCTCTCCTGATCACCGTCCAGAAAAACGCGGCGCACGATAACGCCCTCATGGGGAGCAAACAGGGCATACACGCGCCCGGACACCACATTCACATCACCGGTGGCCACCCCGAAATGCGCTCCATCCCGGAGCTGGGGGGCCATATTGTCCCCCTGCATGCAGAATACCTGCAAATCCTCGCGGTGCAGGGAGCCGGGCACCGCCAGGCGACCCCGGGCTTCCAGCTCGGGCCGCGGCCTGCCGTCACTGTAGGTGCAGGCCATGCCGTAGACCGGGCAGATGATGCTGCGCGACTGAGGGTCGCCGTAATAGGCCGGATTTTCCGCCAGACCGGGCGTCTCGCTGGGCACATAGCCTTTGTCGGTACGCAGATACATGGGACCGATACCCTGCTTGAGCCAGTCGGGGTTGAGGCCCTGGCGTTCAAAGAGTTTCATGTACCAGTCACCGGGCACGGTATCCCGGCGCTTGGCATCGGAAATGCTGGACTGGCGAATGTCCAGAACCGTGGCCAGTTCCATCTGCGTCCGGCAGTTGGTGGCCATCTTGATACGTTCATATATTTCAGCAAAGGCAGGCATTATACCCTCCATTGACACCGCGGCGCATCAGCGCTGCATATTGAGCATGGGCACCTCGTTGCTCAGCACCATGGTACTGTTTTCCTTCAATCCCTTGCGCAGCGTTTCAAGCCAGCGCTGGAAGGAGTAGAACTCGGGTGCCTTGCTGTAGGCACTGGCAAAGATGGATGCGGCGCGCGCATCCCCCTCGCCGCGCACCACCTGGGCATCGCGGGCGGCTTCGGCCAGAATGATGGCCTTCTGCCGGTCGGCATCGGACCGGATGCGCGTGGACTCTTCCTCGCCCTCGGAGCGGTACTGCTTGGCCTGGCGTTCGCGCTCGGCCCGCATGCGGTCAAAGATGGCCCGCTGGTTGTCCGCCGGCAGGTCGGCCCGCTTGATGCGTACATCCAGGACCTCCACGCCATAGGGCTTCATGAGTTCGGACGCCTTCTGCGTTACCCGTTCCATGATGGTGGCCCTGTCCGACGAGACCACCTGCGTGAGGGTATAGGCCCCCACCAGCGCCCGCAGCTGGGAATAGACCACATCGTCCAGACGGGCCTGTGCCCCCTGAATGGTGCGCATGGTACGGTAGAACTGCAGGGGATCACTGATGCGCCAGCGCGCAAAGTTGTCCAGCACGATGGTTTTCTTGTCCACGGTATAGGCCTCGCGCGAGGAAGCATTGTAGTCCAGAACGCGGGCGTCGAACAGGAGCACCTTCTGGATGAAGGGCAGCTTGAAGTGCAGCCCCGGTCCATAGACTTCCTGCAGGGGATCGCCCAGCTGCAACACAATGGCCTTTTCCGTCTGATTCACGGTAAAGCAGCACTGCATCACCAGCACGGCGCCCACCAGCAGGATGACGGCATAGGTAAGAGGATTTTTCAGCATCACTTCTTCTCCGTCCCGCCTGTAGCCGGCTGCGCGCCCTTGAGGCCCGGCAGCGGCAGGTAGGGCAGAACCTTTTCGGGGATTTTTCCGTCCAGCACCACCTTGTCACCGGCATTCTTGAGAATGTCTTCCACCGCCTCATAGTAGAGACGCTGGCCGGTCACCCTGGGCGCCTTGGCGTATTCCTCGCTCACGGCCGCAAAGCGAGCAGCCGCCCCTTCGGCATTCTGCACGCGCATGGCGCGGTAGGCCTCGGCCTCGTTGCGCAGGGCCGCCGCCTCACCCCGGGCACGGGGCAGCAGTTCGTTGCGGTAGGCTTCGGCCTCGTTGATGATGCGGCTCTTGTCTTCGCGGGCGCTGGCCACATCCTTGAAGGCATCCCGCACCTCATCCGGCGGATGCACGTCCTGCAACTGCACGGCAATGACATCAATGCCCGCGCCATAGCGGTCAAGAATGGTTTGCAGCAGCTGGGTGGCCTCGGCCTGTATCTGGAGCTTGCCGTCGGTGATGGCCGCATCGATAAGGCTGTTGCCGATGACTTCGCGCATGGCGGCCTCGGCGGCATTGCGGACCATGGCGTCCGGCTCGTACACATTAAAGAGATAGGCCACCGGGTCAGCAATACGGTACTGCACGCTGAACTGCACATTGACGATATTTTCGTCCCCGGTGAGCATGGAGGCTTCCGCAGGAATGCCGCGCACCTGGCCCTGCTGGAAGGTCCGGCTTTCTCCGGCGGAGCGATAGCCCACCTCGCTGCGCATGATGCGGGCCACCTGCGGCTTGTAGACGGTTTCAATGGGCGACGGCAGCGCATAATGCGGGCCGGGCCCCACAGTGCGGTTGTACTTGCCGAAGCGCAGCACCACCCCTTCCTCGCCGGGGTTCACAATATAGATACCGGACAGGAGCCAGAGCAGCACCAGCAGGGCCGCGCCCCCTCCCAGCATCAGCCCGTTGGGCAGACGCATACGGGGCATGCTGAAATGCGGGCCGGAGGAACCGCCCCGCGGTCCCGGAGAGGGGCGCCGCGTGCGCGCATCCTCGTCGCTGCGGTCATGGTCGAACGTATCGCGATCGTCACGTTCCGGCCGCACGGGGCGTTGCCGCTGCTGACGGTCGCGCTTTTCCTGAAGTTTATCCCAGTCCCAATTCATGTCATATCCACTGGTGAAAGGTTCTGTCCCTATGGGACATGGCACAATATTTTCCCTAAAATAGCCACTCCTGCCATGCGGTCAAGAGGCGGGCGGCCGTTGCACGCCTGCCCCGCCTGTGAAAACGGCATGCAGCGGCAGTGCGCGTTTTCGCATCATGCAGCAGCGCGTCCGGCTATACCTCGCTGATGATGGCCACCACCACGGGGTCACGCTGAAGCACGCGCCGGAAGAAACGGCGCAACGAGGCGCGGATGCCTTCCTGCAGGCGCGTCACCTGGCCGGGACGGCAGCTCTCGATTTCGTCCAGCACAAGGCATTTGGCGTCTTCCAGCAAGTGACTGTACTGCTGCTCAAAGACAAAACCCTTGGAGAACATTTCCGGCCCGTGCAGCACCATGCCGGTATCGGCATCCAGCACCAGCAGCACGATGACAAGGCCCTCGTCGCCCAGGATGCGCCGCTCGCGCAGCACGGCCGTGCCCACGTCGCCCACGCCCTTGCCGTCTACCAGGGTGCATTCCATGGGCACCGGGTCTTCGCGGCGGAAGCTGTCCGGCAGCAGGGTCAGGGGACGGCCATCCTCCAGAATGACGGCCTTTTCCTCCGTCACTCCGCAGCTCATGGCCAGGCGGGCATGCTTGACCAGATGGCGGTATTCGCCATGCACGGGCACAAAGATTTCCGGGCGCACGGCTTGCAACATGTCCCGCAGTTCCTCCACATAGCCGTGCCCCGAGGCGTGGATGGTGTGCATGCTTTCGTAGAGCACCTCGGCGCCCAGGCGGTACATTTCATTGATAAGGCGGGAGACGGCCTTGGCATTGCCGGGAATCATGCGCGAACTCATGACCACCGTGTCCCCCTTGCGCACGCGCAGCTGGCGGTGCCCGCCGTAGACCATGCGGGACAGGGCCGACAGGGGTTCGCCCTGCGCCCCGGTGACCACAAGCACCAGCTTTTCATCCGGCAGATCAGGCACCCCGTTGTGGGCATTGAAGAAATTGGGCGGCAATTTGGCAAAGCCCAGATCGCGGGCCATCTCGATATTATTGGCCAGGGATTTGCCGCTGATGACCACCGTGCGCCCGTATTCGCGGGCCAGATCGAAAACTTCCTGGATGCGCTGGATATGGCTGGAAAACAGCGTGATGACGATGCGCCCTTCCGCCGTCTCAAAAACGCGGGCCAGCGACTCCTTGACCTGGCGCTCGTTGATGGACCGGCCGGGGCGCTCCACGTTGGTGGAGTCGGACAGCAGCAGGCGCGCGCCCTCCGGCCCGGCAAATTCCCGGAACAGGGCCAGATTGGTGCCCGTGCCGTGCAGCGGATCCAGATCGATCTTGAAGTCGCCGCTGTGCACGATGCGGCCCACGGGCGTTTCCACCCCCAGGCCGAAGCCTTCGGGAATGGAATGGCACACGGGCATGAAGTGAAAGCGCATGTCCCCCAGCTCCACCGTATCGCTGCTGGTGACGGGGCACAGTGCCACCCAGTCCAGCAGCTCGTGCTCGCGCAGCTTGTGTTCCACCAGGGCCAGCGTGAAGGCCGAACCGTAGATATGAATGCCGCGCAGCTGGGGCACCAGCCAGGGCAGCGCGCCGATATGATCCTCGTGCCCGTGGGTGAGCACAATGCCCAGCAGCTTGTCCCGCACGGCCTGCACCGCGCCAAAATGCGGAATGACCACGTCCACGCCCAGATGAAAGTCATCGGGAAACATGAGGCCGCAGTCCACCATCACCACCCCGGCCGGGCTTTCCCAGAGCTGGCAGTTGAGGCCGATTTCGCCCAGACCGCCCAGCGGGGTGATGGTCAGAAAATGCTGATCCGTATCCATGTACTATCCTTATGGCCGCGCGGGCACCGACGCCGGACGCGCGGCCGGCGGCGTCTCCGGTCGCGTCAGGTCCGGGCGGAATTCGCCCATGGCCGTATACAGCTGGGCCAGCGCGGTCAGATAGTCCGCTCTGGCCTTGGTCAGAGAGGCCTGAGCGGCTGTCAGATTGGCTGAGGCATTGAGGACGTCAAAGTTGGTTCCCACCTGCTCCTGATACTGGGCCAGTGCGACATTATAGGCCTCACGGGCCTGGGTCACGCTTTTCTTGCCCACGGCGATGCGCTTTTCCGCTTCGCGCACATCCAGAAGACGGGTCTTGATCTCATAGCCCACATCCAGCTTGAGCTGCTCTTCCTCGTAACGGGTCTTGGTCACCAGCCAGCCGGCCTGCTTGTCGGCATAATAGGTGGTGCCCCACTGAAACACATCCCACGTGGCCGTAACGCCCACTTCCCATATCTGCGTGGAGGAGCCGTAATCGCCGGAGCGTTGCAGATCCAGGGTATTGCCCTGGCGGCTTACATTATAATAGGCCTCGATCTTGGGATAATATTCGCTCTGCACTTCCTGCTGGCTCTTGCCCGCAATGGCCACGGTCTTGGCCGCAATGTACAGGTCAGGGCGCTGCCGGTAGGCCGTGGCAAGGCATTGCTCCAGACTGCCGGTGAAGGGAATGGCATTCAGCGAACCGGTATAGTTCACACGGGCCGTCACCGGCAGGCCGACGAGGGTATTGAGTTCGGCCAGGGCCGTATCCCGCGTGTTTTCCACCTGAATAAGCAGATTTTCGGCATTGCTCACGTCCACTTCCGCCTGGAGCACATCCAGGCGCGGGCGCAGGCCCACCTCGAAAAAGGCCTGCGTGATGCGCAGCTGATCCCGCAGGCGGGACAGGGAGTCCTGCTCGCTGCGCACGTTTTCCTCGGCCTGCAGATAGGTCAGAAAGGCGGCCTGCACCTTGCCGGTCATTTCCAGCTCGGCCTGGCGCAGGGAGGCGCGGTCGCTTTCCGCCTGCAGGGCGGCCTTCTGATACTGGGCCAGCAGACGGAAGCCCTGGAAAACGGGCTGGGAAATGTCCACCCCCAGGCTGTAGGTGCCCAGGCGCGGCGGCCGGTTGCCGGTCTGGGAGGGCGACGATTCCCGCTCCTGCTTGTAGGCCTGGTAGGTCAGGCTCAGCTTGGGGCCAAAGGCCCCGCGGGCTGACTTGCGCCCCTCTTCCGAGGCGCGGCTCTGCGCCTCCTGGGCACCGAGACCGGGATTGCGGGCCAGGGCCATCTGCACGGCCTGAGCCATGCTCACGCTGTCCTGGGGTGCGGCAGCGGCCCTGTTTTCCGGCAGGGCGCGCCTGCCCGTGAACAGGGGCGATTGCAGGGCCTCATTGACGCGCTGGCGCGCAGAGGCCGCCGCCTCCCCCTGGGGCCAGATACCCCCAAGCAGGAGACAGGAAAGAAGAGCAATAAAAAAGCGTAACGACCTCTGCGGGTTATGCCATAATGCCCGTACCATGGTATGAGGATGCTTCATGGCATGGAGCATAGCGACAAGAACGCGCCTTGGCAATGCGATTTTCCCGGCCGGCCCGTCCGGCACCAGCTTTCCGGCAGACTGTACAAAAAAATCTTGCCAATTCCTCACGCTCGTTGCATGCTGCCTGCGGCATACGATGTCTGCCCGGACAACGCAAGCAGGCACCTTTCCGCCCCTCCGGCTGGAAAGGCGTCTCTTTTGTCGTTGTGTCTTGCGGGCGGCTTCTTCCGCCCCTTCCCCCGGAACGGCATCACCTGCCGTGCCTGCGGGCACGGCGTTCACTTTTACGGAGACAGGCATGGAATTCAGCTTCATCACCATGGTCACGCAGGCCAGCCTTGTGGCCAAGATGGTACTGGCCCTTCTTCTGCTCATGTCCATCACCAGCTGGGCGCTCATGATCCAGAAGGGCCTGGCCCTTTCGGCCGCCTACAAGAAAAGCCGCATCGGCACAGAAAACTTTGAAAAGGCCGTCAATCTGCGCGAGGCCGTGCAGTCGCTGGGGGCCGATCCCACGTCACCGCTCTACTTCATCGCGCATCAGGGGGTGATGGAGTTCAACCGCTCCAAGGAAATGGGCAATGCCAGCGAAATCGTGGTGGACAATGTGCGCCGCGCCCTGCGCCAGGGGGTTGCCAGCGAGGAAGCGCGCCTGGAGCGTTCCTTTTCCCTGCTGGCCACCACGGCCAATACCGCGCCTTTCATCGGCCTGTTCGGCACGGTCTGGGGCATCATGAGTTCCTTCCACTCCATCGGCATGCTCAAGTCCGCCTCGCTGGCCACCGTGGCCCCCGGCATCTCCGAAGCCCTGGTCGCCACGGCCATCGGCCTTGCCGTGGCCGTACCGGCCACCATTGGCTTCAATATCTTCATGGGCAAGATTTCTCAGGTGGATACCCTGCTGGTCAACTTTGCCGGGGTATTTCTCAACCGCGTGCAGCGCGAGCTGAACGCGCATCGCCCGGTGCAGCGCACGGGCGCCACGGAGATGTAGCATGGGTGCCAATGTGGGCGGCGGCAGCAAGTTCGTCTCCGAAATCAATGTCACGCCCTTTGTGGACGTGATGCTCGTTCTGCTCATCATCTTCATGGTGGCCACGCCCATGATGAGCCAGGGCATTGACGTGGACCTGCCCCAGACCAAGCAGGTGGAAACCCTGCCCACGGAAAGCGAAAGCATGGTGCTGACCGTGCGGGTGGATGGCAGCGTATACCTTGACACCTATGCCGTGGACAATCTGGACGACCTCGAAGGCTACCTCCAGAAACTGGTCAAGGAAAAGAACAAGACCCTCTTCCTCCAGGCGGACAAGAACGTTCCCTACGGGGTGGTGGTGGATGTCATGGGACGCATCAAGGCGGCGGGCATCGAAAAGATGGGCGTGGTGGCCGACAAGCCGGACAGCGCTCCGGCGGCTTCCGCCAGGAAGTAGACACCCATGAACTGGTCGTCGTACCTTCTTTCCCTGTGCCTGCACGCGGCCTTCATCCTGCTGGTGCTCTTCTGGCCCACGTCGCCGCCGGTGCGCCTGGACTCGCCGCCGGTCATGATCAGCCTGGTTGACGGCGCGCCGGGCGGCAACAGGACGCCTTCCAACATTCTTGGCAAGATGGGCGAACGCACCAATGGCCCGCAGGACATTTCCCCGCCGGCCAAGAAGGACGAGGTGGCACGACGCGCCCGTCCCGAATCCCGTTCGGCGCCGGTGGAAGCCAAGGAAGAACGGGCGCCGGAACCCAAGGCGCCCGCAGCCCGGCCCAAGCCCAAGGAGGACGCCATTCCTCTGGCGCAGAAGAAAAAGGAAGAAAAACCCAAGGAAACGGCCAAGGAACCGCCGGAACCCAAGGAACCGCCCAAGAAAAAGGACACCCCCAAGAAGACCGAACAGGCCAAAAAGGACGATACCCCCAAAAAGCGGGACGACAAGAAACAGCCCGCCAAGAAGGACGAAAAGGCCACCGCCAAAAAGAGCGACAAAAAGGCCAAGGGCGATCCGGTGAAGGATGCCCTGGCCCAGGCCCGGCGGGAAGCCTCCTCGCGGGCAGAGTCCGGCGACAGGGGCAATGCCGTGGAACAGGCCCTGGCCCAGGCCCGGCGCAATGCCGGCGGTACCGGCGGCGGGGGCGGCGGCGAAGGGGATGGCCCCGGCGGGGGCGGCCTGAATGAAGCCTATCTGGGCATGGTCATGCTGGCGGTGCGCCCCAACTGGAGTTTTGCCTCGGCCAGCCGGGCCAATCTGAGCTGCGTTGTGCATGTGCGTGTGGACATGCAGGGCGAAGTGCAGCAGGCCACGGTGACGCAAAGCTCGGGCAATGCCCAGTATGATGCCTCGGCGGTCAATTCGGTATGGCGTACCAGCCGCGGCGGCGAATTCCCGCCACCGCCCTCGGCGGAATTTGGCGAGCTGGACCTTGTGTTCACGCTCAATGAAATGATGGGGCGCTGATCCGCTCGCGGGAAGGCCCCAAACCTGACGGAGGCACGCATGCTAGCATCCTCTTTTCTTCCCTCCCGCCCCGTCTCCGGACGGGGACGCAGCGCCTCTGCCCTGCTGGCGGGGCTGCTGCTGAGCAGCGCCCTGTGGACCATGCCCGCCACGGCCACGGCAGCGTCCATTGCGGCCGTGGATACGCAAAACGGCTATGCCGGCGCCGTGCTGGGCAAGGTCAGCGAGGTCTGGGCGCCGCCGGCCAATGCCGGCAACCGTCTGGTGCGCGTGCGCATCAGCGTTGACGGCGAGGGCAGGGTCACCGGCTGCGAACCGACCCAGCGTTCCGGCCTGCCCGCCCTGGATGAAAGCGTCTGTGCCGCGGTGAAGAAGGTGGAATCCTTCGGCACGCCGCCCTATGCCATGCCCATTGATGTGCACTTTGCCTTCTGGAGCGGCATCCCCCGTCAGGCGCCGACGCCGCAGGGACAGATCACGGTAACGCCGGGCGGCCAGGTGTGCTTTACGCCCGAGGCGCTGCAAAAGGCCGCTGCCGCGGCCGGGCAGGCGCCTGCGGGCCGCGTGGTCACGCCCCGCGCCTCCGGCACGGCCAAGGCCCAGGATCGCTATGCCGAACAGTTTCAGCCCTATCTAAACAAGGTGGCCAAGCAGCTGCGCCGGGCCAGCTTTGTGCCGGCGGAAGCCCCGCGCGGCACCTATTATGTCACCGTGCGCCTTGCCGTGGAGCCTTCGGGCACCATTACCCAGTATGACGTGGTGCAGTCCAGTGGCAATGACCGCATCGACAAGTATGTTCGTCAGGGAATTCACCGGGCGGGCAAGGTTACGCCCCCGCCGGCCGGTCTGACATCTCCCTTTGACGTTACTCTAACCATGGTGCGCTAGGCGCACCCGGAGGAACAGCAGGTATGAAACGTCTCGTGCTCCTGATGGCGCTGGCCGCCGTCATGCTTCTGGGCGGCACGGCCCAGGCCGCCATGCGCGTGGACATCTACGGCCCCGGTCAGAACAGCGTCAATCTGGCGCTGGCCGACCCCCTTACCGGTCCCCAGCAGCCGGCCACCAATATGGGCAAGCAGTTGCAGGGCCTCATCCAGCAGAACCTGAGCTTTCTGCCCTTCATGCGCCTCACGGATCCGCGCTCGGTGCTGGGCGGCACCCTTCTGCCCGGCTACGAACCGCCCAATCTTGACCTTAAGCGCTTCCAGCTGGCCGGTTCGGACATTGTGGTCACCACTGTCTGGCCCGGGGGCGACAGCGGCACCAAGGCGGTCCAGATCCGGGCCTTTGAAACCAATACCGGCGGACGCCTGTTCGGCAAGGAATATCCCCGCGTGGCCAGCCGGGACCTGCCGGAAGTGGCCGACCGCTTCTGTGCCGACCTGCTGGAAGTGCTTACCGGCAGCGGTGCCTTCTTCCGCTCTACCCTGGCCTTTGTGAAGAAGACCGGCAAGCTCAATGCCAATGTGTGGACCGTGCGTCCCACGGGCCGCGACCTGCGCCAGATCACCAATATCACGGGCGAGGCCATGTCGCCGGCCTGGTCCCCTGACGGGCGCTTCATCGTCTTCACGCTCATTGACAAGAAGTCCCACTCCCTGGGCGTCTGGGACCGCAACAAGCGCCGGGTGCAGCGCGTGCGCTTCCCCGGCAATGTGGTCATCGGTCCTGCCTTCATGCCCAACAACAAGGTGGCCGTGGCCCTTTCCAAGGGCAAGTATCCGGTCATCTATCTGCTCAATCACGGCTTCCAGAAGGAGCGCGTGCTGGAAGAGCACCATTCCATCAATGTGTCCCCCACCTTTGACAGCACGGGCACCAAGATGGCCTTTACCTCCTCGCGCATGGGCGGGCCGCAGATTTTCCTCAAGGACCTGAATACCGGCGCCGTCACCCGCGTGAGCAAGAACGGCGGCTACAATACCGAGGCCAACCTCTCGCCCGACGGCACGCTGGTCACCTTCAGCCGCATGACCGACTACGGCCACCGCATCTTTGTGCAGGACATGGTCACCGGTCTGGAACGCCAGGTGACCTTCGGCCCCGGCAGCGACGAGCAGCCCTCCTTCTGCGCCGACAGCTACTTCATTGCCTTCAGTTCCAGCCGTGGCGGCCAGCGCGGCATCTATCTGACCACGCGCCATGGCGGGGACGCCAAGAAGGTGCCCACAGGCGGCGGTGCCGCCTACTTCCCCCGCTGGGGCATGCCGCGCTAGACAGCATTGAGCGCCTGACTTCCGCCCGGCAGAGACGCCCTCTCTGCCGGGCAAAAAATTTTTACCAAAACAGACGATAGCGCCACTGCACATCTTGACAAAAATAACTTCGAAGATACCATCTCGCTTACGGGATCAAGGTGATTCCGTGTGGATCAGAAAGGAAAAGGTACCTTTGGTTAGAGCTGTTCAGGAGGACAAACAATGAAACGTTACGCTCTTATCCTTGCCCTGGTTATGGCCCTGGCCGCCGGTTTCGGTTGCGCCAAGAAGACCTCTGACGAAGCCGTCGCCACCGACGACATGAGCCCCGAAATGCGTGCTGCCATCCAGCAGATCACCGACGGTCGCGTGCTCTTTGCGTTCGACAAGTTCGACATCAAGCCCGAATACAAAGACATGCTGAAGACCAAGGCTGACCTCATGAAGCAGTATCCCTCCGTGCGCGTGCGCATCGAAGGCAACTGCGACGAACGCGGCACCCAGGAATACAACCTGGCCCTCGGCGAACGCCGCGCCCGCGCCGCTTACGAATATCTCGTGATGCTCGGCGTCAGCCCCTCTCAGCTGGAAATGATCAGCTACGGTAAGGAAAACCCGGCCGTTCAGGGCACCGGCGAAGCCGTGTGGGCCCAGAACCGTCGTGACGACTTCACCGTGGTCGCTCACTAGTCTCTGAGCTTGTATGCTCTCAGGGCCGTCCGCAAGGGCGGCCCTTTCTGTTTTCCGGCCCGGGAATATTTTCCGCCTTGCCAGCAGCGGGGCGACAAGGCTACACTTGGCAGCACACGAGGAGGCCGCCATGAATATTGTGGTACTGGATGGCAAGCTGCTCAATCCCGGCGATGTGGACTGGGGACCGGTGGAGACCCTGGGCAACCTCAAGGTCTATGACAACAGCAGTCCGGAACAGGTGGCGGGCCGCGCCGCCGAGGCCGACATCATCCTCACCAACAAGGTACCCCTGCGCCGTCCCCTGCTGGCAGACCTGCCCCGGGTGCGCATGGTGGGCGTACTGGCCACCGGCTATGACGTGGTGGACATTGATGCCTTTGCCGAACGAGGCATTCCGGTCTGCAATGTGGTGGCTTACGGCGTCAATGATGTGGCGCAGCATGTGTTTGCGCTGCTGCTGGAACTCTGCCGCCGTACCAGCGCCCATACCGACAGTATCCGCAGCGGCCAGTGGACCGCCCGCGGCGAATGGTGCTACTGGCTGCACACCCCCGTCTGCCTTGAGGGGCAGACGCTGGGCCTTGTGGGCTTTGGCAATATCGGCCGCCGCGTGGGCGAGCTGGCCAATGCCTTTGGCATGAATGTGCTGGCCAGCTGCCGCACGCCCAAGCATCCGCCCACCTATGCCCCCTTTGCCTTTGCCACGCTGGATCAGGTGCTGACCCGCTGCGAGGTCATCTCCCTGCACTGTCCGCTCACGCCGGAAACCCGCGAACTCATCAACCGGAAGCGTCTGGCCAAGATGAAGCGGGGCGCCATTCTGCTCAATACGGCCCGCGGCCCGCTGGTCAATGAGGCAGATGTGGCCGAAGCTCTGCATTCCGGGCAGCTGGGCGGCTACGGGGCCGACGTGATGGTCAGCGAACCGCCGGCGGCGGACAATCCGCTGTTTCACACGCCCAATACCCTGCTTACGCCGCACATGGCCTGGGCCACCGTGCGCGCGCGCCAGAACATCATCAACCTTACGGCCGAAAATATCCGGCGCTGGCAAAACGGCACGCCGGTCAACGTGGTCAACGCCCCCCTCGGCCAATAATCCCCTGCGGGACGCGGCGGCGTTCCGCCATGATGTCTGTCATGCGCATTGATATTCATACTCACGCCTTCCATCCCAAGATTGCCGCCAAGGCCGTGCAGCATCTCAATGAAGCCTATGACCTGCACTGCGAAGGTGACGGGACGGTCGCGCATCTGCTGCAATGCGAAAAGGCCGCCGGCATAGACCGCTGCGTGGTGCTCTGCGCCGCCACCACGCCGGCTCAGGTCATTCCGGCCAATAACTACGCCCGTGATCTGCAACGCCTACACCCTGAAATCATTGCCTTCGGCACGCTGCACCCGGCCTATACCCGCTGGGAAGAAGAGCTGGACTCCATGGAAGCCTCCGGACTGCGCGGCATCAAGCTGCACCCCGATTTTCAGGGCTTCCGCCTGGATGACCCCCGTCTGCTGCCCATTTTTGAGGCAGCCCAGGGCCGATTCATCTTTGAAATTCACATCGGCAGCGCCCTGCCCGCCCAGCAGGCGCCCTCCTGTCCCTACAAGCTGGCCCATATTGCCCGCACCTTTCCGGGGCTGACGCTCATCGCCGCGCACTTCGGGGGCTACCTCATGTGGGACATGGCCATCGATGCCCTGGGCGGCATGGACAATGTCTGGTTTGATACGTCCAGCAGCTCCCCCTTTGTGACGCCGGCCCTGCTGCACCGTCTCTTGCAGGCCCATCCGCCGGAGCGCTATCTCTTTGGCTCGGACTGGCCCCTCTATGATCCCCTGGAAGAACGGCAGCGCCTGCAACGTGTGGGCCGTCTTTCGGATGCTGCTCTGGAACGCATCCTGACCAACGCCAGTCACCTGCCCGGCCTGCTCTAGGCGCAGCCCCTCCCGCCTGCGCCACCGCTGCCGTTTTCCCGCAGGACGCCGCCCCCGTTGTGGGGCAAGCGGAGCCGTGCGGCCTGGCCATAGTGCTGCGCCCGATGTCTGCCCTGCTCCCTGCCCGATATTCTTTCCGGTCCGGCCCGGTGTCTGGCCCGGCGCACGGCTCAGTGTCGCGGATGGCAGTTTTGCTGTCCTGTGCGCAAGAGAGAGGGCACAACGGCTGCGCCGGCCTTCTGTACGACGCACATGGCCTGGCCCCGTTGCCGGCGACGGCAGCACCTGCGCCTGCTGTGCCGTCTGGCCGCCGCAAGGCCGCGTGTCCCCCGGTAAAGGGACCACCGCAGCACGAGCCAGGCGTGCTGTGCCGTCCACGCTATGCCCCGACCTGCGCCGCAGCTTGCCGCGCGTCCTGCTCCTGCGCTCCCGTCATGCCGGCACCACAGGCAACATGCACTCACTCCTCGCGGCACGGCGGCGCGTGCCCGCTGTCTCTCTGCGCATCCTGCCGTCTCCCCTGCCGGCACACCGCCCCACGGCTCAGGAGGGGACCTTTCTGGCATACATACAAAAAGCCGTGAACGTAGTTCACGGCTTTCAGGGGTCGGACACCCGGCAACAGCTGTTACCGCTGCTTCCTTTCGGACCTGACGGGGTTGGCAGTGCGGCCGCCGCCCGACCTTTTGTAACCTTAGCGGGAAAACGGTGTTGCGTCAAGATTATGCCCCCCATAGCCCGCCGCAGCCAGACCGGGCAGTGTCCGGCACAGCATACTACGGCCGGGCATGCTGCGGCAGCGCACGCCTCGGCAGCTCCAGACGGCATCAGGGGTCGCAAGGCTCTGCACGGTGCGGATGTGGCAGCTGCGCGCGGCAATAATTCTCAGCGAAATTATTTTTAAAAAAACTGTTTTGAATAAAACTAATGCCCGGTGATGCCGTATTTCTTGAGCTTGTATTGCAGCAGGCTCTTGGAAATGCCCAGCAGCTCGGCCGCCTTGACCTGCACCAGGTCCGCCCGCACCAGAGCGCGCCGGATGAGGGCGGCCTCGATCTTTTCCAGGGTATCGGCAAGGTCCAGCTGCACGGGCAGCAGGTCCACGGCGCTCTTGAACTGGGCATCCTCGTCGCGAATTTCCGCCGGCAGATTGTCCACGTCAATGACCGAACCGGGCACCAGCACGGTGCAGCTTTCCACCACGTTTTCCAGCTGACGGATATTGCCGGGCCATTCGTAGCCCGTGAGATAATTCAGCGCCTCGGTGCTGAAGGTCTTGGCAGGCATATTGTTTTCCGCAGCCACCTTTTCCACGAAATGCGCCACCAGCAGGGGGATATCCTCACGCCGCTCCCGCAGGGCCGGCAAGGCAATCTGCACCACATTGAGACGGTAGTAGAGGTCATCGCGGAAGGTGCCGGCCTCCACCATGTGCATGAGGTCCTTGTTGGTGGCTGCCACCACGCGGATGTCCACCTCCACTTCCTCGCTGCCGCCCACGCGCTCAAAACGGCGCTCCTGCAGAACACGCAGCAGCTTGACCTGCAATTCGGGAGTCAGCTCGCCCACTTCATCCAGAAAGAGGGTGCCGCCGTCGGCCTGTTCAAAACGGCCCCGCCGCATGGCCACGGCACCGGTGAAGGACCCCTTTTCGTGCCCGAAAAGCTCGCTTTCCAGCACGCCGGGATTGAGGGCCATGCAGTTGACGGAAACAAAGGGTTTGTCCTTGCGCGGACTGGAATAGTGAATGGCGCGGGCCACCAGCTCCTTGCCCGTGCCTGACTCCCCGGTGATGAGCACCGTGGAACGGCTGGGCGCGGCCCGGTCCACCATGGCCAGCACATTGCGTATGGCCCGGCTGCGGCCCACGATCTTGTGCACGCTGTAGCGGTCTTCCATGGCTTCCTGCAACAGGCGGTACTGGCGGTGGGCACGGGCCAGCTCCGTGGCATTGTGAATGGACAGCAGCAGCTCGTCATTGGAAAAGGGCTTGGTGATGTAGTCAAAAGCGCCATACTTCATGACTTCCACTGCACTTTCAATGGAGCCAAAGGCCGTCATGATGAGCACGGGAATATACGGCCAGCTTTTCTTGACGTGTTGCAGCACATCACGCCCCGTGATGCGCGGCATCTTCATGTCCGTCACCACCACGTCCACTTCGCTTTCTTCCAGAAAGGCCAGCGCCGTTTCGGGATCGCTGATGGCCGTAACCGTATAGCCCTCGTCTTCCAGCAGGGTTTGCAGAACCAGCAGATAGTTCTTTTCGTCATCAATCAGCAGGATATGGGCTTTTTCACTCATGTGTGCTCCCGGCCTGGTCAGGGGCCTCATGGGCAGCGGCAGGCGTTTCGTCCTTCTGCTCGGGCAGGGGAGCTGCGGGCAGCTCCACACGCACCTCGGCGCCGCCCTCCTCGGCATTGCGCAGGGAAAGCTGGCCGCCGTGGCTGACGATAATGGACTGCACAATGGGCAGACCAAGCCCCGTGCCGCCGTCCTTGGTGGTAAAGAAGGGTTCCAGCAGGTTGGGCAGCAGGTCCTCGTCTATGCCCGGCCCGCTGTCCCGGAACAGGAGGATGATGCGGTCCTCTTCCCGCCGGGCCGTCACATACATGATGCCCGGCCCTTCCATGGCCTGCTGGCCGTTGGTCAGGATATTGTAGAATGCCCGGTAGAGCAGGTCCTTGTCGCCCAGCACCATGAGGTTGTCCGGCGTCTGCCGCTCCAGCCCCACGCCGCAGCGCTTCCACTCGCCTTCCAGAAAGGCCAGCGCCTGATCCAGAACCAGATTGATGTCCACCAGGTCCTGGCGCGGCTGCCGCGGCCGGGCATAATCCAGAAAGTCATTGACCGTCTGGGACAGACGCAGGGACTCGTCATAAATGGCATCCAGGATGCGCCGCGTGCCGGCATCGGCCTTGTCCGTGCGGCGTTGAAGCAGCTGGGCACTGGAACGGATGATGCCCAGGGGATTCCGGATTTCATGGGCAATGCTGGCAATGACCCGCCCCATGCTGATGAGCTTTTCATTACTGTGCAGCTCGTTTTCCAGCTGCCGGTTCCGGGCCATGCGCTCGGCCAGCACACGTTCGGCCCGGTGGATGAGCAGGAGCAGCAGCGCAAAGAGAATCACCGAGGAAAGCAGACACATGACCACGATGATCCCCTGGAAGGCCAGCACCTGCTCGTAGTCGCCCGTGATGTCCTGGGTCAGCTCCAGAGCGCCCATGACAGGGGCCTCGCCGCCGCCGGGTTCCAGGGACTCGCCGCGCAGCGGACAGAGCAGGCGCAGCACAAAGGTGCCGCGCTTGAGCGGAATATTGAACGGCGCCTGCCATTCGGGAATGGTGCTCAGGATTTCCACCTGGGGCGGCCCGCCACGCAGCACCTCTTCCAGGCCGTCAGGGGCCAGCCCGGTGCGGCCAAGGTCTTCCGGATTGGTGGAAAAGGCCACCAGGCGCGAGAAGTCATAAATGCGCAGGCGCTCCACGGGCAGACCGTGGATGACGGAATCCACCACCTCCTTGAGGTGCTCATGCTGCGCCGACTGCCGCAGGGCAATGCGCCCGTGGGCCAGCAGGGTAGGCAGGGCAAAGCGGCGGAATATCTGGTGATTGAGGTTATCCGCCAGCAGGCGGGCAAAGTTTTCCTGCTTGGTCAGCAGGGTCTGCCGCGCGGAATTGGAAATGAAGAAGGACAGGGCCAGGCTGGTCGCCAGAATGACCACCAGCGAAAGCCACGACAGGGTACGTGCATAGCTGAGGGGCAGATCGCCCTCGGCTCTGGCGGATGTTTCGGCGGCAGGTCTGTGCAGCCATTTCCATGTTCCCGACATTGGTCCCCCTTCCGGTCCGGACCCTTCTGCCCTGTGCGGATCAGAAGGTCTGCACCGCATCGTCCTGCATGGTGAAGCGTTGCAGCGCCTGCCGGGCCTCATCCAGACCAGGCGCGCCCAGGCGGGCATTGGCCAGGCGCTTGCCCAGTTCCACCGCCGGCTGGTCCAGCGGATTGATGCCGTTGAGCCAGCCCGTGAACAGCGTGGCCGCCTCCAGCAGCATCATCATGGCGCCGGCGGCATGGCAGGTCTGTTCGTTCAGCTTCAGGTGCAGCAGGGGCACGCCGCTGGCACAGAGGGCCATGCGTGTTCCCAGCGCCTCGGCATCCAGCAGGCAGCCGAAAGGCCGTCCGCGCAGCCAGGCCCAGCGTTCCGGCAGGTCCTGACCGAAGCGCAGGCCGGGCGCGTCCTCTGGCGTTTCGGGGCCGCTCACAAAAAGGCAGGCCTTGTTGCGCGGCCCGTCCAGAAACATCTGATTGATGGAGTGCTGATCCGTCACCCCCGTGGCCGGCAGCGGCTGCGTTCCCGTACCGTCCTTGCCCAGGCTTTCGGCCCACAGCTGGGCAAACCAGGGGCCGAAGGTTGCCCACTGGGGCATATAGCAGAAAAAGATGAGCTGATCATAACCCGCCTGCTCCAGGGCATGCGCCCAGCCGGCCAGGGCAAAGGCCGGGTGGGCGGCAAGGGCCGCACCCGTACTGTCCGCGGCGGCCTGCAACAGCGGCGCGGCCACCCCGGCAGCGCCATCCAGCAGGCCCTGCCAGTCCAGCCCCAGGAAGGCGGCCGGCAGCAGACCCACGGCGGAAAGAACGGAATAGCGTCCTCCGAGATGGTCCGGCACCTCCAGAGACGGCAGGGCAAACTGCCCGGCCTCTTCTCGCAGGAAACCGCTCTGCCTGTCCGTCACCAGCACCACATGTTCCCGCCAGGCATCGCCCAGGGCCGCCCGGAGCCAGTCCCGCGCCAGCAGATACTGGGACACGGTTTCGATGGTGCCCCCCGATTTGCTGACACAGACCACTGAGGTCTCGGACGGCGACAGGCGCGACAGCCAGCGCCCGAAGGTGGCCGGGCACACATTGTCGGCAATCCAGAGACAGGGGCCATGGTGTTCCGGCTCGTCCTGGGCAGGGGCAAAGGCCCGCTGCAGGGCGCGCGCCCCCAGTGCGGAACCGCCGATACCCAGCAGCAGCATATGCTTGCGCCGGCGCAGGGACGGCAGCAGGGGCGGCATTTCCTCCTCAAGACGCCGGCGGTAGGGCTGTGTCAGAAAAGGCAGCAGCCCCGCCGCGCTCTCCGTGCGCAGACGCGCGGCCATCCGGGCAGCCTGTGCGGCAGCCCCGTCCAGCTGTGCCGCCGTCAGGCGGCCGGCAACGGCATGTGACCAGTGGAGTTCATGGAGCATGAAAACGTCCTCCCCTCATGACCCGCCGGACCGGCAGGTCCAGACAAAACGCCCCTGACCGGGGCCATCATCAGAAAAGCCTGAGCATGCGGGGGGCAAAAAAGCGCTGCCGCACACGGCGATAGGTCTGCGGACGCACGCCAAAGCGCCAGCGCCACAGGGCACAGGCCTCACGCGCCGCACACTGGCGCACTTCCGCCCGCCCTCCGGCGCAGGTCATGCACTGCCGCCGCACATCGCGCAGCGCGCGGCGGGGCGCATCCGGCCCGCTGCATGCCGGCTGCCTGCCCGGCCGGGCCGCGGCCATGCGCCACGCCCAGAGCGGGCACTGCCTGTCGGGACATTCCCGCACAGCCTTGGGGGAATCCCCCTGGCACTCGAGGCAGAACCGCCGGATGCCCGTCAAGGGGCCGCTTGCCGCCATTTTCCCCTCCCGACGCTGTGATCATGCCGCCTTTTCCCGCAGGATCAGGCCGCCCCGCAGCATTTCTTGTATTTCTTGCCGCTGCCGCAGGGGCAGGGATCATTGCGCCCCACCTTGGGTTCGCTGCGCCGGTAGGCCCTGCCGCGGCGCGTTTCGCCATCCACATAGTACAGGCGCCCGTCCTTGCGGGAAAAATAGCTGCGTTCGCCGATCTGCCGCGTGGTGCCGTCCAGCGTATAGTAGGCATAGAACTCGGCGGCATCCATGCGCCGGCCGTGGGAATCTTCCACATTTTCCTCGCACGGTCCCATGTCCAGCCGCAGCCAGTGCACATTGCGGGTCTGCTCTTCCATTTCCTGCACGGAAATGTCTTCCCGATGATCGGGATGGGTGGTTTCCACCAGATAGTCAAAGCGGCGCAGGACATAGGCCGTATACCGGGAACGCACCAGCGCCTCGGGGCTGTCGGCCTGCGCCGTACCATCAAGATAAGGACCGCAACACTGGGCCAGTTCGCGGCCGCTGCCGCAGGGACACATCTGAGACATGGCTAACTCGTTTGCTGAAGTGAATGCGCTTTGATCGCAATTCCTTATCCTAGCCCATGACCGTCTGTGCCGCAAGCGCGCGGCCCGTGCCCCCTGCCCGAGGCCGGGGCACGGCCCTTTACCTTCGCCCGGGGCAGTGCTAGGAAGCGGAAGGCTTCGCCCCCGCCCGGGGTGGAGCCCCCTTCCCGACATGGCAACAGCGAGCATTGCGTATGTCCATCTTCACACAAAAATCCTCTCCCGCGGCAGATGATGCCCCACAGCAGAAGCTCTTTACCCGCGACTTCATCCTTCTTTTCTGCATGGCCATGTGCTGCAACAGCTATCTGGCCGTCTTCTACTGCTTTGAACAATGGCTTGAGGGCCTTGCCGTAAGCCCCAACTGGCGCGGCATCCTGCTTTCCAGCATGGGCGCCATGGTCCTGCTGTTCCGCCCTGTGGCCAGCATTGTCTTTCTCAAGCGAAACAAGCTCCCGCCCATGCTGTGCACCATCGTGCTCTCCAGCTGCATCATGCTGGCCTATCCGCTGGTGCCCGCCGACCATGTGGTGGGCGTGGTCTGGCTGCTGCGCATTGTGCAGGGCATTTCCCTGGCAATCTATTCCTGCTGCGTGGTGGCCGTCATGGTCAGCTGTATTCCCAAGGGGCAGAGCGCACGCGGCTTTGCCATCTTTTCCCTTACCACCCTGCTGCCCTATTCCATCATTCCGGCAGCCGGGGAACGCCTGCTGCCCCTTGTGGGAGGAGAAAGCCACCTTTTTGCTCTGACGGCCATTCTGGGCATTCCGGCCCTGTGCATGCTGCTGCCCCTGGCACCCAAGCTGCGCGATGCCGAGGCCATGGGTGCCGGCAACAGCCAGCTTTCGCCGCGCCGGCTCATCCACGCGGCCAGCCACTCCGGACTGGCCTTCATCTATCTGGGCTGTCTGACCTTCAGCATCATGGTTTCCCTGGCCATCTTCTTCGTCAAGGGCCTGGGAACGGAAACGGGCGCCCGGCCGGAATGGTTCTTTCTGACCTATACCATTACCATGATTCTCATCCGCTTTTTCGGCGGGCACCTGCTGGATACGCTGCCCCGCTACCGCGTAGTACCCCTCTGCGCGCTGACGCTGGCCTGCTGCGTGCTGGGCATGGCCTGGGCGCCCACGTTTCTCTTCATCCCCTGCGCCTTCTTCTACGGCATCGGCCTGGGCCTGCTCTATCCCCTGCTGGCCGCCACGGTCTATGACCGCTCCACGCCGGAAACGCGCCCCATCAACTCCAATGTCATGATGCTGACCTTTGATGCCAGCAGCATGATCGGCCCCCTGCTGGGCGGCGCCGTGGTCAATGCCGGCTGGGGCTATCGCGGCGTCTTCACCACAGCGGCCATCATGGTCTTTATCTGCGGGACCAGCATGGTGCTGGACCGCCTGCGCCTGGCCTGGTGGGAACACAGGGACAAGTGCCCCTGCCAGCCCCGCTGGAAGCGCTGACCCCCGTGAGACACCACAAGCGGGACGCCTGCCTGCGCAGACGTCCCGCTTTGTTTCATGGCCGGAAAACTAGTTTGCTTCCAGATGGGCGGCCTCTTCCCGAATGCGGGCAAAGAGTTCCGCAAGATTTTCTATGCCGGTAAGACGTACCGCCCCCTGTGCCTCGCTGAAGCGCCCAAGCACCGCATAATCGTTGCCATTGCCATGGTCATATACCCGAAAGGGCATGAGCCAGCCCCCCTCCACCCGGCGGGCCTGCCCCACGGCATGAATCTGCTTGCGTCCCTGTGAGGCATCCCGGAACAGCGGCGCCACAAGGCCCTCCTGCCGCAGGTCCCCGGCCGGGGCATGTCCGGCAAAGGCGCCGGAGGCAATGCCGTTGCGCACAAAGGCCCGCGCCTCGCTGCACAGCAGGGCGCGCACGCTGGCGCCGCCATCTCCTGACAGGGCCGCTCCGGACAGCATGAGCGACAGCACCGGCGGCAGCGAGGCGGCATTTTCCGGCTTGGCGGCTTCTTCCAGCAGGCGGTTCACCACCACCGCAAGGATGCCGTCCATATCCACCTGTTGCGCAAAGGCATCGGCATCGTGCGCTTCCACGGCGGCGGACACCGCGGCCAGACAGCCCTGCGGGCTGGTGGCGGCACGGGCGATGCCGGGAAAACCCGCCCAAAGGCACATAACGGCTACCAGCAGAAAACGCAGCGTGCGCATGCACTCCCTCCTAGCGCGCCATGGGCGGCACGGGCACAGGGGCAGCGGGGGCGGCCGGTGCGGCCTCCGGAATTCTGGGCGCCGGCGGCGCCGCAGGAACAGCAGGAACAGCGGAAACCGGAGGCACCGCAGCAGGCGCGGGGCCGGTCGCTTCTGCCGGCAGCTGCGGCACGGCGGGGGCGGGAGCAGGCTGCGCCGCAGCGGGCGGCAGCGGGGACGACGGCTGCGCTGCGCCGGTGGCCGGCGGGGATGGCTGTTGCGGCCGGGGAGGCACCAGCGTGCCTCCGGAAGCCCCGCGGGCAAAGCGGCTGCCCAGATCACGCAATACGCCCACGGCAGTCTGCACGGCACGACCGGCATCGGCATCATGACGCAGACGCCTGTCGATCCAGCGGGCAAGGTAGAGAACCGTTTCCTCGTCCATGCCCTGCACGCCACGCCGGCGGATATCCGAGACCAGGGCGGCGCGGGCGGCCGTCTGCCGGGCCACAAGGCCACGGTACTGGGCGCTCAGGCTGTCCACCCGCAGCTGCGCCGTGGCCAGCTCCGCAGCACCGGCCTTCTGTTCCCGCAGGGTATCCAGATCAAAGACGGCGGTACTGACCTGGGCGCTGGCATCCACGGTCTGCCTGGCCAGATCATCCAGGGCGTCCAGGCGCTGCCGCAGCTCCGGCATGCCCTGTACGGCATCCAGGGCACCGGCCAGCGTCACCACGTATCCCGCCAGCGACGAATAGAGCTGCCGCACCTGCGCCGGCGACAGGGTTCGCCCGTTGTGCGGGCGCTCTGCCTCCTCGCTCACGGCCAGGAGAAAACGCTCCACATAGAGCTGATACAGGCCCCGGATCATGGCGGGATGAAATACGTAGTCCAGAACGCCGGTACGCCCGCCCTGGGCGCCGCCGTCCAGGCCGATGAGCCTGGCGCCGTAGCGCTGGTTCAGGGCCTGCGGACTCAGGGCCAGGCTTCCCCCGCGCGCGCCGGGCTGATACCTGCCCACCAGATAGGCCGCCAGATCATCCACAAAGGAAAGGCGAACGCGGCTGTCTTCCACCACCCTGGGCGCCACATCCTGGGCCGGTGCTGCCGCGGTATCCACGGTCTGCGCGGCGCCCCCGGGCAGCATGGAGGTATCCACCGGCGCCCCCACGCTGCCCTGCACGCTGCGCCCCGACAGAGTTCCCGGCGCCGTGGGCGGGCTGGTGACCGACGGCGGCACGGGAGGCTCGGCATCCAGCAGTTCGCTGATACCGGCCAGGGGAGTTCCCGCGGTCATGTCATCAAGCAGGGTGACCAGACGCTGGCGCATGCCGGCGCGCTGCCCGTCATCAAGCGAAAGCCAGTAGGCGGCGCTGCCCACAGCGCACAGGGCCAGTATGGCCAGAATTCCCGGCAGCAGACCTCCGCGGGCAACGCGCGGTTCGGGCAGCTGGGACATATTATTGGAAGGAGATTTCATGCAGACCCCCTCGAAATGGTGGCGGGGATGGGTGGCAGGGACCCCATTTCATAGCATCGCTGCCTGCAGGTTGTGAAGAGCCTTTCCCCTGCCATGCCAGGAGAAACAATTCCCACAAGGGGAAATCATTCCAAAAACGGCCCATTGACATGTAATAATTATGATTACTATAAATAGAGAAACCAGCTGCGGGTCAAGGAAAGCCATGGGACGCGCCCCTTGACGCAAAATACGTGGCATGCTACGGCAAGCTCCGCCTGAAATGCCGCCACGTACGCGGCAAATTCTGTTTCTGAGGGAGGGTTCCATGCCCAATTCCGTCTATTTCTTGCTTGCGGTAGTGGCGCTCCTTGTAGGCTACTATGTCTACGGCACCATCATCACCAAGATTTTCGGTGCCGACGCCAGCCGGCCCACCCCGGCCAAAACCATGGCCGACGGTGTGGACTACGTGGAAATGCCCATGTGGAAGGTGTGGCTCATCCAGCTGCTTAACATCGCAGGCGTCGGTCCGGTTTTCGGCCCCATTCTGGGCGCGCTCTACGGGCCTTCCGCCCTGCTCTGGATTGTCATCGGCACCATCTTTGCGGGTGCCGTGCATGACTATTTTTCGGGCATGCTGTCCGTGCGCTACAACGGCGCCAATGTGCCCACCATTGTGGGCTACAACCTCGGCAACGCGGCCAAACAGGTCATGCGCGTCTTTGCCGTGGTGCTGCTGCTTCTGGTGGGCGTGGTCTTTGTGGCGGCTCCCGCCGGCCTGCTGGCCAAGCTGACCCCCGAATCCCTGAACATCACCTTCTGGATCGCGGTCATCTTTGCCTACTACTTCCTGGCCACCATTCTGCCCATTGACAAGATCATCGGCCGCTTCTACCCCGTGTTCGGGGCCGTGCTCATCATCATGGCCGTGGGCATGACCGTGGGCATGTTCGTGGCCGACAACGGCTTCTACAACTGGCTGAAGTGGGAAAACACCCATCCCCAGCAGCTGCCCGTCTATCCGCTGGTCTTCATCACCATTGCCTGCGGCGCCCTGTCCGGCTTCCATGCCACGCAGTCGCCGCTCATGGCCCGCTGTCTGGGCAATGAAAAGCAGGGGCGCGCCGTCTTCTACGGCGGCATGGTGGCCGAAGGTCTCATCGGCCTGGTCTGGGCCACGGTGGGCATGACGTTCTACACCAGCCCCGATGCCCTCAATGCGGCCATCAGCGCCGGCGGCCCCGGCAACGTGGTGACGGAAACCTCCCTGGCGCTCATGGGTTCCTTTGGCGGCGTGCTGGCCATTCTGGGCGTGGTGGCCCTGCCGGTGACCTCCGGCGACACGGCCTTCCGCGCGGCGCGTCTGACCATTGCCGAAGTGTTCAACATCTCCCAGCGCTCCATTCCGGCCCGTCTGGCCATTGCCGTACCCATCTTTGTGATCGGCGTCATTCTGGCCAATGTGGACTTCAACATCATCTGGCGGTACTTCGGCTTTGCCAACCAGGCCCTGGCCGCCATCATGCTGTGGGCTGCCGCTGCCTACCTGTACCGCAAGCATCGCCTGCACTGGGTATGCACCGTGCCGGCCACCTTCATGACCTCGGTCTGCATGTCCTACATCTGCTATGAACCCAACATGGGTCTGGGCATGCCCATCGCCTATGCCGATGCCGTGGGCATCGCGTCGGCCGTGGTGGCGCTGGTTGCCTTCCTGGTGCTGGCCCGCAAGCCCATTGAAGGGGCACCTGATATCGATACCGTGTAGTCGTCGCATCCTGACGGGGAGGCCGGGGTACCGGCCCCCCGTTGCAGGAGACACAGGGGCAGGGTATGCTTTCCCTGCCCCTTTTTTATGGCGTTTCGCGCCCGCCTCTGCCGGCGCAGCGCCCAACCCCGCGGAACCCAGGAGGCCAGCCATGCTCACCCCCCCCAACATTCTCACCATTGCCGGTTCCGATTCCGGCGGAGGCGCCGGCATTCAGGCCGACCTCAAGACCATCATGGCCCTTGGCGGCTACGGCATGAGCGTCATTACGGCCCTGACGGCGCAGAACGGTCTGGGCGTGCGCGGCATTCATGCTCCTGAGCCGGAATTCGTAGCGCTGCAACTGCGCACCGTGCTGGAAGGCTTTCGTGTGGCTGCCGCCAAGACCGGCATGCTCTTTTCCACGGGCATCATCCGCGCCCTGGCAGACGTGCTGCGCCAGACGGCCTTTCCGCTGGTGGTGGACCCGGTATCCGTGAGCCAGAGCGGCAGCGCCCTGCTCCGCCAGGATGCCGTGGAAGCGCTCAAGGAAGACATGATTCCCCTCTGTACCCTGCTCACGCCCAATCGCCCCGAAGCGGAAATGCTGGCCGGCATGCCCATCAACAATGCCGACGATGCCTTCACCGCGGCGGAAAAGCTCATCAAAATGGGCGCCAGGGCCGTTCTGGTCAAGGGCGGCCACATGGACAGCTCGGTGGTGGTGACGGACTGCCTGCTCATCAGGGGCGAAGCCCCCAGGACCCTGCCGCAGCCCAAGGTGGAAACCACCAACAACCACGGTACCGGCTGCTCGCTGTCGGCCGCCATTGCCACCGGTCTGGGCAAGGGCCTGCCCCTGTCGGTGGCCGTGACGCAGGCCCAGGAATTCCTCAATCTGGCCCTGCGCAAAAGCTATGCCCCCGGCAAGGGCTGCGGTCCGGTCAATCACGCCGCGCGCTTCTTTGCCTGATACAGCGCTGACGGGCGGGAGGGTTCACTTCCCGCCACGGCGCGTCCTTCGCAACGAGCCTCCGGCACAGCGGTCCGCGTCTGTCCGGCGGAAGGAGTTCCCATGCGTCTCTGCCTGCTTCTGGCCTATGACGGCAGCCGCTACAGCGGCTGGCAAATCCAGGAAAGCCCCTCGCCCCCGCCCACCATTCAAGGCAGGGTGGAGCAGGCGCTCTCCCGCCTTTGCGCCGGAAGCATACGGGTCTTTGGTTCGGGGCGCACCGATGCCGGCGTGCATGCCCACGGGCAGGTAGCCCATGCGGACGTACCCGACAGGCGCGCCGGTCTGCCCTGGCGCCATGCCCTGAACAGCCTGCTGCCGCCGGATATTCGCGTGCTGCTGGCGGTTCCCGCCCCGACGGACTTTCATGCCCGCGTGGATGCCCTGCACAAGACCTACTGTTACGACTTCTGGCGGGAACCGGCCTTTGTGCCGCCCCGTCTGGCCCCCTTTGTGTGGGCATGCGGTCCGCTGGACCCCGGCCCCATGCGCGAGGCGCTGGTGCAGCTCACGGGGCAGCATGACTTCGCCAGCTTCCAGAATACGGGCACGCCGGTCCGGGACACGGTGCGCCGGGTGCTGCACGCCAGCCTGGAACCGCTGCCGGCCGTGCCCCTGTACCCGCCGCATGTGCCGGCCCTGCGCCTGCGCATCACGGCCACCGGCTTTCTCAAACAGATGGTCCGCAACGTGGCCGGCCTGCTGGCGGCCTGCGGACGCGGCCGTCTGGACAGCTCCCGGGTACCGGCGCTGCTGGCGGCCCGGGACCGTCGCGCCCTGCCCACGCCCACGGCGCCGCCGCAGGGGCTGGCCCTGACCCGCGTGGTCTACGCGCCCGGGCGCATTCCAGAGCTGGACGCCCTGTGGTCTGGCGACCATGGCGCAGTTCCGTCCCCCCCATCCGTCTGAAGCACGGCGCCCACAGCGCCCATCTGGCCCCCCGCGTGACGGCATGCTGTGCCGCTCCGACTTTCTGCTGCACGACAGCTCTGCCAGCCACGCCACCAGGGAACGCCCGGTGCCCGGTTGTGCGTGCTGAGCGCGGCTCCTGTTGCCGGCACGGCGACAGACGGGGTGGTCAGTTCCCGCATCAGACGCGTATGCAGATGGAATGTGGTTTGCCCGCGGGGAGCACGGGACCTGACCCCAGCGACGGCAAAACCTGGCTGCGAGACCTTCCCCCCGGCCTGGCCGTATGGACGGGAGCATGAGGAACATGGGGAGACACGACCCGCCCGGCTGTGCCCCTGCGCCTTCTTCCCGGCGGCTGCTCCCAGAAGCCGGGAAAACGCCGTAGCGGCTACGGCGTGCGGCGTCGCGCGCAGGCCCTACTTCACCGAGGCCGCAAAGGCATTGTAGCTTTTTTCCGCCTCCACATAGGCCGCATTGAGGGCCTTGCGCACCGCAGGGTGAAAGCCCTGGGACAGACCCACGGCCACGGCATCGGGAAAGGCGCGGGCCGTGCGCAGAAAGGCGCGCCACAGGCGCTCGCTTTCCCCCGGCACGGCAAAGGGCAGAAAGGCCGCCTCATCCAGAATGCCCTGCAATTCAGCATGCCAGGCCGTCAGACTCTGGGCATCTGCCTCATTTTCCCCCAGCAGGGCACGGGCATCCCGCATGCGGCGGAAGAACAGACGCACGGCCAGAATCTGCGGCCGGAGCGGATGGCCCTTGAGGGTCACGGCCTCGGCGGCACGGGCCTCGCTTTCCACCTCCTGGGCAATGCGCCGGCGGGCATCCTCGTAGGCTTCCCACTGCCGGGCAATGGATGTCAGCAGCTCCCGTCCCTTTTTGCCGTCATCCACAATGGTCTCGTCCAGCGCATAGTCCGTGAGGGCGGTGTAGAGCTGCCGCTCCCTGTCCACGGCGGCATCCATGGCCTTCAGGGATGCCGTGATGGCGTCGGCCGAGGCCTGGGGCCATACTGCCGGCGGTTTCAGGGCAGCCGTGCGGGCAAAGGCGGCAGGACGGGGCGTGAGCCTGGGCAGGGCGGCATGGCGCATGTAATGGTCTGCGCTGACGTACAGCCACAGGGCATAGCCGGCATCCTTGGACAGCATCCATTCCGTCATGGCATTGGCGTACTCCAGACAGACATTGGCGCGGCGCAGCTCTTCTTCGCCGGCGGGTGCTTCCTCCCGCATTTCGCGCCACTGCCGGGGCAGATAGGTGCGGGGAGCCGGCGCGGACGTATCTGCCTGTGTCGTCCCGGACGGGGCGACCTTTTCAGCAGACGGGGCCGGCTCCGCTGCCGGCGCAGCCGGCTTCTTTTCCCTGTCGCCAGTGTCGCAGGCAGCCAGTGCCAGCACGGGCAAAAGCGCCAGCAGCAGGGCCAGGCGGCGCAGAAACAGCCACGGCATCACAGGCGCTCCGCAATCCAGGCATTGAGCGCCGTCAGATCCGGCCCCCACGGAATGTCGCCGCCCTTCAGCTCCGGCCCCACACCGTAGAACTGCGTGCCCACGCTTTCGGCGGCATTGCGGTCCGTGAGGGCATCGCCCACCATGAGCACATCGGCCGGATCCAGGCCGGCCTGGCGCACGATCTGGGCCAGCCGTTCGGCCTTGGCCGGCGGCGAACCATACACGCCCGTAAACAGCGAAAACAGCCCCCGTTCCTGCAGGATGGTGCACAATTCTTCCGTGGGCGTCCCCGAACAGACATAGAGGGGCAGCCGCCCGTGCCAGTGCTCCAGCGTCTGCTGCGCTCCGGCAATGAGCGGACAGCGCCGCACCTCGTCCAGGGCATACTGCGCAAAGCGCTCGCCCCATTCCTGCGATTCCTCCGGGCTGATGTCCCTGCCCAGAATCTCGCGGAAGAACCACTGGAACTTCCGGTAGCGGCTCACCCCGCCATGCACCGTGTGATACATGACAAAGCGGTCGCGGGCTTCCTCGCCATAGGGTTCCGCCAGGCGGGCAAAGGCCCGCGTCTTGACCGGAACACTGTCCAGAATGACGCCATCACAATCAAAAACAAGACATTGCAGGGACATGAACACTCCTGAACACCTGGCCGGCTCCAGACCGGACAGGTCAACCGCCTGCCCCGGCCCGCGGCCGGAAGGACATACGGCATGAAGACAAACGAAAAAACGGGGAGAGGCGCGGCACCTCTCCCCGCAGAAGAAAACGGAAAGGCCTAGTACATGTCGTCGTCCATCTGTTCGGCCTGAACGCGGCATTCGTTCTCGCCGCGCCGGCCGATGGGACGGGCCGGCACCCCGGCAACGATGGTGAACGGTTCCACATCGCGGGTCACCACAGCGCCCGCGCCCACCACGGCCCCTTTGCCGATGCGCACATTGGGCGTCACCGTGCAGTTGGCCGCGATCCAGACATCTTCCCCAATAACGACGACACCCGGCTCATGTCCCTGTTCCATGATGGGGACATCCTGCCGGGTGAAGCAATGGTTGGCCGAGCGCACCACCGTACCGGGGCCGATGGCACTTTTGGCACCGATGGAGATGCTGCCGCCATCGGCACACAGATGCACGCCGGGCGACAGGGAAACATTGTCTGCCACATCCAGCTTGCCGTTGCCCGCCGTGAGGATGCAGTTGCGCCCCACCCGCACGCCATTGCCCAGCCGCATATTGTGACAGCCGATCATGCCGATGCCGGTATTGAAGCGCACCAGCCCGCACCGCGCAAACATCCAGCGCCAGGTGACAAGCCGCACCACGCGCCCCAGGGGCGTGGGTATCCATCCGAAGAGGAATACCCACAGCTCCTCAAGCGCAAGAAGAAGGCGCATACGGGCCTTCATCTACTTGCTGTACTCCTGCATAAGGGGATCATTTTCCATGTACTGGGTCACGCGGGCCAGGTCTTCGGGCGTATCCACGCTGAAGGTGCGCTTGTCGGTGGGGACCATGCGCACCTTTTCGCCATGCTCCAGAATGCGCATCATGTCCACGGATTCATAGATTTCCAGGGGCATTTCCGGCATTTCGTTGAAGCGGATGAGGTAGTCGCGGCGGAAGGGAATGATGCAGACCTGCTTGCGCATGGGCACCACGTCCGATCCCTTCTTGCGGGAGGGGATAGGCTCACGGGAGAAGTAGAGGGCATCGCTATGGCAGTCCACCACCACCTTGACCTCGTTGGGGTCCTCAAACTCTTCCAGGGTCTCCATGTCGGCCATGAGATTGACCACATTGATGCTCGGATCATCCAGCATGGGCTGCACGGCGGCATCGATCATGTCCGGCGTGATCATGGGTTCATCACCCTGCACCATGACAACAATGTCCACCCGCTTGCCGGTCTGCGCCTCGATCTTGAGCAGGGCCTCGGCGGTACGGGTGGAGCAGCGCACGTGATGATCGCCGGTCATGACGCACTTGAGGCCCGCGTCCCGGCAGTAGTTTTCGATGATTTCGTCACAGGTGGCCACATAGGTATCGGACAGGATGCCGCTCATGGCCGTGCGGAAGGCCACATGGCCCACCATGGGCGTGCCGTGAATAAGGGCCAGGGGTTTGCCGGGAAAGCGGCTGGAACCCATGCGGGCGGGAATGATGGCAATGATGTTCATGAATGCTCCTTTGCGTCGGGGGACAGCACGGGAAACCCGGGGCGCGGGGCCGCCGGTTCCTCCATCACCGGCCGCATGCCGGACGGGCACGCGGCCAGAAGGGTCTAGTCATCGGTAGGCACAAGATAGCCGCCCTCGGCCTGAAGCTCGGGGTGGGCTTCGCGGTGGGCTTCCTCCATGGCACGCAGGATGCCCTGGCCAAGGTCCACGGTCAGCGGCGGCACCAGCTTGCGGCCCACCTTGGGCATGAAGGCATAGGGCGTGATCTGGTAATGGCCGCTGTTGGGGTCATTCTGATAGTTGATGGTCAGTTCCTTGCCCAGCATCTCGCCGATCATCTTGAAGAGATCTCCCACACGCATGGGCTGATTGCCGGAAATGATGATGTTCTGATTGGCAAATTCCGGCCCCAGCACCATGACCGTGGCCGTGGAGGCATCATCCACATGCACGTATTCGCGCAGGGCCGTGGGGGCACCGTAATAGGTGATGCTGCCTGTGGTCAGGGCCTCGTGCACAAAGCGGTGAATGGCATTGCGCGCATCCGAGCGCGGCCCGTACAGGGAACCGTAGCGCAGGATGGTATAGGGCAGGCCGTGCATGGCCTGATAGTTTTCGATGTATATTTCACAGGCCTGCTTGCTGCACCGGTAGAAGCCGCCGGACTTGCCGTAGACATAGAGCGAGCTGGCAAAGACATAGCGGGAGACCCCGGCCTTGCGGCAGGCTTCCAGGGCCATGACATTCCCCAGCACATTGAGGCGGGCCGTGTCCACCGGACGCCGGTTGGCCTCGCCGATATCGGCAATGCCCGCATAGTTGAAGACCACATCGGCATGGGCCACGGCCTTTTCCACCGTGGCTTCATCAAGGATGCTGCCCGTCATCATGGTCTGATCCGGGCGCAGCCACGGCGAGGGGTGCGGGTCCACAATGGTGACGGCATGCCCGGCTTCGGACAGCTTGTCACAGATATGCGACCCCAGAAAGCCGGAGCCGCCAAACACAGTGATATTCATGCCAATCTCGCTTGCTTAGGCCAGTTGGGGACGGCGCGCCCCGTTCCAGAGAAAGACGGAATCCATGCCATAGGCGATGAAGCGGCTGCCCGCCGCCACCTGACGTTCCAGCTCGGCCTCGTCGGGCTGCACGATGTGCAGGCCCATGAGCGGCTTGTGCCTGCGGCATATCTCGTGAATGCGCCGCATGGCCGCCTGAAAGTCGGGATGCTCGAACTGTGCCGTGAGTCCCATGGAGCCGGAAAGGTCATACGGCCCCACCATGATGGCATCCAGGCGCGGATGCTCCAGAATGGCATCCAGATTCTCCACGGCGCGGATGTGCTCTATCTGCGCCACAAGAAAGAGCTTGCTGGCCCTGTCGCGCATATAGGATTCCATATTGGTGCCAAAGGCATTGGCCCGGCAGTAGCCCACGCCGCGGTTTTCGCGCAGCGGCTCCTGCGGCAGGCGGCCGTCGTCATAGCCGGGATAGGTGGCCCAGCTGATGGCCTGGTTGAGCTGTTCGCGGCTTTCGATCATGGGAAAGATCAGGCCCTGTGCGCCGGCTTCCAGCGCGGCCTTGATCTCGGTCTTGCCGGCCTGCGGCAGACGGGCAAAGGGCGCCGCCCCGCCGCATTCGATGGCCCGGAAGATGTCCGTCAGGCCGGAACGGCCGAAGGTGCCGTGCTCCATGTCGGCCGCCACCCAGTCATATCCGGCACGGGCCAGCAGCTCCGCCACTTCGGAGGAAGGAAATTGCAGCCAGGAGCCGATGGTCGGTTTGTCCTGCGCCAGAAGGGCGCGAATATCATCAATGGTTGTCATGCTTCTGACGGCTTGCCGCCGCAGGGTTGACGTTTTGGAACAGAACATAACATACGCCCACACGGCCCGAAGCGCAACACGCCCCGGCCTGCCGCCCACGGCAAAAAAAAGCCCCGCCCGACGGGGCAGGGCCGACCGCACGCTGAGGAGACACACGATCATGATGTTCACAGGAGAGACAGGAAGTTGGCGGGCAGGTTGCGGCACTGTCCCGCACGCCGCATATCCTCACCACACGGCGTCGTGCGCGGGGCTGAAGCGTGCCACAACAGGAAAGAAGATGCTTTCCCTGCCCGCAACGCTAGCGGCAAGCCCGGAAAAGGTCAAGAGATTGCTTCTTTTTTCACATAAAAAAATTTTCTTCATCTACCTGTCCTGGCACTGTCTTTTCCACCCTGCGGCCGTAGTCTGCCCGTTTTTCGGGCCTTACCGCCCGCTTTGTGAAAAAAGCATCGACCCAGGCCGCAAAACACTTGCCAGCAAAATGACGCCCGCCTAGGCTGACGGCAGGGACACTTCCCCGGAGGATAGGCATATGAAGAAAAAGGTAGGCATCATCCGCTGCCAGCAGACGGAAGACCTCTGCCCCGGCAGCAAGGACCTGCTCTTTGCGGCTCAGGGCAAGGGCGCCTTTGCCGCCCTGGGACCCTGCGAGGTCATGGGCCTTGTTTCCTGCGGCGGCTGCCCCGGCAAGCGGGCCGTGGCCCGGGCACAGATGCTCCGGGATCGCGGCGCTGATGTGGTGGTGCTGGCCTCCTGCATTTCCAAGGGTACGCCCATGGGCTTTCCCTGCCCCAGCCGGGGCCTCATGCTGCGGGCCATCCGCCACAAGCTGGGAGATGACGTTCCCGTGCTGGACTACACCCATCCCTCGCAGGAGGAGCTGAAGGCCGCCGAAGCTGCGGCGCAGCCCACGCCATAAGGCGCAAGGCCCCGTCTGCGGGGCCTTCGCCTGTGTGCCTGCCCGGCGGCAGCTCCCGGCTGACCGCCTTTCCGTCTACAGGAAAAGCTCGTTCTGGCGGTGCACCTGTGCCACGGGCGCCAGCTTCTGGGCAATGGCCTTCTGGGCTGCCTCGGGCAGGCTGCGGGCCTGCACCGGACAGATGGACACGCAGCGCATGCAGAGAATGCAGCGCGCCGGGTCAATCTCTTCCGGCTTGCCGATGGTGATGGCCCCCGTGGGGCAGCGCATGACGCAGCGGCCACAGGCAATGCAGACCCCGGTGGTCACCGGCGTCACGGGCATGGGGGTCCACTGGCGATAGGGACGGTTGCCGGGCAGGCCCGGAACCTCGGCATGCGGCTGCTGCATCTTTGCGGCAATCTTCCGGCCAAAGTCTTCCAGCTGCGCCTCGTCCGCCGCATCGGGGCGCCCCGCCGCCACGCTGCGGCACATGGAGTGCTCGGCCAGGGCCGTCACCCCGGCCAGCACGCGAAAGCCGCAGCCGGCCCCGGCCCAGTCGGCCAGTTCCAGCAGGGCATCCTCGTAGGCACGATTCCCGTAAACGGCCAGCACCGCGGCCGGCACGGGCTTTCCGCCCGTCTGCACGGTGTCCCGCAGGCGCTCGCCCATGAGCGCCGGCATACGCCCCCCGAAAACCGGTCCGGCCAGCAGGGCCACATCGCCATCGGCAAACACCGGCGGCATCATCTGCCGGCGGGTCAGATCCCAGAATTCCAGCTCGCAGCCCCGGGCCTCGGCCATGCCGCGGGCCAATGCCGTGGCGGCCTTGAGCACGCCGCCCGTGGGACTGAAATGCAGCACATGGCAGCTTCCCATTGCGCTCCTCCTTGTCCATGAAAAAAGGCGGGAGAACATCCCCCGCCTTTTTCGTCTATGCCATTTTCCGCTATTTTTCCACAGCCAGAATGACGTGCGACGCCTTCACCGCCGCGGTCACCTTGCTGCCGGGCGCCAGTTTCAGGCGCTGGGCACTGTCCATGGTCACGATGGCGCACAGGGAAAGACCGCCGGGCAGGTCCATGTCCACTTCCGTATTGACCGCACCGGGCCGAACGGCCTTCACCGTTCCCGCGAACTGGTTGCGCGTGGAAAGCAGCCAGCCTTCGGCGTCTTCCAGCAGAATCACGAAACTGGCCTTCACCAGCGCCGTCACAGGCTTGCCCACGGCAAGGCCCAGGCGCTTGGTGCTGGCCTGGGTAATGGAGGCCACCACTTCCTGGCCGCCGGGTAGCGCCATGATGATTTCATCATTGACCGCCCCGCTGTGAATTGCCGTCACCGTTCCCTGAAACACATTGCGTGCGCTTGTCTGCATGCCTGAACTCCTTTTACGCGGCAGGATGCCGCCCTGATCTGTCCCTTTCATAATAAGTTCCCGTGCCGTCCTGACAAGGGCAACGGCCTGTCCCCACGGAAAAAGGCCCGCAGGCGGGCCTTTTTCTCTGGTGATGCAGGAGCGGGAGACACCGGCATGCCATCATGCCGGAGAGGAACCGTCACCGTGGCGGGAATGCCGGCCCGGTGCCGGAAATGTTACTGATACAGTTCGTGACGCAGCCAGTTCTTGATGGCGGGCGTCGGTTCGCTGATGCCGCGACAGGTCCCGTTGGTCGCATGAAAATCATCCAGAAGACTTTCCGGCAGCGGCACGGCAATGAGGTCTTCCGCATTTTCGGAATTCCTCCGCACCAGGCGTACCACAGGCTTTTCCCCCCAGTTGTCCACCACAAAGTAGTAGGACACGTCCTCCTTGGAGCGCACAGGAGGATATTCGGCATGCCAGTCGTTATTTCCCCA
This sequence comes from uncultured Desulfovibrio sp., assembly GCF_944324505.1. Taxonomy (NCBI): domain Bacteria; kingdom Pseudomonadati; phylum Thermodesulfobacteriota; class Desulfovibrionia; order Desulfovibrionales; family Desulfovibrionaceae; genus Desulfovibrio; species uncultured Desulfovibrio sp. The sequence goes on from NZ_CALUWO010000002.1 coordinate 120,418, forward strand.
TTCCAGGTACATGGTCACGGCATGTTCGGGCGAAAGATTCCAGGATATATCGTACAGGGCAAAGTCCTTGAGGCTCGTATGCATGGTTCAGCTCCTTGTTGGCTTAACAATAATCATTACTATAAAAAGGTCAAGCCTTTTTTGTACGACGCATGGCCTGCCCTGCCGGCCGCCTGCCCCTGTTCCAACGGGCCTTGCCCTCCTGCGCGCAGCGGCTATACTGGGCAAAATTCCGGGAGGCATTCATGGATATCACACGTACATTGCAGGAACTGAAAAAGCGCCCCGGCTTCACGGAGCACGTGGGCATGATGCTGGTCCATAACGGCGTGGTGCGCGGCTGGTCGCGCAAGGAGCATGCCCCGGTGGGTACCATACGGGTGCGTCACGATCCGCAGCGCATGGCGGCCATCTGCCAGGAAATGGAGCAGCGCCCCGGCATTTTTGCCGTTCTGGCCGAGGCGGCCGACGGAGAACGCCGGCCCGGGGATGATCTGCTGTTTCTGGTGGTGGCCGGTGACATCCGCGAACATGTGAAGCCCGTCTTCGCCGAACTGCTGGACCGCATCAAGAGCGAGGCCGTCATCAAGGAAGAGCTGCCCCCGCAGGGCTAGCCGGCGGACGCGCATGGCCGGACGGACGGCCGCACTCCGCAGGAAGGCGCACCGGTCTTTTTGGTCCGGTGCGCCTTTGTCCCATTGCCAAACGGCCGTTGCTGCCTATACTATGACTGGCGCTGCCGCCAATGTGCCGGCGGCGCCTTCCTTTTCGCAATCCCTTTCCGCGGGCTGCGGCAGGCATTTCCCGCAGAGAGCAGCCGCCCCGCTGCCGAGGAGACGTATGTTCGGCTATATCTTCAAGAAAATCTTTGGCACCAGCAACGACCGCTACCTGCGTCGCCTGCGCCCGCTGGTGGCGCGCATCAACGCCCTGGAACCCGAGATGGAACAGCTGGCGGACGAAGACTTTGCCGCGCGCATGCAGCAGTACCGGGAAGAGGTGCAGTCAGGCAAGCGCACCCTGGACGACCTGCTGCCCCCCGTCTTTGCCCTGGTACGCGAGGCATCGCGCCGCGTGCTGGGCATGCGCCACTATGATGTGCAGCTCATCGGCGGCATCGTGCTGCACAAGGGCCGCATTGCCGAAATGAAAACCGGCGAAGGCAAGACCCTTGTGGCCACCCTGGCCGTTTCGCTCAATGCCCTTTCCGGCAAGGGCGTGCATGTGGTGACGGTCAATGACTACCTGGCGCGGCGTGACGCCGAATGGATGGGCAAGCTCTACAGCTTTCTGGGCCTGAGCACGGGCATCATCGTGCACGGCCTTGACGACGAGCAGCGCAAGGCCGCCTATGCCGCCGACATCACCTACGGCACCAACAACGAATTCGGCTTCGACTATCTGCGCGACAACATGAAGTTCTATGCCGAACAGCTGGTGCAGCGCGGCCACAATTTCGCCATTGTGGACGAAGTGGACTCCATTCTCATTGACGAGGCCCGTACCCCGCTCATCATTTCCGGCCCGGCCGACGAGGACGTGAGCACCTATCGCGTCATGGACGGCATTGTGCGCCAGCTCACTCCCGAGCACTATACCGTGGACGAAAAGGCCCGCACCGCCATGCTCACCGAAGAGGGCGTGGCCCGCTGCGAGGAGCTGCTGCATATCGAAAATCTTTTCGATCCGGCCAATATCGCGGCCCAGCACGGTATCCTGCAATCCCTCAAGGCCCACCACGTCTTCAAGCGCGATGTGGATTATGTGGTCAAGAATGACGAAGTGGTCATCGTGGACGAATTCACGGGCCGCACCATGGAAGGCCGCCGCTATTCCGACGGCCTGCATCAGGCCCTGGAAGCCAAGGAAGGCGTTACCGTGGCGGCCGAAAACCAGACCCTGGCCTCCATTACCTTCCAGAACTACTTCCGCCTGTACGACAAGCTGTCGGGCATGACCGGCACGGCCGATACCGAGGCGCTGGAATTCCAGCAGATCTACAATCTGACCGTGGTGTCCATTCCGCCCAACCGGCCCATGATCCGCAAGGATTACCCGGACCTCATCTTCCGTACCCGCAAGGAAAAGTACGAGGCCATCCTCAAGGCTATCAAGGAACTGTACGAAAGCGGCCAGCCCGTGCTGGTGGGCACCATTTCCATCGAAACCTCGGAAATGCTCTCTGCCCACCTCAAGCGCATGGGCATCCCGCATAATGTGCTCAATGCCAAGCAGCACGAGCGGGAAGCCGAAATCGTGGCCCAGGCCGGCCAGAAGGGCAAGGTCACCATTGCCACCAACATGGCCGGGCGCGGCACGGACATCATCCTGGGTGAAGGCGTGCGCGAACTGGGCGGCCTGCACATTCTGGGGACCGAGCGCCACGAAAGCCGCCGTATCGACAATCAGCTGCGCGGCCGTGCCGGCCGTCAGGGCGACCCCGGTTCCTCGCGCTTCTACCTGTCGCTGGAAGATGACCTCATGCGCCTGTTCGGCTCCGACCGCATTTCGGGCCTCATGGAAAAGCTGGGCCTCAAGGATGGCGAAGCCATCGAAAACCGCATGGTCACCCGCGCGGTGGAAGGCGCCCAGAAGCGGGTGGAAGCCCATCACTTTGAAATCCGCAAGACCCTGCTGGATTACGACAATGTCATGAACCAGCAGCGCGAGGTCATCTACTCCCTGCGCCGTGAAATCATGGTGGAATCCGATATGGAACCCGTGCTGCGCGAATTCCGCAGCGACGTGCTGGATGACGCCTACGGCCAGCTGGACCACGCCAATGCCGACACCATGGAAGAAACCCGCGCCGCCGTCATGGCCCGCCTGGCCGATATCTTCAATCTGGGCCGCGTGCTGGAACCCGGCTCGCCCCTGCCCGAGCGCGAAGACTGCGAAAAGGCCATCGACCAGATCTTCCAGCAGCTCCAGGAAGAGGCCCAGGCCATGTACCAGCCCATTCTGCGCTACTTCCTGCTGGAAGAGCTGGACCGCTGCTGGAAGGAACACCTGCGCAACATGGATGCCCTGCGTGACGGCATCGGCCTGCGCGGCTACGGGCAGAAGGACCCCAAGCTGGAATACAAGCGTGACGGCTTTGAAATGTTCCAGAACATGCTCTTCCACATCCGCGAAAACGTGTTCCGCACCCTGACCCGCGTGCACGTGCAGCCCGAAACGCCCGAAGAACCGGCGCCGGAGCTGGACCTGCGCCACAAGGACGAGGAGCAGGACCTTTCCTACTTCGGCGGCAGCGAGGTGGAGGCCCCCAAGGCCACCCCGGCCCGTGCCGGGCGTCAGGTGGGGCGCAACGATCCCTGCCCCTGCGGCAGCGGCAAGAAATACAAGAAGTGCTGCGGCGCCAGGAACTAGGCCCGCAGACAGGCCTGGCGCAGGGGGGAAGGGGCTGACCGCTTCCCCCCTTCTGCTGCCGGCCGCAGACTGTCCCCCGCCCCTTTGCCAACGGGGCAAAACATGCTAAGGTCCGTCACCCTGTTGTGCAGCGCCCGCCGCGCGGCACATCACCGTGGAGGCATCATGGCTGAACAGCCCATCATCAATATCGTCGGCCTGGAAAAAAAATATTCCGGCAAAAGCGAAGTGTTCGCCCTGCAGGGCATTGACCTTGCCATCAACAAAGGGGACATTTTCGGCATCATCGGCCAGAGCGGTGCGGGCAAGTCCACCCTTGTGCGCTGCATCAACCTGCTGGAACGCCCCACGGGCGGCAGCGTCTTTTTTGAGGGCAGGGACCTCTGCCGCCAGTCCGATGCCGAGCTGCGCGAGGCCCGGCGCTCCATGGGCATGATCTTCCAGCAGTTCAACCTGCTCATGCAGCGTACCGCTCTGCAGAACGTCTGCTTTCCCCTGGAACTCATCGGCACGCCCCGCGCCCAGGCCGTACAGCGCGCCGAGGAACTGCTGGACCTGGTGGGCCTGGCCAACCGCATGCAGTCCTACCCCTCGCAGCTTTCCGGCGGCCAGAAGCAGCGCGTGGCCATTGCCCGCGCCCTGGCCACCAATCCGCGCGTCCTGCTCTGCGACGAGGCCACCTCGGCCCTGGACCCGGCCACCACCGATTCCATCCTCGCGCTCATCCGCGACATCAATACGCGCTTCGGCATCACGGCGGTGATCATTACCCACGAGATGAGCGTCATCGAAAAGATATGCAGCCATGTGGCCATCATCAGCCGGGGCAAGATTGTGGAACAGGGCAATGTGGAAGAAGTCTTCTTCCATCCCCGCACCGAGGATGCCCGCCGCCTGGTGCTGCCCGAAGCCCTGCAAAACCTGCCGCAGCCTCACCTGTACCGCCTCATCTTCAACGGGCGCTCCTCCTTTGAGCCGGTCATTGCCAATATGGTGCTGGAATGCGGCTGCCCCGTGAACATCATGTACGCCGACACCCGCGACATCAACGGCGTGGCCTTCGGGCAGATGGTGCTACAGCTCCCTGAGCGCGCCGCCTCGCGCGAGCGCATCATGGCCTTTGCCCGCGCGCACCACATCATGCTGGAGGAAATGAAGAATGATTGATCAGGCAACGGCACTGATGCTGCTGGAAGGGGTGTGGGACACGCTCTACATGACCGTGGTGGCCACCTTCTTTTCCTATGTCTTTGGCATGGTCATGGGGGTGGTGCTTGTCATCTGCCGCCGGGACGGCATCCGGCCCAATGCGCTGGTCTACGGGGTGCTGGACGTGGTGGTGAATCTGACGCGCTCCTTCCCCTTCCTCATTCTCATGATTGCGGTCATTCCCTTTACCCGCTTTCTTGTGGGCACCACCATCGGCAACAATGCCACCGTGGTGCCGCTGGTGCTGGCCGCTGCGCCCTTTGTGGCCCGTCTTGTGGAATCCTCCCTGATGGAAGTGGACCGCGGCGTGGTGGAAGCCGCCCAGAGCATGGGCGCCACCACCTGGCAGATCATCGTCAAGGTGCTGCTGCCCGAGGCTCTGCCCTCACTCATCAACGGCAGCGCGGTATCGGCCATCACCATTCTGGGCTACTCGGCCATGTCCGGCGCCGTGGGTGGCGGCGGTCTGGGCAAGCTGGCCATCATGTACGGCTACAACCGCTATCAGACCGACATCATGGTCATGACCGTGGTGCTGCTTATCATCATCGTGCAGGCCTTCCAGAGCTTCGGCAACTGGGCCACCCGCCGCAGCGACAAGCGCGGCTCCTAGCTGCCGGAGGTTCTTCCGCCGTCTGCCGTCCGCGCCCTCCTGGCGTCAACCTCTTACCCAAGGATCGTTCCCATGAAAAAACTGCTTCTGGCCTGCGCCGCCCTGCTCGGTTCCGTTTCTCTGGCCGTTTCCGCCCATGCCGGCGGCACCATTGTGGTGGGGGCCTCTCCCACGCCGCATGCCGAAATCCTGGCCGAAGCCGCCAAGCTGCTCAAGCCGCAGGGCTATACCCTGAAAATCGTGGAATATTCCGACTATGTGCAGCCCAATGTGGCCCTGGACAGCAAGGAACTGGATGCCAACTACTTCCAGCACAAGCCCTACCTGGACGACTTCAATGCCCAGAAGGGCACCAAGCTGGTCTCCCTCGGCCCCGTGCATTACGAACCCTTCGGTATCTATGCCGGCAAGGCCAAGAGCCTCAAGGACCTGAAGAAGGGGTCCCTCGTGGCCGTGCCCAATGACGCCACCAACGAAGGCCGCGCCCTGCTGCTCATGGAAGCCACGGGCCTCATCAAGCTGAAGGAAAATGCCGGCCTGGCCGCCACCGTGCGCGACATTGCCGAAAATCCCCTGGGCCTCAAGATCGAGGAAATCGAGGCTGCCCAGCTGGTGCGCTCCCTGCCCGACGTTGACGTGGCCATCATCAACGGCAACTACGCCATCCTCGGCGGCCTGAAGGTGGCCGATGCCCTGGCCGTGGAATCCGCCGACTCCCTGGCCGCTTCCACCTACGCCAATATCCTGGCCATCCGCGCCGGTGACGAAAAGCGCCCTGACCTCCAGGCCCTGTACTCCGCCCTGGTGAGCAGCGAAGCCGCCGCCTTCATGAAGCAGAAGTACGCCGGCGCCGTGCTGCCCTCCGTGGCCAAGTAAGGCATCCCGCCCGCTGACAACAAAAGGCCCGCCTTCCGGCGGGCCTTTTCGTTTGCGTATGCGCGATCACTGCACGAGCGGACGGCAGGCTATGCCAGCACGCAACCTACAGTTCCGGCGGGGGAAGCGTCTGCCCGTCCTGCACGGCATCCAGCCAGGTGGCCAGGGTCACGCCCATGTCCACCAGTCTGTCCCGGCCAATGCGACCGCTTTCGTAACAGAGCAGCACGGAGCCGCTCAGGGGATTGATGTCCACACTGCGCACACCGGGCACGGCCAGTATCTGCTGGCGGGTCTGCCGGGCCACGGCCTCCTGTTGCAGAGCAGGATGGCGCAGGCGGACCCTGCCGGGCAGAAAGCTGCGCACATAGCGAAGAAAGGATGCCGTTTCCATCAGCAGACCTCCCCGAGGACGGGCAGCCCTTCCCCGGTATCCGCGGCTGCCGGACCGGACGGCAGATGCGGGCGCATGGCATTAAGGGTGATGCCCAGGGTCGTCAGATTGTGCAGCAGGGCGGAGGCGCCGGGCGCCAGTACCATGGTCAGGCCGCCGAGCAGAAACAGGCTGTTGAGCACCATGGCGCTCACAAAGTTGGTGTGGATGCGGCGCAATGTGGCCCGGCCCAGCTGCCTGGCCAGCAACAGCCCTTCCAGATCAGGCCGCGTCAACAGCACGTTGGCCACCTCGCGGGCCAGGTCCGCCCCGTCACACATGGCCACGCCCACATGAGCCGCCGACAGGGCCGGCGCATCATTGATGCCGTCCCCCACCATGAGCACGCGGCAGCCCCGGGCATTGAGGTCGTCGATGACGGCGGCCTTGTCCGTGGGCAGCACCTGGGCACGGTATTCCTCGATGCCCAGCCGGGCGGCCACGGCCCGGGCGGTGCGCTCGTCATCGCCGGTAAGCATGCACAGGCGTGTTATGCCCTGCTGCCGCAGTGCCTCCAGCACGGCCGGCGCCTCGGGACGAAGGGGGTCCTCCACGGCCAGCAGCCCGGCAATGCTGCCGTCCACGGCCAGATAGAGCAAAGACCGGCCCAGACGCGCCTGTGTCTCCATGACAGGCAGCATGACATCAAGGTTCACACCCTCGTCATGTTCGATGTAATGGCGGCTGCCCACCCGCACCTTACGGCCGTGCAGGGACGAGGCCACCCCGTGGGCCACCACATATTCCACCTGGGCATGTTCTTCCTCATGGCGCAGGCCCTCTTCCCGGGCACGCCGCACCACGGCACGGGCCACGGGATGCGGAAAGTGCTCTTCCAGGCAGGCGGCCAGACGCAGCACCTCGTCGCGCACATGGCCGGGAGCGGCAAAGACCTCCGCCACACGCGGCGTGGCACTGGTCAGTGTCCCGGTCTTGTCAAAGACCACGGTATCCACCTCGGACAGCGCCTCGAGATAGCGCCCGCCCTTGATGACCACCCCGTGCCGCGCCCCCTCGCGCATGGCTGCCAGCACCGCCAGCGGCGTGGCCAGGCGCAGGGCGCAGGCATAGTCCACCAGCAGCACCGCCGCTGCCCGGCGGGCATCGCGCGTCAGCAGCCAGACCAGCGCGGCCAGGGCAAAGGTAAAGGGCACGGCCATGTCCGCAAGACGTTCATAGCGCCCCTGGATGCCGGCCTTGAGGGCCTCGGATTCCTCGATGAAGCGCACCACCTGCCGCAGGCGCGTGCCGTCCCCCACCTGCACGGCCCGGATGACCAGACGCCCCTGCTCCACCACCGTGCCGGCATAGACCGAGGCCCCCGCGCTGCGGGGCACGCCCAGCGGCTCGCCGGTCATGGAGGACTGATTGACCACAGCCTCGCCCTCCACCACCACGCCGTCCACCGGAATGCTGCCGCCGTCGCGCACCACCACGCAGTCTCCCGGCACAATGTCCGCCAGTGGCACGGCCTGCTCCACGCCCTTTTCCAGCCGCCACACACTGTCCACCGTCAGGGCCAGACTCTGCGCCAGGCTGTCCAGGGAATGGCGCCGTGTCCAGTATTCCAGGGTTTCGCCCAGCCCCAGCAGCAGGGTCAGGGTGGTGACGGTACGAAAATCACGCCGCAGCAGGGAAACGCCTATGGCCGCCGCATCCAGCACCTCCACCGAGCAGCGCCCCTGCGCAAGAGCGGCAAGGCCCTTGCGCACATAGGGCAGGGCATGCAGCACGCAGCTCAGCGTGCGCAGCAGCACAGGCAGGAACGGCCGCACAAGGAAGAAGCGCAGCAGCGGTCCCATGGCGCCGGGGGGCGGCGCTTCCTCCGCCAGTCCTTCGCGGCGTGCCCCGTGCGGTGCGCCGCACGGCAGGGGGGCGCTTGTGCCCGCCTCCGCTGCCCGGCTGCGGGCGGCCAGGCAGCACAACGCCCTGCGGCGCATGGCCGGGTCATCATAGAAAAACAGCAGACTTCCCACCCGTGGACTGACGTGCTGCACATGCAGGCCGGCCGCAGCAAGGGCGCTGCCGATCTCCTGTGCCTCGGCTGCCGAAAGCGGACGGGAAGCGCGCACGCGCATTCTGCCCCCTGTGGTGCCGGACAGTTCGTGGACAATGAAAAAACGCATGCGCGCCGACCTCCGCTAGGCGTCCGCCTGCTGCGAGGCCTTCCGTTCATCGGACCGGGCGCGCGCCTCGGCGGCCAGGTCCTGCACATCTTCCCGCACGGATTCCACCTTCTGCAGCAGGGCGTCCTTCACGTCCATGCCGCGGCTGATAAGGTCCGTGGCCAGCGGCTTGAGGTCCACCTTGCCACGGCTCACTGCCGTAGCGCCGATGGCGCCCAGCACCAGGCCGCCCAGAAAAACCAGGCCGTACTTCATTGCTTCCATGTCCATTTCCTCCTTGTGATGATGCCGCACCGCCACAGGCGGCAGGCACGGCTTCGGCTGGGCTGCCGGGCACCTCGGCCAGCCGCCGAACGATGCAGGACGCCCTGTTCACCGGAAAAAGGGCGCACGAAAAGACCCACGTGCCTTCATGCAAAAGGCACATGCCGGAAAGGGTTTTCAACGCACGGGGAACGAAAGCGGCGCGCGAGCCGCGCCGTTGTGTCGTCAGACTGCCTGGGACGCTGTGCGAAATACCGTGCCGCTGTCCTGCCGCACGGCATGCCCCGCTCCGGGTCTGCCGGGCATCACCTGCCGCGACAGGACCGGACCAGGCCGCAACGCCTCCGGGAAGCTGCTAGGATACGTCGATGCGGATATGGTCCGCCTCGCTGTTGCGCAGGGTAACCGTTACCCCGGAAATGCGCAGGGCCACAGGATCCTTGAGCGGCGCCCTGCCTACCACGGACACGGTGGCGCCGGGAATCAGGCCCATATCGCGAATGCGGCGGCCCATTTCTCCCAGAGCCTCAACGGCGGCGATTTTGCCCTGCTGGCCCACGGCCATCTGACGCAGACTGATGACATTGCTCATGGAAAGCTCCTTGTTTGGTCTCGCCCGCCTGTTCCGGTACGCCATGGCGCTGTGTACGCCACAGGGGCAGGTGAACGCGTACCGGAACAGCAAAAAACGGGCTTGCAAAGAACTCTGACCTACTTTAGGGTGAACGTCAAGAGAAATAGAATGCGAAATTCAATTCTATTTTTTATTTTCGTTAAAAACGAGGATGTTATGAAAAACAGTCAGCAAAATTTGGCAAAAACTCTCCCCGTTCGTCCCCTGTGGAACCGCAAGACGGCCCTGCGCGTCATGCTGGGGACACTGGGTATTTCCGTGCTGCTGGGGGCGGCCGGAAAAAGCCGGGCACACGTGGCCACGGGCCTGCTGTTCGGCACCCTGCTGGCAGATCATGTCTGGACCCGGCGCAAGGCCCTCTGAGCCATGCCGGCAAAGGCATCCCCGCTCCTCTCCTCCCGCTGGATGCGTCGCCTGGGTCTGGCCCTGCTGCTGGCCCTGAGCCTGGGCACAGCGGCCCTGCTGCTGGCGCATCTTGTGGTCAGCCTGATGCTGGCTCTGGCCCTGCTGCTGTTTGCGGCAGGCGTCACCGCCCTGTGGCTGCCGCATGAGGGCAAGGCCCTCCTGGGCACCCTGGGCAGCCAGCTGGAGACGCCCCGGCAGGATGCGGGTCCGGCAGCCCCTGCCGGGACGGCCCGGCATTCCCGCAGCGCAGACGCCGGCGCATGCCGCCCGGCATAACGGAACGGACATGCCCCGCGCAGGACATGTCCGTTCCTCACACCTGCACAGCAGGGGCCTGCCGCACGGTATGGCGGCGTGCGGCAGGCCGGCGGTCGCGGTGGCTGGCGCGAACCTAGGAGACTGCTGCCCGGGCTTCCGACTGTTCTTCGGCAACAAAGGATGCCGTTTCATGCTGGCCCAGCAGCAGATTTTTGTGGCCCATGATGATGGCGTCCAGCACATCGGGTCTGGCAAGCGCCGTGGTATCGCCCAGGTCGTCATACACATTGCCGGCAATCTTGCGCAGCATGCGGCGGATGATCTTGCCTGAGCAGGTCTTGGGCATGGCCTCCACAAACTGGATATACTCCGGCGATGCCAGGGCGCCGATGTCCCGGCGCACCGTATCCCGCAGCCGCTTGCGCACATCGTCGCTCCACGGCACCTCGTCCCGCAGCAGCACATAGGCATAGATGGCCTCGCCCTTGAGCGCATGGGGCATGGGCACCACGGCGGCCTCGGCCACATCCTGGCTGGACGCGAGCACGGCCTCGATTTCGGCAGTGGACAGGCGGTGGCCGGACACGTTGATGGAATCGTCAATGCGGCCCAGTATCCAGAAATAGCCGTCATCGTCGATCTCGGCACCGTCGCCGCTGTCAAAGACGCCAAAGCGGCTGAAATAGCTCTGGTATTTTTCCTCGTCGTTGAAAACGCCCAGCATCATGCCAGGCCACGGCCGCCGGATGACCAGATGGCCGGAACGGCAGCCCGGCGAAGCCTCCTCGCCATCGCGCCCGGTGCTGCCCATGACCGTGGCATCGATGCCGGGCAGCGGATAGGTGGCGGACCCCGGCTTGAGCCGGGTGGCATAGGGCAGCGGGCTGATCATGGCGCCGCCGGTTTCCGTCTGCCACCAGGTATCCACAATGGGCAGTTCGCCGCCGCCGATATTCTTGTGGTACCACTGCCAGGCCTCGGGATTGATGGGTTCCCCCACCGAGCCGAGCACCCGCAGGGTACGCAGGTCATAGCGTTCCGGCCAGGCTTCGCCCATGCGCATGAGCGAACGGATCACCGTGGGCGCGGTATAGAGGATGTTCACGCGGAATTTTTCCACAATGCGCCAGTAACGGTCAGGCTTGGGCCAGTTGGGCACGCCCTCGAACATCATGGTGGTGGCTCCCAGGGCCAGCGGACCGTAGACGCCGTAGGTATGGCCGGTTATCCAGCCCATGTCGGCCGTGCACCAGTAGACGTCATCATCGCGCATGTCGAAAATCCACTGGGTGGTGTGGGCCGCATAGGTCAGATAGCCGCCGGTGGAATGCAGAATGCCCGTGGGCTTGCCGGTGCTGCCGCTGGTATGCAGGAGAAAAAGCGGATCATTGGCATCCATCTGCTCGCAGGGAAAGTCCACATCCAGGGTAAAGTCCTCGATGAGATCATGCCACCAGATATCCCGATTGGGCTGCATCTTCACATCGCCCATGCCCGCATGGCTGACCACCACCACGTGCGCCACCGAGGGGCACTTTTCCAGAATGGGGTCCAGATTGGCCTTGAGCGGCTTGATGCTGCCGGCACGCACCACCCCGTCGGCCGTAATGACCACCTTGGCCTTGGCCCCCTGAATGCGGCTGCGCACGCCCCCTTCGGCATAGCCGGAAAAAATGGCCGTGTGCACGGCGCCAATGCGGGCGCAGGCCAGCATGGCGATGACCAGTTCGGGAATCATGGGCATGTACAGGGCCACCCGGTCACCCTTGCGCACCCGCAGGGAACTCAGGGCATGCGCCACACGGCACACTTCCGTATACAGCATCTGATAGGTGAAGCAGCGCACATCCATTTCTTTTTCGCCCTGCCAGATGAGCGCGGCCTTGTTTCTGCGGCCGGAAATGATGTGCCTGTCAATGCAGTTGAAGGACGCATTGAGCCTGGCCCGGGTAAACCATCTGTACTTGTGGCGGGCCTCGTCGGCCTCCAGCACCTTGTCCCAGCGCTTGTACCAGTGAATGAGCTGCGAGGCGCGCGCCCCCCAGAAGTCCAGGGGGTCTTCAAGGGCACGACGACAAATGGCGTCCGCTTCATCCTGGCCGCATATCCAGGCACTGGTTTTGCCATGTTCCGGAGGAAGGTAACTGCGGCTTTCCGTCAACAGCGTGGTGATGCGTTCCTGCGACATGGTGCTCGGTCTCCCTGTAGAGGCTGACGTTCTGTACGACATGGCACATACTGCCATGCTATGGCCCTACGGAGATTCGCTGCCAGCGTCAAGGGGAGGAAATTGTTTGAGCTTACAGTCATTATTGTTCTTTTTAGAACAATAGGCGGGATTTTTTCAAAAATATGAGTATAATATATTGAAATACTATAGTAAACTATTTGTGAAAAATATCTTTATCAGCGAGAAAAATTTTTTGCAAAACGAAAAGAAATTTTTTATAACTCATTGAAAATATTTTGATTAATCAGGCAAACAATGGTACGAACGATCCCCTGACTCCGCAGCAGCCACGCGGCTTTGTGTCATTTTTTCTCCTCTGCCGTCTGCCTGCTCCGGGACGCAGCGGGCACAAAAAAAGGATGCCGCAAGGCATCCCTGCTCCGCATGACAAGCGCATGCACACCTATCCGGCAGGCTGCATCCAGCCCCGTTGCAGCATGATGGTGGCCAGGGGCGTCACCGGCAGTCCCACCACGGTGCTCCACGAGCCGTCCACGGCCTCCACCAGCACGGCCCCCTGCCCCTGGACGGCATAGGCCCCGGCCTTGTCGTCCGGCTCGTGTGTGGCCACATAGGCCGCCAGCACCGCATCCGGCCAGGCGGCAAAGCGGACCCGGCTTACGTCATGAAACGTCACTTCCTCGTCATCAGGCCCCAACAGACAGACGGCACTGATAACCTCATGCGTAGCCCCGGAAAGACGCCGCAGCATGGCCATGGCATGTTCCGCAGATTGCGGCTTGCCCAGAATGTCCGCTCCCAGGGCCACAATGGTATCCGCCCCCAGCAGCAGACGCCGGTCGCCGGCAGGCCGGCGGCCTTCCGCCGCGCGAGCGGCCATGACCTTGGCCCGGGCGGCCCGGCAGGCATAGGCGGCAGGCGCCTCGCCCGGCAGCGGGCGCGGCTCGTCGCAGGACGGGGCCAGCAGGGTAAAGGGCAGGCCCCATTCCCGCAGGAACTGCCGCCGGCGCGGCGAATGGGAGGCCAGCACCAGGCGCAGCCCCGCCGCAAGCCGGAACAGCGGCGGAAAGGCAGCTTCGGCAGAAGAGGTACCCATGCTGCTGCCTCAGTCGTTCTGGCGCGGCCAGTGCCGCAGCACTTCCCGGCCCTGCATGTCCAGCACCCGGAAGCAGCCTTCCTCATATTCGGCGTAGGTTCGCGGCGAACCGCCCTTGGGCAGGCTCAGGGAGCCGGGATTCCAGAAGTGCAGGCCGTCCAGCGTCTCGCCGCGCGGAATATGGGTATGACCACGCAAGATGACCGTTCCCGGTGCAAAGCGGGACGGCAGGGGCGGACGGTCCGGCAGCAGATGTCCGTGGCTGGCAAAAATGCGCAGACCGTCCACAGACAGCCAGGCATTTTCCACCGTGGGAAAGGGCAGCAGCATCTGGTCCACCTCGGCGTCACAGTTGCCGCGCACGGCCGTGACGGGGCAGTCCAGCGAACCTATTTCCCGCAGCACGCCCAGCGTATCGTAGCCGGAAGGCAGGGGATTGCGCGGGCCGTGGTATACCAGATCGCCCAGAAAGACCAGGAGGTCGGGCCGCCACTGGCGGGCGCGGTCAAGGAGAAAACGCAGACTTTCCAGCGAACCGTGCAGGTCCGCAGCAATGAGCAGACGCATGCTTCCCCCGCTCTAGGACTGTTCCGCGTCCCAGCGCTGGCGGGGAATGGCCTCCTCTTCCAGCATGATGGGAATGTCATCGCGAACGGGATACACCACAGCGCAGGCAGGGCAGGCAAAACCCGCCGTTTCCCCGCCGCGGTAGACGGCTTCCAGCGCGCCAAGGCAGCGCGGGCAGGCAAGCATCTGCAAGAGTTCTTCGGTTTGTATGGGCATGTCATCCTCGTGGCGGCAATGGCCGCAGCGGCCTACCATAGCCGCATGGCCGCCGTCCCGCAAGGGGCACCTCTTGCAATTTCTGCGCAAGCTCTTAGGAATAGGGCATGTTACACAGGAAATTCATTGATCTGCACACCCACAGCAGCGCCTCCGACGGTACGGACAGCCCTGCCGAACTGGTCCGCCAGGCAGCCCGGGCAGGGCTGGCAGCCGTGGCCCTCACCGATCACGATACCCTCTCCGGCCTGCCCGAAGCCCAGGAAGAAGGCCGGCGTCTGGGCCTGGACGTCATCCGCGGCTGCGAGCTGTCCACCTGCACGGACCGGGGCGAAATGCACATTCTCGGCCTCTGGCTGCCGCAGCATGCCGCCGTGCTGGAAGAACGTCTGGAGGATATCCGGCGCAAGCGCGATACGCGCAATGCCCGCATGGTGGACAAGCTGCGTGCCCTGGGCATTGCCATTACCCTGGAGGATGTCCGCCGCGAGGCCCGCGGCGAAAGTGTGGGGCGCCCCCACATGGCCGCCGTTCTGGTGCGGCAAGGCGTGGTGCCGGACATAACCGCCGCCTTCCGCGAGTACCTGGGGGCAGGCGCCCCGGCCTATGTTCCCCGCGAGATCATGGCCCCGGAAGAGGCCGTGCGCCTGCTGGCCGGTCTGGGGGCCACCGTGAGCATTGCCCACCCCTTGCAGGCCCGGCATCCCGACGGCTGGCTGGAACAGTGGCTGGAACGTCTGCTGCCCTGCGGCCTGCACGCCCTGGAAGCCTACCACAGCGAACATTCAGAGGCCGCCACCCGCCAGTGCCTGGACCTGGCACGCCACTTCGGCCTTGCCGTCACCGGCGGCAGCGACTACCACGGCCGCAACAAGCCGCGCATTCACCTGGGCACGGGCTACGGCGGTCTGCGCGTTCCCCTGTCCCTGCTGGATGACCTGCTGGCACAGCGGCGGCGCCTGCACCTGCCGGTACCGGACCAGCCTGCCACGCCGTCATGCGCATAGCGGCTGCCCCTGGCCGGGTCTGCCCCGAAAACAGCCACAACGACACCGGCCGCCTCCACTTCAGGAGGCCGGCCTGCCCCGCGTATTTTTGACCAGCAGATAGCGGGCATTCTCCCAGATTACCGGTCCCACGCGCGCTTCCAGTTCGGCCCTGTCCTGGGGCCGCTCGCTCAGGATATAGTCCGGCGAGGTGGCCAGGCCCACCTCGATATAGGCCGTGGGCGAAGTCTTGAGCGCGGCTTCCACGCTTTCCCACTGCCGCAGGCGTTCCAGGCCCTTGGCATAATAGAGCAGGCAGGCGTCCTTCCAGCCGTAGGTCAGGGAGCGCAGGGCATTGTAGCGTATGGCCTGGTCCTTGCCGGGAAAAAAGATGGTTTCATGGGGCCGGGTGTAGCGACTCAGGGCCGCCACCATTTCCGCCCGGTGCAGCTGCGGACCATAGGCCGCGGCATAACGGGCCTCGTCCAGGCGGTTCCAGTACCAGGCCAGACTGGTACGGGCCATATCCTGCTGCCCGCCGCAGAAAAAGCCGATGACCAACCCCAGACAGAACAGGCGCGCCGCCACGCGCTGCCATCCCGGCCGGGAAACCCGCTGCCACAGAATGTCTGCTCCCAGGAAAATGAGGCAGATGGCAAAAAAGGGCAGGAAGCGGTGCACGCGGACCAGGTCAAACTCAAGGTGCATGCGGCCCAGCGCCCGGCTGATTTCCTGATCCAGCACAAAAAGGGCAATGACCACGTAAACCCCGGCAATCCAGAGCCAGATATGCCTGCCAAAGAGCTTCTGCCGCGGGCTGCCGTACTTCACGATCATCCACGTTCCCCACAGGGCCAGCGGAATCACGGGCAGCAGCGTGTACCGCCGCAGGAATTTGCCCATGCCGTAGAGATATTCGGCGTATTCAATGTCAAAGCGCGTGCGCAGGATATGGTCCATGAAGGCCACATCCTCCGCAGACAGGGACACGCCCGAGGAATGCAGATAAATGGCGGCATAGGGCGCCATGGTCGCCAGAAAGCAGCCACCGCTCAGCAGCAGCCAGCCCAGATGCCGTACCCGGGACCAGCCCTGCGGCCGGCTGGCGGCAAAGCCCAGCCAGAGACCGGCCGCCGCGGGCAGGGCGCTGATGGAATGTACATAGACCAGTCCGCCCAGGGCGGCCATGAACACCGGCCACCAGCGGGGACGCCGCAGCACGGCAAAATTGGCGCACAGAAACAGGGCGTACAGGGCTTCGAACAGGGTGCGGGGGGTATAGTCGCGGTAGCCCGCGCCCCAGTAGGTTCCCCACGGCGTCCAGTAGCAGAGACCCATGAGCACCGTAAAGATCAGCGCCTTCCAGCGCTGGCCGAAAAACATGGCGCCCAGCAGGTAAAAGGCCGCATAGTGCAGAAAGACCACCAGGCCGGTCAGCTCCAGATAGGCCACGCCGTAGTTGCCGTCATCACCGGACAGCCAGTGCACCAGCTGCACCAGGGGCGTCACGTGGGTGGAAAACTGGCTGGCCGCGCCAAAGACAAAATCCCGGGCAAAGTCCGCCGGATGCCCGTAGGCCGCGGCAATGGAGGCATACATGGCCGGGTCCGTGGTCAGGTCCACACCGTTGATGGATGCTCCTATGCGGCCCTGCTGCACCAGCAGGGCAAACAGCAGCATACCCAGCAAAACCCACACATCTACGTGCCTTATGGGGCGCATGAATCCTTTCCTCCCGGAGCCTTGCAGCCTTCGGCCTGCCAGCAGTCCCGGCGGCCGTTGATGATCACCGCGGCCAGCGCCTGCGGAATGAAATGCAGGGCATGCAGAAAAAGCGCAGCCCCCAGGGCCTCGCTCTGCTCCACACCGCACCAGGAAAGCCCCAGAACCACGGCGCCCTCAAAGACGCCCAGACCGCCCGGCGAAGAGGGAACGGCCATGCCCAGGCAGGTCACGGCAAAGACCGACAGCACCTGCATGACGTGCAGCGGCATGTCCGCCACCAGGCAGAACACCACCCAGAAGCTGGCGCAATAGCAGGTCCAGATAAGCAGGGAACAAAGAAAACCGCGCGCAACCCACAACGGCGAAACCTCGTCCACCAGACTGGTGTGCAGGCGGGAACAGAGCGCCGCCACCCGCCCCGGAAACAGGCGGGCATAGGCCGCGTGGAACCATGCCGACCAGTGACGCAGCAGAAAGAACAGTGCCGCCCCTGCCAGCACCAGACAGACAGGCAGCAGCAGGCGCTGCCCCGTATGCCCCAGCGCATAGGCCAGCAGGGCCACCAGCAGCAGGGAAAGCACATCCAGCAGCCGCTCCCAGAGCACCACGGAGCCTGTCTGCAAAACGGAACAGCCCGTCTTCCGGGACAGGAAAAGCACCTTGATGGCATCTCCGGCCTTGGCCGGCAGAATATTGTTATAGCCCACGCACAGCAGCACGGCCCGCAGGCTCAGGCCATAGCTTGTTCCCGGCGGCAGCAGCCAGCGCAGGCGCAGTCCCATGCAGGCATAGTCCAGGGCCACCACACCCGCCGCCGCGAGCATGGCAGGCAGGGTATAGTCCTGCACCGCCTGCCAGAGCACCCGCGCGTCCACGCCATACAGCGCATAGCCCAGGGCAAGCAGGCTGATGCCCCATTGCAGGACCAGGAACAGCCTGCGCCGGAACGACGCGGCAGGGCGCCTGCCGCTTTCGGCCGTCAGCATATCCTTCCGCATGCAGGAAGCCCGCGCCGTCAGCGCTGCGCCTTGCGCAGCACGCTTTCCGAGCTGGGAGTATGCCGCACCTCAAGCAGCACCTGATAGGCAAAAAGCCCCGGCAGCAGGCCGAGCAAGAGGCGGTTGACCCGCAGCAGCACACGGGAAAGACGGGTATTGCCCAGCGCCCGGGGATAGGGAGCCGGCATGAGCCGCCGGCTTTCCAGGCGAAAGCCCGCATACTTCAGAAGACGGGACAATGACCCCAGGGTGAAGAGGCGCTTGTGCGAAAAGGCCAGAATGCCCCGCCGGGCATAGTTGAACTGCCCCAGCAGCAGCATGAAGCGCGTGATGAAAAAGCCCACGTTGGCACTGCCCACAATGACGCGCACCGTTTCGTTTCCTGTCAGACGTGCCCGCAGGCGCTCCAGAAAGGCCTCCGCCACATCGCGCTGCTCCAGCACGTCCACGGCCAGCACATAATCCAGACGCTCCCAGGGCACGTCATCCGGCAGTTCCTTGTCCAGGTCCACCTGTGACGGGCAGAGAATCACCGTGCAGCCCTTGTCCTGGCGCAGGTGCTCCGCCAGCTCGCTGTCCGTGCAGCCCAGATCCAGCACCGTACTGCCCTGCCGGATCATGCCGGCCACGGCCCGGCTTGTGGACGGAAAGGAAAAGGAACTGATCCGAGGGGCCACTTCCGTCTGCGGAAAGAAGAACTTGGGATCATAGAAGATGCCCATGCGGATGAGGCGCCCCTTGCAGCTCGTGACCATGACATCCCAGGCATAGCGCAGGCCGTTCACATGGCAGACCTCATCCCCGTAAAAGGTAGGGATGGGCAGCTCCACGATCTTTCCGCCGGAAAAGACCACCTGCATGATGATTTCCGTATCAAAATCGAAATTGTTGGTATTGAGTTCCAGCGGCAGCTGCGCCAGGCGGGAAACGCGGTACAGGCGATAGCCCGTGTGGAATTCCGAAAGATGGGTGCCCAGCAGCCGGTTCTGGAAGGCAGTCAGCACCATGTTGCCCAGAAACTTGTAATAGGGCATGCCCCCCTTGAGGGCATCACGCTTGTTCAGCATGCGCGATCCGAACACGGCATCCACGCCGGGATCCTCAAAGGGACGCAGCAGCTCGGGCAGGCGTTCGGGCGCATACTGCCCGTCGCCGTGCACCATGGCCACCACATCATAGCCCTGTTCCACGGCATAGCGGTAGCCCACCTTCTGGTTGCCGCCGTAGCCCTGATTCACGGGATTGTGCAGGGCCTCGCCGGGGCACCAGAAATGCTCCAGATGCTCCCGGGCCAGCTGCCAGGTGGCGTCACGGCTGCCGTCATCAAAGACGGCCACGGAAATGTCATAGTGGTCCGCAAGGCTGCGGGGAATACGATCAAGCACACTGACGATGGTCTTTTCGGCATTGTAGGCCAGAACCATCACAAGAACACGAAGCCTGTTTGGCATGGAAACCTCGTTGACCTGTCCGCGCGCCTTGCGCAGGCACAGCAAAAGAACCGCCGGCCAGCGGCCGGAGGTGGTCAGACAAACGTCCGGGGGAGAGGGGTGGCCCAATCTCGCCCAAAACCCCCCGCAAGGCAAGCATTTTCCCCGTAATAGCGTTACCTGTATCAGCCGTGCCGGCTCAGCACCTCCAGCCGTGCCGCCCGGCGGGCGCCATAGCGCCAGCGCCACCACCTGCGGCGCACCCGCAGGCGCAGCCGGTCCAGACACAGGTAGACCACGGGCGTGGTATACAGGGTCAGCAGCTGGCTGACCATGAGGCCGCCCACAATGGTGATACCCAGAGGCTGGCGTATCTCGGCCCCGTCACCCTGCCCCAGGGCCAGGGGCACGGCTCCCAGGGCTGCGGCCATGGTGGTCATCATGATGGGACGGAAGCGCAGGCGGCAGGCTTCATAAATGGCCTCCTGCGGGGGCAGGTGCCGGGTGCGGGAGGCGTCCAGCGCAAAGTCGATCATCATGATGGCATTTTTTTTGACAATGCCGCAGAGCAGCAGCACCCCTATCAGGGCAATGACGCTGAATTCCATGCCCACGGCCATGAGGGCCAGCAGAGCGCCGCCCCCTGCCGACGGCAGGGTGGAAAGAATGGTAATGGGATGGATGAGACTTTCGTACAGAACGCCCAGCACAATATACAGAGCCAGCAGCGCCGCCAGAATCAGCACCACCTGATTGCGCACGGTCTCGTTGAACAGCTTGGCCGTACCCTGAAAGCTGCCCACAATGGAGGACGGCATGCCCAGGGTCACGCGCAGGCGGTCGATGGCCTCCTGCGCCTGGGACAGGGAGGCTCCTTCGGCCAGATTGAAGGACAGGGTCACGGCCGCAAACTGGCCCTGATGCGCCACGGAAAGCGGCGCAAAGCCCGGCCCCACCGTGGCCACGGACAAGAGCGGCACCAGGCCGTCCCTGCCGGGCAGATAGACCTTTTCCAGGGCATCCTGCCCTTCCAGCCACTGGGGGATGAATTCCAGCACCACCCGGTACTGGTTCTTTTCCTTGTAGATGGTGGAGACCTGCCGCTGCCCGAAGGCATTGCTGAGGGCATTGTCCACGTCCTGCATTTCCAGGCCCAGACGGGCCAGCGCATCGCGGTCCACGGTAAGCATGGTTTGCAGGCCGCGTTCCTCGATGTCGCTGTCCACATCCCGCATGACGGGGATTTTCATGAAGCCCTGCTGGAGCTTGCGGCCCCAGGTGCGCAGCGCATCCAGATCGTCGGCCTGCAAGGTATACTGATACTGGGAACGGGAGCTGCGCCCGCCCATGCGCAGGTCCTGCGCCGGCTGGAGAAATATCTGCATGCCCGGTTCGGAGGACAGGCGGCCGCGCAGACGGGCGATGACCTGCATGGCCGATACGCCGCGCTCTTCCAGCGGCTTGAGGGCAATGAAGACCCCGCCCCCGCCGCGTGAGCCGGACATGTGCCCGGAAACCTGGGCCACGGCCGGGTCCTGACGGATGATTTCCATGAGGCGGGGCATCTTTTCCTTGAGGCTCTGGTACGATGCGCTCTGGTCCGCCCGCATGCCGCCCATGATGACGCCCGTGTCCTGCGTGGGAAAGAAGCCCTTGGGCACGATGATATACAGCCACACATTGGCGGCCATGACCAGCAGCAGGGAAAAAAGCGTCAGGCGCGGATGGCTGAGGACCACCCGCAGACTGCGTTCATAGCCCTGCTGCATGCCCAGCAGCATCCGCCCCCAGAGCCTGCCCGGCACAGCCAGCAGCCTTCCGGCCCGGCTTTTTGGCGCCTCCGGCGAGGTCTGCCCCCCGTGAGGGCGCAGGCAGTGGGCACACATCATGGGCGTGGTGGTCAGGGAAATGACCATGGAGACCAGCACCGCCGTGGCCAGCACCACGGAAAATTCCCGGAACAGCCGCCCCAGAATGCCGCCCATGAACAGGAGGGGGATGAAGACCGCCACCAGCGAAAGGGAAATGGACACCACGGTAAAGCCCACTTCCCGCGCACCACGCAGGGCGGCGCGCAGGGGCGTTTCGCCCATTTCCAGACGGCGCACGATATTTTCCAGCACCACAATGGCATCATCCACCACAAAGCCGGTAGCCACGGTAAGCGCCATGAGCGAAAGATTGTCCAGGGTATAGCCGCAGAGGTACATGACGCCAAAGGTCCCGATGAGCGACACCGGGGCCGCCACCGCCGGAATGGCCGTGGCCCGGCCGTTGCGCAGAAAGAGGAAAACCACCAGCACCACCAGCGCCATGGACAGCAGCAGGCTTTTTTCCACCTCGGCCAGCGAGGCCCGGATGGTGATGGACTGATCCATGCGCACGGTAAGGTCCGCGCTTTCGGGAAGCCAGGCGCGCAGCTGCGGCAGCATGGCCTTCACTCTGTCCACGGTTTCGATGATATTGGCCCCCGTGGCCCGGAAAACCATGAGCAGAATGGCCTGACGCCCGTTGGCAATGGCCATGTTGCGCACATCCTGTGAGCTTTCCTCCACCGTGGCCACATCGGCAAGGCGTATGGCTGCCCCGTCGCGATAGGCCACCACCAGGCGGCGGTAATCCTCCACCGAAGCCAGTTGATCGCTGGCATCCACCAGCCAGAAGCTGCCCTGCCCTTCCAGCATGCCCTTGGGCAGATAGGCATTGGCATCGGCAATGGCCTGCCGCACATCCTCGCTGCTGATGCCCGCACGGCTGAGCGCATCGGGAATGAGGCGCACCCGCACGGCCGGCAGCGCACCGCCGCCCAGGGTCACTTCGCCCACACCGGGAATCTGGGCAATCTTCTGGGCCAGCACCGAGGAAGCCGCATCGTAGAGCTGGGTGGAAGTCAGCACCTCCGACGTGATGGACAGGATGAGAATGGGCGCGCCCGACGGATTGACCTTGCGGTAGGAGGGATTGGACGGCATGGTGGGCAAGGTGGAGCGGGCCGCATTGATGGCTGACTGCACATCGCGGGCCGCGCCGTCCACGTCACGGTCCAGATCAAACTGCAATATGACGCTGGTGGACCCCAGGCTGCTGCTGGACGTCATTTCCGTAATGCCGGCAATGCGCCCCAGCGCCCGCTCCAGCGGTGTGGCCACGGTGGCGGCCATGGTTTCCGGGCTGGCGCCGGGCATGTTGGCCCGGACCACTACCACCGGCAGGTCAATCTCCGGCAGCGGCGCCACAGGCAGCAGACGAAAGGACACCATGCCCGCCAGGGCAATGGCCAGGGTCAGCAGCGTGGTGGCCACGGGCCGGCGGATAAAGGGCGCAGAAATGTTCAGGGGCAGAAATTCCGGACCAAAACGGTGCCGGCCCTGCCGGAAGACCTTCCTGAAACGGGACGCGCTCATGCGCGGTCCTCCCCTGTCCGCTCCTCCCCTGTCCGGCCCTGCCCGGCGCTGTCCCCCTGGGTCATGTGGCGGGACAGGCGCAGGCGCAGCCGGTCAAACCACAGATAGACCACCGGCGTGGTAAAGAGGGTGAGCACCTGGCTGAAAATGAGGCCGCCCACCATGGTCACGCCCAGGGGGCGGCGCAGTTCGGCCCCCATGCCCCAGCCGATCATGAGGGGCAGCGCGCCCAGCAGGGCCGCCATGGTGGTCATGAGAATGGGCCGCAGGCGCAGCAGGCAGGCCTGCCGAATGGCTTCCTGTGGCGTCTTGCCCTCGTTGCGCTCCGCATCCAGCGCAAAGTCGATCATCATGATGGCATTCTTCTTCACAATGCCGATGAGCAGAATAATGCCGATGATGCCCACCACGCCCAGTTCCATATTTCCCAGCATGAGGGCCAGCAGCGCGCCCACCCCGGCCGAAGGCAGGGTGGACAGGATGGTCACGGGGTGCACATAGCTTTCGTAGAGCACCCCCAGCACGATATACATGGTGATGACGGCCGCCAGCACCAGCCAGACCTGATTGGTGGTGGACGACAGGAACGCATGGGCCGCCCCCTGGAACTGGCAGCGCAGGGAGGCCGGCAGGTCCATCTGGGCTGTTGTGCGCATGACCGCCTCCACCGCGGCCCCCAGCGAGGAGCCTTCCGCCACGTTGAAGGAAATGGTCCCCACCGGGAACTGCCCCTGCCGCGCCACGGACAACCGCACGGCACGTTCCTCCGGCCGGGTCAGGCTGGTCAGAGGCACGGGCTGGCCGCTGCTGCCGCGCACATAGATATGCTCCAGCGAGGACGGCCCGTCCCGGAAATGGGGCGCCGTTTCCAGCACCACCTTGTACTGGTTGGTCTGGGTGAAGATGGTGGAGATGAGCCGCTGCCCCAGGGCATCATAGAGGGCATTGTCAATGTCGCTCATGCTCACGCCGTAGCGGCTGGCCGCATCCCGGTCAATGGCAAGCCAGAGCATGCGGCCCATACCCTGCATGTCGCTGGTCACGTGGGAAAGCTCGGGCTGGCGGTCCAGGGCTGCCACCAGGCGGGGCAGCCAGGTTTCCAGCGTCTCCCGGTCCAGGGCCTCCACACTGAACTGGTACTGGGTGCGGGACACGCGGTCCTCGATGGTCAGGTCCTGCACGGGCTGCATATAGAGCGACAGGCCGGGCTGCTGCTCTGCCCGGGCCATGATGCGCCGGGCAATGGCCGGGGCGCGCGCGTCACGGTCAGACAAAGGCTTGAGGTTCACCGTCAGGCGGGAGGTGCCCAGACTGGGATTGATGCCGTCCACGCCCACCTGAAAGACCACGCTTTCCACGGCGGGGTCCTCCAGAATGATGTCCGCCAGCATGCGCTGCCGCGCGGTCATGGCCGCAAAGGAAGAATCCTGCGGCGATTCGGCAATGCCCTGCAAGACCCCGGTATCCTGCGTGGGAAAGAAGCCCTTGGGCACCACCACGTAGAGGATGATGGTCAGCACCAGCGTGCCCACGGCCACCGTGAGCGTCAGGCGCTGATGGGCCAGCACCCAGTCCAGCTTGCGGGCATACCAGTCCAGCAGGCGGGCAAAGAAGCCCCGTGCCGCGCTCTGCCCGCTGCTGCCGGCCTTCCGGTAATGATCGGGCCGCAGCATGACGGCGCAAAGCATGGGCGTGAGCGTCAGGGAAATGACGGCGGAAATGAGGATGGTCACGGCCAGCGTCACGGCGAACTCGCGGAACAGCCGGCCGGCCACATCCCCCATGAACAGCAGGGGAATGAGCACGGCCACCAGGGAAAGCGTCAGGGAAATGATGGTAAAGCCGATCTGCCCTGCCCCGCGCAGGGCCGCCGCCACGGGCTTCATGCCTTCCTCGAGATAGCGGGAAATATTCTCGATGACCACAATGGCGTCGTCCACCACAAAACCCGTGGCAATAACCAGGGCCATGAGCGTCAGATTGTTGAGTGAATAGCCGGCCAGATACATGACCCCCAGCGAGCCGACGAGCGACAGCGGCACAGCCAGCGCCGGGATGATGGTGGCCTCGGCATTGCGCAGAAACAGCCAGATGACCCCCACCACCAGCAGGATGGACAGCAAAAGCTCCAGCTGCACGTCATGCACCGTGGCCCGGATGGTGGTGGTGCGGTCCGTCACCACATGGATGTCCACCGTGCCGGGCAGGGTCTTTTGCAGTTCCGGCAGCAGCGCGGCAATGCTGTCGGCCACGCTGATGACATTGGCCCCGGGCTGGCGTTGTACGGAAAGCACGATGGCCTGCCGGAAGGGCTGCCCGACGCCGGCCACATAGGCCGCCAGGCGGGCATTTTCGGCCCCGTCCACCACATCGGCCACATCCTGAAGGCGCAGAGGCGCGCCATCCCGGTAGCCGATGATGGTCTGCGCATATTCCTCCGCCGAGGCCAGCTGATCGTTGGCATCAATGGTGCTGGCCCGCTGCGGCCCGTCAAAGCTGCCCTTGGCGCCGTTCACATTGGCCGAGGCAATGGCCGAACGCACATCGGCCAGCGTCAGCCCGGCGGAGGCCAGGGCACGCGGATTGACCTGCACGCGCACGGCCGGGCGCTGCCCGCCGGAAAGGGTCACCAGCCCCACCCCGGAAATCTGCGATATCTTCTGCGCCAGGCGGGTATCCACCAGGTCTTCCAGCTGCGTCATGGGCATGGCATCGCTGGTGACGGCCAGGGTCATGATGGGCGGATCCGCCGGATTGACCTTGTTGTAGACCGGCGGATTGGGCAGGTCAGACGGCAGCAGATTGTCCGCCGCATTGATGGCCGCTTGCACCTCCTGCTCCGCCACGTCCAGGGCCATGGACAGGTCAAACTGCAAGGTGATGACCGATGACCCTGCCGACGACAAAGAGGTCATCTGCGTCAGGCCGGACATGCTGCCGAACTGCCGTTCCAGCGGCGCCGTCACCACGGCGGACATGACATCCGGCGATGCGCCGGGATAGAGGGTCTGCACCTGAATGGTGGGATAGTCTATCTGCGGCAGGGCCGCGATGGGCAGATAACTGTAGGCCAGCAGGCCCGACAGCAGCAGGGCTGCCGTGAGCAGCGACGTGGCAATGGGACGGAGAATGAAGATGCGGGAAAGATTCATGGTGCCTCGGGGAGGGAGGATGCGGGAGCTGCCCCGCCGGACACGACCTGTGCCACGTCCGGCGGGAAGGCAGGCCGTGCCCCGCACTGCCGGTCCTTGCGGACCGCATGCGGCGGCCCGGGAAGCCTACTGCACGCTTTCGGCCGGCGGCGTCTCCATGGTGGCCGCCACGCTGACGGCAATGCCGTCACGCAGGCGGTCCAGCCCGTCCACCACCACCTGTTCGCCGGCGGCAAGTCCCTTGTCGATGACGGTCAGCAGATTGGTGGCCACGCCGGGCGTCACCTGCCGCAGGCGCACCTTGCTGTCCTTGTCCAGCACATAGACATAGCTTCCCTGACTGCCCAGCTGCACGGCGGCCGTGGGCACGGTCACCACCTGGGGCAGCATGCGCA
Source organism: uncultured Desulfovibrio sp. (assembly GCF_944324505.1). NCBI lineage: Bacteria > Pseudomonadati > Thermodesulfobacteriota > Desulfovibrionia > Desulfovibrionales > Desulfovibrionaceae > Desulfovibrio > uncultured Desulfovibrio sp. Next base: position 146,768 of record NZ_CALUWO010000002.1, read on the forward strand.
CCAGCACGCGGGCGTTGACGAACTGCTGGGGATAGAGCGCGGCATCCTTGTTGGGGAAAAGGGCTTTGAGCTTCACCGTGCCCGTGGAACTATCAATCTGATTGTCCATGGACAGCAGCTCTCCCGTACCCAGCCGGGCCTTGTTTTCCCGGTCCCAGGCCTGCACCAGCGGTCTGGGAGCGCCCTGCTCATGGGCCAGCAGGGCCTGCCGCACCAGCTGCACCTGGTTTTCGGGCAGCGTGAACAGCACATGACAGGGACTGACTTCCGTAATGCGCACCAGGCCCTCGCTGTCCGTGCTGCGGACCATATTGCCCAGGTCCACCTTGCGCAGCCCCAGGCGCCCCCCCACCGGCGCGGTGATGCGGCTGTAGACCAGTTGCAGCTCGGCGGCCTGCACAGCCGCCTTGTCAGCGGCCACCGTGCCTTCATACTGCTTTACCAGGGCGCGCTGGGTCTCGTACTGCTGGGCGGAAACGTAATCGTTCTTCACCAGGCGGGCGTAGCGGCTGAGGTCATTGCGGGCATTGGCCAGCTGGGCTTCGTCCCGCAGCAGATTGCCCCTGGCCTGCGCCAGTTCGGCCTCAAAGGGACGGGGATCGATCTCGGCCAGCAGATCACCGGCCTGCACGCGCTGCCCCTCGTGAAAATGCAGCTTCCAGAGCTGCCCGTCCACGCGGCTGGTCACCAGCACATCGCTGGAAGGCTCCACCGTGCCCATGCCACCAAGAAAAAAGGGCACATCCTGCGCCAGCGCCGTGGCCACGCGCACGGGCGGCAGGTCGGCCTGCATGCGCGGCCCCCCGCCGTCCCCGGCCCAGAAAATACGGTACAGAAGTATGCAGACAAGCAGAACAAGGGCCAGTCGTACCCACCGGCTCTTTCCCAGTACGGCAACATTCATAGACAGGCTCCATCCGTCTGCCGGCCCGCGGCTGTCGCCAGCGCGGCAGGACGGATATGCCGGAAGTTCCCCTGCCCGCGTGCCGCTCCGCCGCAGCGGAAACGGAGATGCGGGCCATCCGGCTGTTCAGGGTATGCCCGGCCGTCCGGCCGGCGGCTCCTCCCAGGGGAGGCATCTTCCCGTGAGATGCGCCGTTTGTCCAGAAAAATGTGTCTCGCCGCCCCTGGGCAGCCAGCGGCGGACAGGCGCCCCGCACCTGCCATCTCCCCCCTGCCCGGCCCTTTCCCCGGTCCTTTCCCGGACGCTGCACTGCGCCTGCGGCGGCATAGGTGCCGCCGCACCGCACCAGCTACGGCCGCAGCAGAAAAATCATTATTTTCATGGCGCCTGACAGGGCAATGACCGTGATGGGATTCATCCTGAAGCGCAGGCACAGAAACAGGCAGAGCACAAAGATGCCCGCCAGCTCCAGGTCCGTCTCTGCAAGGCAGAAGCCCCCCGCCGGCCCCCACAGGGCCGAAACGAGAATATCCACGCCGGAAAGGGCTATCAGCCCCACCACCGCCGGCCGGAGATAGGCAAACACCCCCTGAAGCAGGCTCATTTCCCGGTAGCGCAGATAAAAACGGGTCACCAGCGTCACGATGAGACAGGGAGGAAGCACACAGCCCAGGGTGGCAATGACCGCCCCCGGCACGCCCGCTATCCTGATGCCCACAAAGGTCGCGGCATTGATGGCAATGGACCCCGGCGTCATCTGGGAAATGGTCACCAGGTCGGTGAACTCCACCATGCTCAGCCAGTGATGCAGGTCCACGATCTGTTCCTTGATGAGGGGCAGGGCCGCATAGCCGCCGCCAAAGCTGAAGGCGCCGATCTTGAGAAAGCAGAGAAACAGGTCCCAGAAGATCATCCCTTCTTCCTCATGCGGAAGAGCGTGACAAAAAAGCCCGCTGCCATGCAGGCCAGCACCGTGCAGATCACATTGATGTCCAGGGTGCAGGACAGCAGAAAGACGCACAGCATGATCAGCAGGGCCTGGGCGTCCTTCCGTCGGGCATAGCCGCTCCCCAGCTCGCAGACCACGGAAAAGATGACCGCCGCCACCCCGGCCTGCATGCCGGTGAGGGCCTGATGCACCCATTCGTTGCTGCGAAAGGCCGTATAGGCCAGCGAAATGAGGGAAATGATGATGAGCGGCGGCAAGGCCGTGGCCGTTACCGTTACCAGAAGCCCCGTCAGTCCGGCCAGCTTGTAGCCCACGGCAATGGCGCCGCTGATGGCAATGGAGCCGGGGGAGACCTCGGCAATGGCCACCAGGTCCAGCATTTCCTGCTGCTCAATCCAGCGCAGCCTGTCCACGAAAACCTTTTTCATGAGCGACACGATGACGTATCCCCCGCCAAAGGTGAAGGCACTCAGCTGAAACGTGGTCAGAAAGAGACGGAGAAGGGATTTTCGGGAAGACATGGCAAGGTCCTGATGCAGCATGCGCTGTCTTCCGGGCGCGCCTGCCGGGGAAGGGGGGGGCCCCCCTCTCCCCCGGACAGGGGCCGGAACGGCTTCGGGCCGTCTAGGCGTGATTGTAGAAGTTGATCAGGCAGCCATCCAGAATGATCTGCCGTTCGTCAGCGGTGAGGCCGCCCAGGCGGAAGGTGCAGGCCCTGGCCGCGCCGCCGCCGGCCGGCAGAATCCAGCCTTGCAGCGTATCCGCTCCCCCGGCCACGGCATCGCGCACTCCGGGCAGCAGCACGCAGTCTCCCACGGCCAGACTGTCCGCCAGGGACGCATCGCCCAGCAGCGGCAGCATGCCCCAGTTCACCAGATTGGACCGGTAGCGCTTGGTGGCGTATTCCACGGCAATATTGGCCCAGCCGCCCAGCACCTTCTGGCAGGAGGCCGCCTGCTCGCGGGCAGAACCGTCGCCGGGCTTGCGGGCAAAAATGGTGGACCCCACGCCCACGCGGGCCGTATCCCCGTCACAGACAGCCGCATAGTCCGCAGGGCTGGCGTCCCTGAGGGCCGCGCACCAGCGGCGCAGGGTGGCCCGCAGCGATTCGGCATCCGTCTGGTGCAAGCGTTCCACGGCCTGAATTTCCTTGGCCCGCCCCACGTAGGCCGGGTCCTTGCGCGACAGGGTGAATTCCGCCAGCTTGAGCGGATTGGAGCGCAGGGACGAGGTTTCCCCGGAGGGGATCAGCTCGTCGGTGGTGGTCACGGGGTCCGTGATCACCGAGGCCACGCGCAGCAGCAGATGGTCCGGCAGGGCGCGCATGGCCGGCCAGTCCGCAATATTGGGGCCGCGCTTGAGTTCGGCCTGGGGCTGGGCCTTGCCAAAGCCGTTGTAGACGCGGCGCTGGTAGACCAGCGGGTCAAAGCGATAGGTCAGATCAATGTTCTTGAGGTGCGGGGCATCCCAGTCCAGGTCCGTGGCCGGGGTCAGACGGCCGCCATTGGCCGCCGTGGCTGCGATGGAACGGGCATCCATGAGGGCCACGCCGGACACCTGCCCGTTGCCGGGCTTGGAACCTTCGCGGTTGGGGAAATTGCGCGTGGAATGCCGGATGGACAGGGCGCCGTGAGCCGGCGTATCGCCCGCGCCGAAGCAGGGGCCGCAGAAGGAATTCTTGATGACCGCGCCCGCTTCCATCAGCCGGGCAATGGCCCCGTTGCGCACCAGGGCCAGGGCCTGCGGCTCGCTGGCCGGATAGACGGACAGGGAAAAGGCGTCACTGCCCGTGCTCCGTCCGTCCAGAATGGCCGCCGCCATGCAGCAGTTTTCAAAAGAACCGCCCGCACAGCCGGCAATGATGCCCTGATCCACCCATACGCCGCCGTCGTGGATCTTCTCACGCAGCTTCAGCCCCTCGCCCGCCGCGCCGAACTGGCGGCGAGCTTCCTCTTCCACGCTGGCAAACAGCTCGTCGGCATGGCGTACCACCTCGGCCACGGGATAGGCGTTGCTGGGGTGGAAAGGCAGGGCCATCATGGGCGGCACGGCGGCAAGGTCCACCCGGACCAGACGGTCATAACAGGCCGGACCTTCGGGATGCAGGGGCGCGTAATCGGCCTCGCGTCCGTGCAGGGCCAGATAGTCGCGCACCTTGTCGTCCGTCACCCAGATGGAGGACAGACAGGTGGTTTCCGTGGTCATGACATCAATGCCGCAGCGGTATTCCACGGACAGGCCGGCCACGCCCGGACCGGCAAATTCCATGACCCGGTTCTTCACAAAGCCGTTGGCAAAGACCGCGCCGATGATGGCCAGGGCCACGTCCTGCGGCCCCACGCCGGGCTGCGGCGCATTTTCCAGCCAGACCAGCACCACTTCCGGCGCCGCCACGTCATAGGTCTTGCCCAGCAGCTGCTTGACCAGTTCCGGGCCGCCCTCGCCGATGGCCATGGTCCCCAGGGCGCCGTAGCGGGTATGGCTGTCCGACCCCAGGATCATCTTGCCGCAGCCGGCCATCATTTCACGGGCATACTGATGAATGACCGCCAGATGCGGCGGCACAAAGATGCCGCCGTACTTGCGGGCCGCCGTGAGGCCGAAGAGGTGATCGTCCTCATTGATGGTGCCGCCCACGGCGCACAGGCTGTTGTGGCAGTTGGTCAGGGCATAGGGCACGGGAAAGCTCGTCAGCCCGCTGGCGCGGGCCGTCTGGATGATGCCCACATAGGTAATATCGTGCGAGGCCAGCGCATCAAAGCGCAGGCGCAGGGTCGGTTCCCCTTCCGGGGCGCTGTTGTGGGCCGAAAGAATGCGGTGGGCCAGCGTGGCCTTGCGGGCAGCGGCGCAGTCAATGCCGCGCGCGGCGGCCTCCTGTTCCGACAGCAGGCTGCCGTCGGCAACCACCACGGGAGATTCGTGCAAGCTGATCATCATATTCCTGCTCTCTTGGACGCCGCGGGCGCGGCGGTAAAAACTGGCGCGCTCCGACAGCGCGGCAGCAGTATGCCACACAGAAAAAGGGCTTGGCAATGCGCCCTGCCCCGGCCGGCAGCCGCGGCAGCGGCACAGATGCCTGTTCCCCCCCCCCTGCGGCACGAAAAAAAAGCGGCCCCCGCCGCCTGACGAAGGGCCGCCGGCAAGACGCCTGCGGGCAGCATGCCTGCCGCACCCTGACGGTGACTGCCGTACTTACGGCAGGCAGCCGTGCGGCACCGTTTTTCTAGGGCCTGTTAACACCATTCGCTCACTGTTTGGGGGAAGGGGCCCCCTCCGCCAGCGCGGGAGCGGGTTCCCCTTCCCCCCAAGCCCCCATCCCTTCCCCAGCGCGCTTTTACCGAAGGAAGAGTCGGGAACACGAGGTATCCCCGCCTAAAGACAAACGAAGTAGGTACAGTTTTATGATTATCAATTGAAATTATTTGGAAAGTTTGTGTTAACCGGCGCCTAGGGCAGGCGCAGGTCAAAAAGATTTCTGAGTGCCAGCAGAAAGGCCAGCAGCCCGATCAGAACGGCCAGCAGGGCCACATGGCACAGCCACATGACCGCATAGCCGCAGAAAACGCCGATGGTCACGGCAATGACCAGACGGATGAGCACATCCAGGGTGACGGCCGGCTGTCGCGACCGGCGCAGCACCAGAACCAGCGCCAGCCCCAGCAGAATAAGCAGAAAAACGGCGTGCATGCAGCTCCTGGGGCTGCGGCGGCATGACCGCCGCAGCCAAAGAAGGGATTACAGACGTTCGATGACCAGGCGGCCCATTTCCTTGCAGCCCACCAGGGTTTTGCCGGCTTCCATGATGTCGCCGGTGCGGTAGCCGTCTGCCAGGGTCTTGCGCACGGCCTTTTCCACGGCGGCCGCTTCCTCTTCCATCTTGAAGGCCATGCGCAGCATCATGGCGGCGGACAGGATGGTGGCCAGGGGATTGACCTTGTCCTGCCCGGCGATGTCGGGCGCAGAACCGTGGATGGGTTCAAAGAGGCCGGGACCGGACGCCCCCAGCGAGGCGGACGGCAGCATGCCCAGCGAACCGGTGATGACCGAGGCTTCGTCGGACAGGATGTCGCCAAAGATGTTGCCGGTGACGATGACGTCGAACTGCGAGGGATCGCGCACCAGCTGCATGGCGGCATTGTCCACATACATGTGGCTCAGCTCGATATCGGGGTATTCCTTGTGAGTTTCCTGCACCACGGCCTTCCACAGGCGGGAGGTTTCCAGCACGTTGCTCTTTTCCACGGAGCAGACCTTCTTGCGGCGCTGGCGGGCGGCCTCAAAGGCCACCTTGGCGATGCGGCGCACTTCTTCTTCGCTGTAGATCATGGTGTTGAAGCCCACGCGCTGGCCGTCACGGGTTTCGATGCCGCGCGGTTCGCCGAAGTAGATGTCGCCGGTCAGCTCGCGCACCACAATGAGGTCAAGGCCGCGGGCGGCCGCTTCGGGGCGCAGCAGGCAGGCGCCGGCCAGTTCGGGCAGGAGCATGGCCGGACGCAGGTTGGCAAACAGGCCCAGGGCCTTGCGGATGCCCAGCAGGCCCTTTTCGGGACGGATGGAGGGGTCCAGATCATCCCACTTGGGGCCGCCCACCGCCGCCAGAAAAACGGCATCGGACTTGCGGCAGGCTTCCACGGTGGCGTCGGGCAGGGGTACGCCCGTGGCGTCAATGGCCGCGCCGCCCAGCAGGGCGGTTTCAAAATGGAACTGATGGCCGAACTTGGCCGCCACGGCTTCCAGCACGGCCACGCCCTGCGTCATGATTTCCGGCCCGGAAAAGTCGCCGGGCAGAAGGCAGATATTTTTTTGCATGATGATACCTCGTGGGGAACGCATCCCCGCTGCTCATGAGACGGCCCGGAGCCGTTGCCGGCCCCGGCCCCTGTGCCTAGCCCTGCCGGGCCAGACGATCCTTGACGTAATTGACCAGGCCGCCCTTTTCCACAATGCGGGCCATGGAGGCCGGCAGCGGCGGGCAGGTGATTTCCGCGCCATTGGTCAGATCGCGGATGACGCCGGTGGCGGCATCTATTTCCAGCTCGTCCCCGTCGTGGATCTTGTCCACATCATCGCCCACCTCCATGAGCAGCAGGCCCATGTTGAAGGCATTGCGGTAGAAGATGCGCGCAAAGCTGTGGCCGATGACCACGGGCATGCCCGCACCCAGAATGGCAATGGGCGCATGCTCGCGGGAGGAGCCGCAGCCGAAGTTGCGGCCGGCCACCATGATGTCGCCCGGCTTGACGCGCTTGACCCAGTCGGGTTCCAGACCGGCCATGCAGTTCTCGCCCAGCTTCTTGGGATCGGTGGTCACCAGAAAGCGCGCGGGGATGATGGCGTCCGTATCGATATGTTCGCCCACCTTGTGGGCGTTTCCATGGAATTTCATGATGCGTTCCTCCGCAATTAAAGCTGGTCGGGGCCGGCCACACATCCCGTCACGGCACTGGCGGCCGCCACCACGGGGCTGGCAAGATACACTTCGGACTGGAGGCTGCCCATGCGGCCGCGGAAGTTGCGGTTGGTGGTGGCCACGGCCCGTTCGCCGTCGCCCAGAATGCCCATGTGGCCGCCCAGGCAGGGACCGCAGGTGCACGGACCCACCACGCAGCCGGCATCCATGAAGACTTCCAGCAGACCTTCCTTCAGGCTCTGCTTCCAGACCGCCGGCGTGGACGGCAGCACAATGCAGCGCACGCCCTTGGCCACCTTGCGGCCGCGCAGGATTTCCGCCGCGTCGCGCATGTCGCTGATACGGCCGTTGGTGCAGGAACCGATGACCACCTGCTGAATGGGCGTATCGCGCACCTCGGAGACATTCTTCACGTTGGACGGCAGGTGAGGACAGGCCACCACCGGTTCCTGACCGGTAACGTTGATGTCCACCACGCGCTCGTACACGGCGCCGGGATCGGCAGCCAGGTCAAGGGTCACGCCGGGGCGGCCGTGTTCGGCGCAGTAGCGGCGGGTCTGTTCGTCCACGGCAAAGAGGCCCACCTTGCCGCCGGCTTCAATGGCCATATTGGCCATGGTCAGGCGACCTTCCACCGGCAGGGCATCCACCACCGGGCCGCCGAATTCCAGGGCCTTGTACAGGGCACCGTCCACGCCGATGGCCTTGATGAGCAGCAGCATGAGGTCCTTGGCCCGCAGCCAGCGGGACATGTCGCCGCTGATGTTCACGCGGATGGTGGCCGGCACCTTGAACCAGGTTTCGCCCAGGGCCATGCCGGCGGCAATGTCCGTGGAACCCATGCCCGTGGCAAAGGCCCCCAGGCCGCCGTAGGTGCAGGTGTGGCTGTCTGCGCCGATGACCACGTCACCAGGCCCCACCAGGCCGCTTTCGGGCAGCAGGGTATGCTCCACGCCGCAGTTGCCGCCCTCGTAATAATGGGTGATCTGCTGCTCTTCGGCAAAGCGGCGGGTCACCATGACCTGATTGGCGGAGTCAATGTCCTTCTGCGGCGTAAAATGGTCCATGACCAGCGCAATCTTGTCGCGGTCAAAGACCTTGCTGGCTCCCATGGCCCGGAAGGACTTGATGGCCAGGGGGCTGGTAACGTCATTGGCAAGTACCAGCGAAAGACGGCACTGCACGATCTGTCCGTCGTGCTCGATGACGTCATCCGTGTGGGCTTGCAGGATTTTCTGTGCAAGCGTCTGAGGCATACTCTGTTCTCCTTTGATGAAGCCGCCGGAAGGCCGCTTCTGAAATCGCGTGACCGCACCGGGGTGCGGAAAGGTCGCCGGTCCCTAGCTGTGCTGGCAGTGCAGGCGTTCGCCTTCCTTTTCCAGCTTGGAAAGATTGTTCAGGGCATTGACATAGGCGCGGGCGCTGGCCACCAGCACGTCGGGATGCGCCCCGCGCCCCACGGCCTTGAAGCTGCCTTCGGCCAGACGCACGGTCACCTCGCCCAGGGCATCGGTCCCGCTGGTGACGGCATTGATGGCATACTGTTCCAGCTCCGGCTCGCGCTTCACCATGTCGTTGATGACATTGAAGATGGCATCCACCGGCCCCACGCCGAAGCCGGCACGGCTGGTTTCCACGCCGTCCACGTCCATGAGCACGGCGGCCGTGGGCGGCACGCCGCCGGCATCGGAACTCTGCACGCTCACGTGACGCAGGCGGTAACGGTCGGGAATGCGGTAGATCTCTTCCTGCACCAGGGCCATGAGGTCATCATCGTGCAGGGTCTTCTTGCGATCGGCCAGCTGCTTCACGGCCTCAAAGAGCACCTGCAGCTGCTCGTCATCCAGCTTGTAGCCCATGCTTTCAAACTTGTTGCGCACGGCATTGCGGCCCGAATGCTTGCCGATGACCAGGCTGGATTCCGTGCGGCCCACGGACTGCGGCGTCATGATCTCGTAGGTTTCGCGATTCTTGAGCATGCCGTCCTGGTGGATGCCGGATTCATGGGCAAAGGCATTGGCGCCCACAATGGCCTTGTTGTTGGCAATGGGCTGGCCGATGGTCATGGAAAGCAGCCGGCAGGAAGGATAGAGCTGCTCGGTGTGGATATTGTGGTCCAGATGGTAGAAATCGCGTCTGACGCGCAGGGCCATGACCACTTCTTCCAGGGCGGCATTGCCGGCCCGTTCGCCGATGCCGCCGATGGTCACCTCGGCCTGACGCGCGCCCACACGCAGGGCGGCCAGGGTATTGGCCACGGCCAGCCCGAGGTCATTGTGGCAGTGCACGCTGAAAATGGCCTTGTGGCTGTTGGGGGTATTTTCGATGACGTACTTGATGAGCGCCGCGAATTCGTCCGGCTGGGCATAGCCCACGGTATCGGGCAGATTGATGGTGGTGGCGCCGGCGTTGATGGCCGTTTCCACCACGCGGCAGAGGAAATCCCGCTCGGACCGGGAGGCATCCTCGGCGGAGAATTCCACATTGTCCGTATAGCCGGCACAGCGGCGCACCCCGGCGTCGATCATTTGCAGAACGACATCAGGCTCCTTGCGCAGCTTGTACTTCATGTGCAGGGGAGACGTGGACAGGAAGGTGTGGATGCGCGGACGGCGGGCCGGTTTCACCGCTTCCCAGCAGCGGTCGATATCGCTTTCCATGCAGCGGGCCAGGCCGGCCACCTGAATGTCGCCCGCCTGCTCGGCAATGCGCTTCACGGAGTCGAAGTCGCCGGGACTGGACGCCGGAAAACCCGCCTCCATGATGTCCACACCCAGAACCTCCAGCTGATGGGCCAGACGCAGTTTTTCCTGCAGATTCATGGTTGCGCCGGGCGATTGCTCGCCATCGCGCAGTGTGGTGTCGAAAAAGTAGATTTTGTTGTCCATGAGCATCTCCTCTGGTCTTGCTGCGTTCCTCCGGGGGACGGCTGCCTGCATAACGCCCGCACTGCGGGGCCTGACCGGATGAGATGCCTGCCACCTGCGTGGCGGACCGTTACGCAGCCTAGTCGTCCGACGACGAAAGAGCGCGTAGTAGCTGACGGTTGCGACGGGGAAGAATCACCAGCGTATACACGAGACCGCCGGCAATATAGAGAGCGCACAGCAGAAAGCCGAAGATGCGCGGCTGCGAATAGACCAGCGCAAGGGCAACCAGTGCGCACACAAGCGAACGAATGGGGTGGGCGCGCAGGAAATCATACTCCTTGAAGGAGAAATAACGGACCTTGCTGACCATGAGCAGGCCAATGGCAACGACCAGGATGAGGCAGAGCCAGCTCACCACAGGCGCCAGCACCGCCGGCAGCATGCCCGCAAACAGCACAAAGGTGGCCAGTGTGCAGCCCCCCGCCGGAATGGGCAGCCCGATGAAGAAACGCTTGCTCACCACGGCGGTGCTCACGTTGAAGCGGGCCAGACGCAGTGCCCCGCAGGCAGCATACAGAAAGGCCGCCGCCACGCCCACACGCCCGAAGCTCTCCAGCTGCCACTGCCACATGAGCATGGCCGGTGCCACGCCAAAGGCCACCAGATCGGCAAGGGAATCATACTGCACGCCGAATTCGCTGGCCGTTCCCGTGAGGCGGGCCACCTTGCCGTCCATGCCGTCCAGCAGCGCAGACAGAAAAATGGCGCAGACAGCCGCTTCCATGCGTCCCTGCACGGCCCAGACCATGCACAGGAATCCCATGAACATGCTCAGCGACGTGATGAGATTGGGCAGAACATACACACCCCGGCGGGGTTTGCGTCTGCCTGTCTGCGGGGCGGGATTGTCCACGTTCTTTTCCATGGGGGGCCGTTTTCCTCTGCGGCTTACTGATTTTCGCGGCGGGCCACAATGCTCTGTCCGGCAGCAACCCGCTCACCCACAACAATGGCGGGAGCATAGCCCTGCGGCAGATAAAGGTCAACACGGGAGCCAAAGCGAATCATGCCGAAACGCTCGCCCCGTTGCAGCAGATCCCCGCGGTCAGCCCGGAAGACGATGCGCCGGGCAATGAGGCCGGCAATCTGCACCACCGTCCAGTCCTGCCCGCCGGCATCGCGCAGGCGGCAGGCGCAGCGCTCGTTCTCGTCCGAGGCCTTGTCCGCAGCGGCATTGATGAAGGCGCCCGGCCAGTAGCGCACCTCCTCCACCGTACCGGCCACGGGTGCGCGGTTCACATGCACGTTGAACACGCTCATGAAAATGCTCACGCAGATGCGGGCCTCGCCGGTAAGCGGATCGGGGCGCTCCTCGATGCGCACCACGCGACCGTCGGCAGGACTCACGGCCAGGCCGTCCCCGTCCGGCACCACCCGTTCGGGATCACGGAAGAAATACAGGGAAAACCAGCAGAGCAGCAGCAGGATCACGGCCGGGAAGGCCGCACCAAGCAGGGCAAGGACCAGGGCGGCAAGGGCCGTCAGACCGATGACCGGCCAGCCTTCGGGAGTAATTCCACAAGATGCGGGGCGCATGGCGACTCCTTTTGAAAAATGGAGAAACAGCATACGCAAGGGAATGCCGTCTGACAAGCCCTGCCAGGCCCGGCAGGCCGGGCGGCACTTGCCACCCGCCGCGCATCAGGCTATCTTTCTGCCATGAATCCACGCCGCCCTTCTGCCACCGTCCTGTGCCAGGCCCTGCTCGGCTGCGCGCTCTGCATGCTGCTCGCGGCCTGCGGCCCCAAGGATATCGGCACCGGCACCGCCGACACGGACACGGAGCCGGTGGGCATCAGCACGGCCGATGCCCTGCGGCTGCCCATGACCGGCGCCACACCCATACAGCGCCGGCTCTACTATCAGAACCGGCCCGACATCATGGAGCAGGTGCAGGACTACCGGAGCCGGGAATTCCGCCGCCGCTTCAATGCCCTGCACGGCGGCCCCGTCAATCCCGAAGACCCCGCCTACCGGGAAGTGCCGCAGCAGCGCAGTCCCTTCAAACAATAAGGCCCCTATGGATCCCGTTACCCATGCCGCCAGCGGCGCTGCGCTCATGCTGGCCCTGCCCCGACGCCCTGCCACACGCTGGGCCATCCCCCTGGCCGCGGCCGTGGCCGCCATGCCGGACCTGGACATTGTGCTGGCCTCCGGCCCGCTGCAATTCCTGCAGCTGCACCGCGGCTTCACCCATGCGCTCCTGTATGTGCCCCTGCTGGCCCTGCTCTGTACCCTGGCGGCCCGCCCCCTCTGGAAGCGGACCACCCCCGGGCACTGGTCTGCCGCCGGCGTCTGGCTGCTGTGCTGCGGGCTGCTGCTCCTGCACATCTGGCTGGACTGCATCACCACCTACGGCACCATGATCTTTCTGCCCTTTTCGGCGGAGCGCGTCCGCCTCAACGCGGTCTTCATCATTGATCTGTTGCTGACCCTGCCCCTGCTGGGCGCGGCCTGGTACAGCTGGCGCGCCGGACGCCACCTGCCCCCGGACCCGCAGGGTGGCTGCCCATCGGCGCCGCGCGCGGCCCGTCTGGTGCTTGTCTGGTGCCTTGTGTATCCCTGCCTGGCCATGCTCTGCAACGGCTGGCAGACCCGCCACTTCCGCGAGGAACTGCTGCGGGAGGGACGGCAGCCGGGACAGGTGACCGTGCTGCCCGATGCCTTTGCCCCCCTTTTCTGGCGTGCCATCTATGAGGAACAGCAGCCCAACGGGCGCGTCATCCGGGCGGACGGCCTGGACATACTGGGGCGCATTCACCAGCGGGGCTTCCCCCGCCCGGCCCTGCCGGAAAGTCTGCGCGCCGCCCTCATGGCCCAGTCCCAGACCTGCGCCACCTTCCTGGATTTCAGCCTGCTGCCCTTTTGTGCCCCCCTGCCGCCCGACCTGCGCCCCGCAGCGCCGGACGCGGCCCCGGCCCTGAACGGCCAGCAGGATGCCGCCACCCATCCGCAGCAGTTGCGCGGCTATCTCCAGATTGTGGATGAACGCTTTGGCAGCAGCCTGGCGCTGGTGCGGCGGATCATGCGCCTGCGTGCCGGCGGAGGCGGCCCGCCCTTCCAGCTCTGGGTGGAGCTGGGCTATGGCCCGGATGGCCGCCCGCAGCTGCTGCGCCAGCGGCTGCGCCTTCCCGACAGCGGCCGCGACTCCGGCTGGACCCGGCCCCGCGTGCCCTCGCCGCCGGCCCTGCTGCCCTGGTGCCTGGGTCTGTACTGATTTCTCACCCCCTATCCGGCCCCTGCCCGCAGGGCGCCGCCAGCAAGGAAGATACCGCAATGGAAAGCGCTTTTTCCCATATGGATGCGCACGGCAATGTCTGCATGGTTGATGTGGGGCACAAGGCGGCCACCCGGCGGGTGGCCATTGCCGAGGCCGTGGTTCGTCTGTCTCCCCGGACCATGGAGCTGCTGCGGCAATCGGCCCTGCCCAAGGGCGATGTGCTCACCTGTGCCAAGATCGGCGGCATCATGGCCGCCAAGCGCACGGCGGAACTCATTCCCATGTGCCACCCGCTGGGTCTGAGCTATGTGGATGTGCGCTTTGTGGTGGATGCCGCCGCCTGCACGGTGCGCATCCTTACCGAAGCCCGCACCAGCGGCCCCACGGGCGTGGAGATGGAAGCCATCGTGGCCGCCCAGATGGCCGCGGCCACCATCTATGATATGTGCAAGGCCGTGCAGCGCGACATCGTCATCGAGCGGGTGCGCCTGCTGCGCAAGGACGGCGGCAAGAGCGGCCTGTTCGAGGTGCCGGATGCGGACCTGCCGGAGGACATGGACCGGGAGAGCCGTGCATGAACATGCCCGCCATTGATCCCGTGGCGCTCAGCATTGGTCCGCTGCAACTGCGCTGGTACGGCCTCATGTATCTCTTTGCCTTTGCGGGCGGCTGGCTGCTGGCCCGCTGGCGTGCCTCCCGCCCCGGATCGGGCTGGAATGCCCGCGATGTGGATGACCTGCTGACCTTTGTCATGCTGGGCGTCATTCTGGGGGCGCGGCTGGGCTATGTTCTCTTCTATGACCTGCCGGCCTATGTGCAGGACCCGCTGGAAGTGCTGCGGCTCTGGAACGGCGGCATGTCCTTTCACGGGGGCCTGCTGGGCGTGGTGGCCGCCTTCTGGTATTTCTCGCGCACGCGGCACCGGCCCTTTCTCAACGTGGCGGACTTCATTGCGCCGCTGGTGCCGCAGGGTCTGTTTTTCGGCCGCATGGGCAATTTCATCAATGGCGAACTCTGGGGCAAGCCCACGGACCTGCCATGGGGCATGGTCTTTCCCGGCGCCGGCCCGTGGCCGCGTCACCCCTCGCAGCTGTACGAGGGCCTGCTGGAAGGGCTTGTGCTCTTTGTGGTGCTCTGGATCTTTGCCTCCAGGCCACGCAAGGCCGGCGCCGTGTCCGGCCTGTTTGCCCTGCTGTACGGCCTGTTCCGCTTTGCCGTGGAATTTGTGCGCGTGCCCGACGTGCAGCTGGGCTATCTGGCCTTCGGCTGGCTGACCATGGGGCAGGTGCTCTGCCTGCCGCTGATCCTTGTGGGTCTCTGGCTGCTCTGCCGCAAGGCGCCTGCGCCGGCATCCGCACAGGGATAGTCATTTGACACCAGCGCCCTTTTCTGGAAAACTACGGCGCGATGTAAATTTTTTCGGAGGCATCATGGCTAAAGAAGGTTCAATTGAAGTTGATGGTGTGGTGCAGGAAGCCCTCCCCAATGCCATGTTCCGGGTGGAACTGGAAAACGGGCACGAGGTGCTGGCCCACATTTCCGGCAAGATGCGCAAGTTCTATATCCGTATCCTGCCCGGTGACCGCGTGAAGGTGGAGCTTTCTCCCTACGATCTGACGCGCGGCCGCATCACCTACCGCATGAAGTAGACCTTCGCGGCGCTCCGCCCTCTGGCGCACCCTGCCGGGACTCCGGCGGCGGTGCGCTTTTGTCGTCTGTGCCGCGGACGGTGCCGGAGCGTGCCGACAGCAGACCAGCCAGCGCCGCGGCAACCATCCCACGACACGGGGGAATCGGAAAACGGCACACGGGCGGGCACAGATGGCGCACCCTGCCCGCAAGCCCCCCTGCCTTCCGGCGGCGCTCCCGCACACGGCCTGTGCGCCGATGCCGTCTTCCCGCCTGTACAGAGGCCCTGCGGCATGGCCGCCGCGCATGCGCTGTCCATGCGGGTATGCGGTCACAGCACGTCCCCCTCGTCGCTCCCGGCCGTGTGCGCCAGTGCCCTGACGAAAAACCGCCATGCGCCGGACAGGAAACGGACGCACGAAGGCCCCCCTTTCTCCGGGAAAAACACGCCGCACGCCAGGCGCGGCCCTTGTCACAGGAAGGATGCCGAGACCCCGGCGGTGCGGTGGCCGCAGGCCGCAGAGGCCATTTTTCCGGCGCCATGACGGCGCGCGGCAGCCGTGCCGCAGCCGGAAGCGTTGTTTCTAGACCACACCGCACCAGCGCAGCAGGGCCAGGCAAAGCAGCGCCATGCCGCCGGCCACCACGTCATCAAGCATGATGCCCCAGCCGCCGGGCAGCCAGCGTTCCGCCGCATGCACGGGCCACGGCTTGAGAATGTCAAAAAGCCGGAAGAGCAGAAAGGCCGCCAGCAGCAAGACCCAGTCTGTCCGCGATTCACCCTGGGCAAAGGGCAGAAGAGCCAGCCAGACGCCCACCAGCTCGTCAATGACCACTTCGCCGGGATCGCTGCGCCCCAGAATCTGCTCGGCCTGCGTACCGGCCAGACTCCCCAGCACAAACAGCAGGGCCAGCAGCAGCACGCGCCCCCACAGGGGCAAGGGCAGAAAAAGCCAGGGCGCCAGCACACAGGCCAGCGCCGTGCCGCAGGTGCCGGGCGCACGGGGCGAGAGGCCGGCAAAACCCAGACGGCAAAAGGCCAGAATACACCACGGGGCCATACATTCTCCTTCTGCGGCTCCGGGCCGCACAATCAGCCATGTTGCCAGAAGCGCCGGCAAAGGTCGAGCCGCAATCGCCCGCATCCGCCTGCCCTGGCCCGGAATGGGCCGTCGGAAGGCTTGCCGCCAGGCCCCTTTTCGCGTAAACTGCTTGCCGTATTTCTTCGATTTTCCCCAGGGCTTTCGCCACATACGGCGCTTTCGCCCATGCCCAGGCCCGGATGGTGGAATTGGTAGACACAAGGGACTTAAAATCCCTCGGCACTATGCCATGCCGGTTCAAGCCCGGCTCCGGGTACCAGACAAACAAGGCAGCTGCAAGATTCTTCCTGCAGCTGCCTTTTCCTTTGCCTGACATACGGCCGTCTGGCCGGCTGCCGGCACCATTGTCGCTCATGGCGGATGCCCGCCGGGCAGGCCCCGACAGCGCTCCTCGCGTTGCCATTACCTGCCGCGAGAGGCCGGCGTCTACTCCGCCGCGTTTTTCTGCCCTCTGCCGCCACCGCGCGCAGGCATGACCGCGCCCGTGCGCTGCATGATGAAGGCAAACAGCTCCTGCGGGGTCATGCCATTGGCCGCGGCAATATCCCGAAAAATGCTCTCCGGCGCAGGATTGCCCGTGAAGCCGGCGTCGTTCATGGCGTGCAGCAGGCGCTCACAATCCAGGCCCAGAAAAGCACTGAACTGTTTCAGCGTGCTGGTTTCCGCATGGCCGAACGGCGGTTCCCCGTATTTTCTGGCCTGATAGGCCTTGACGGCATCATTAAGGTCCACCAGCTGCTTCATGGGCGGCAGGCCCAGCAGGGTTCCCTCGTAAACCACCACGCAGATGATCACCGCCGCGGTCAGGGCCACCCGGCTGCGCCGTCCCCCGGCCATGCTGCCCCGGGCATAGGCGACAATGGCCTTCCAGTTGAGCACCGTATGCCACAGCCCCGCGCATAAAAACAGCGCGCCGCCGGTAATGTGCAGATCGGCCCACTGGGCCTTGGTAAAGAGCACGTGCCAGTCTGCCCAGTAGGCTACACGCCCTTCGGGAACAATGTAGAGCATGACGGAGCTGATGATGAGCAGCAGAAAGGAAATGAACACCGTCAGGGAAACGATTTTGCGCAGCATATCTTCCTCCGGCAGCGCGAGTCTGGAACGGTTTTTTGTAGCCTGCTCCCGGCCATGATGCAAGCGTATGTGCCCGCTGCCCCGGCATGATATCGCGGCCGGACAGTCCTGCCGGCCGGGACATTGCCCCGACAGGGATCAGCGCGCAGAACTGTTCCGCTTCATCCCCTTGACGCCCCCGCCGCCCCTCGCTAGAACCAAGCCGCGCCCGCCGGCTCACGGCGGGCGTCCTGCGCCGCCTGTCCTTTTCCGCGCAGCCGACTCGACTCCCGCTCTGGCGCAGCGGGGAACAAGGGAGTTTCCATGCTCGTATCCATCATCATCTACTGTGTGCTGGGGGCCTGTGCCGGGGTGCTGGCCGGGCTGCTGGGCGTAGGCGGCGGCATCGTCATCGTGCCCATGCTGGTCTTTACCTTCGGCTGGCTGAACTTCCCGCCGGAACACATCATGCTGCTTGCGCTGGGCACATCGCTGGGCAGCATTGTCTTTACCTCCATCTCCAGCTCCCTGTCCCACAGCCGGCGCGGCGCCGTGGACTGGCGCGCCATGCTGCGCATCAGCCCCGGCATCCTGCTGGGCACCTTCTGCGGCTCGCATGTGGCCGCCCACATTCCCAAGCAGGCCCTGCAGATCATCTTTGTGGTCTTTCTGGTCTATGTGGTGTCGCAGATGTTTCTGGGCAAAAAGCCCAAGGCCAGCCGGGAGCTGCCCGGCACCCTGGGCATGAGCGCCGCCGGTCTGGTCATCGGCGGCATTTCCAGCCTGGTGGGCATTGGCGGCGGCACGCTTTCCGTGCCCTATCTCATGTGGCACAATGTGGAGATGCACCGGGCCGTGGGCACATCCGCCGCCATCGGCTTTCCCATTGCCCTGTCGGGCTTTTTCGGCTACATGCTGGCCGGCCTTTCCGCCCAGAACCTGCCCCCCTATGCGGCGGGCTATGTCTATCTGCCGGCCCTGGTCTGCCTGGTGACGTGCAGCATGCTCACGGCGCCCCTCGGCGTGCGCATTTCCCACAGCCTGCCCGTGCCCAAGCTCAAGCGTTGCTTTGCCATTCTGCTGCTCTGCGTGGGCGCCAAGATGCTGCTGGACATCTTTTAGCCGCTTGCCCTGCCACGTGCGGCCCGTGCCGCCCGGCACGGTCTGCATCTTTCTGCATGAAAAAGCCGCCCCCTTCCCTTGTGGAACGAGGCGGCTTTTTTCGTCGTGTGCAAAGACGGCTCAGGCCGTCACGGTCAGGCGCAGAAAACGCTTCTTCCCCAGCTTGATGACGTATTCGCCGGCCCCCAGGGGGCTGACGGCATCATCACAGCGCGTGCCGTCAATGGACAGGGCGCCTTCCTTGATGAGGCGCTTGGCCTCGCCACGGCTCTTGACCAGCCCGGCTGCCTCAAGAAAGGCCGGGGGCGTGCTGTCTTCACCCTGGGGGCAGCTGTAGGTGGGAGCATCATCCGGCACGCCGCCGCCGGCAAAGACCGCATTGAAGCCCATGCGGGCCTCTTCGGCGGCCTGGGGGCTGTGATAGCGGCTGACCATTTCGGCGGCCAGCATTTCCTTGGCAGCCTTGGGATGCACGCGGCCCTGGGCCACATCTTCCCGCAGGGCGCTGATTTCTTCCAGCGTCTTGGAAGACAGCAGCTCGTAGTAGCGCCACATGAGATCATCGGACACGGCCATGACCTTGCCGAACATTTCCGACGGCGGCTCGTCAATGCCGATATAGTTGCCGTAGCTCTTGGACATCTTGCGCACGCCGTCCAGCCCTTCCAGCAGGGGCACGGTCAGAATACACTGGCTTTCCATGCCGTACTGGGCCTGAAGGGTGCGCCCCACCAGCAGATTGAACTTCTGGTCCGTACCGCCCATTTCCACATCGGCCTTGAGGGCCACGGAGTCATAGCCCTGGCAGAGCGGATAGAGAAATTCGTGAATGGAGATGGCCCGCTGCTCACGATAGCGCTTTTCAAAGTCGTCTCGTTCCATCATGCGGGCCACGGTATAGCGGGAACACAGGCGGATGAAGTCCGCCGCATCCATCTTGCCCAGCCAGTGGGAATTGAATTCCACCAGCGTCTTTTCCGGATCAAGAATCTTGAAAAGCTGCTTCTTGTAGGTTTCGGCATTGGCCACCACCTGTTCCTCGGTGAGCGGGGGGCGCGTTTCGGAACGGCCCGTGGGGTCGCCGATACGGCCCGTGAAATCGCCGATGAGGAAAATAACCGTATGGCCCAACTCCTGGAAATGACGCATCTTGTGCATCACCACCGTATGCCCGAAATGCAGGTCCGGGGCCGTGGGGTCAAAGCCCACCTTCACGCGCAGGGGCGTACCGCGCTCCAGCTTCTTGCGCAGTTCCTTCTCGTCGATCAGTTCGGCCGCACCGCGCTTGATGATGGCCATCTGCCGGTCGATATCAATCATCGATGTCTCCTGTGAGGTTTGGCCCGCATTCCGCCTTTTCCCAGGCCGGAACAGGGCGGCAGAAAGTGTACGCCGGGCGCGGCAAGGCTGTCAAACCTTCCCGCCCGCACGGCACAGCCTTGCCGCAGGGAAGACTGCCGGAAAGAAGATATCCCCCCGTCTTGCTATTGAAGATTCAATGGCGTAGGAAAGGATACAGCCAATCGCATCGCCCTGTTTTTCTTGAATTACCGCGCCGCACCAGCCCCACGGGCCTTGCGGCCGGGCGCCTGGCAGGGGCATGCGCCCGGCTCTGCCGTGCCGCGCCATGGCACCTGTCTTTTGCCGCCCAAAAAGTGTACCTTTTTGTTGTGGTGCGTTTTTACACATTGAGCCGTTTTTTTCATTGCAAAGAATTTTAGATTTAATATATACATTATGCTATGTATTGCGTGACAAAAAGGTACACTTTTTGGCCATCTCTTCCTCCGGGATTGGCGTTTCCTCCACGGGGTCTGGCCATCGAAATATGGCAAGGATTATTCCGTGTCGGCTTGATTGCCTGACAGGATTCATATAGGTTTCCACACACGGACAAGGATGGATTCTGAAGGGTTTTCCGCCTTACACCAAGACGGGACGTGCCAAAAAACCTTGCGCGCGCCTGCCCCGCCACGCTGCAGGAGGATGCCTGCAATCGGGGCATGGCACAGGCGCCGCGCCCGCAAACGCCAGCTCTGGAAGCAGACTGCCAGACGGGAACGGCCCCACTTCCGCAAAAGAGTGACGAAACGTCATGAATAACGCACCCAAAACATCGCTGAATCAATGGAATGCCCTGAAGGCGGACGACAACCGCATGCTCATTGTCGACGATGATGCCATCAATCGGGAACTGCTTGACCTCATCTTTTCTTCCTTCTATACGACGGAGCATGCCGCCAATGGCCGGGAAGCACTGACGGCCCTGCTTGCGGCACCGCAGAAATACTGTGCCCTGCTTCTGGATGTGGTCATGCCGGAAATGAGCGGCATGGCTGTGCTGCATGCCATGGCATCCCGCGGACTGACCCAGAAGATTCCCGTCTTCCTCATCACCGGCGATGCCAGTGACACGGTCATCAATGCGGCCTACGAGCTGGGCGTCATGGACGTGATCAGCAAGCCCATCATGTCCCGTGTGGTGCAGCGCAGAATCAATTCCGTGGTGGAACTGTTCCGCGCACGCGAGGCCCTGAGCAGCAAGGTGTAACGGCAGCAGGCGGAGCTGTACCGGCAGGCCCAGAAGATCATCCATCTTAACCGGGGTCTCATTGCGGCCCTGGCTACGGCCATCGAATTTCGCAGCGGAGAATCCGGCGCACATGTGCAGCGCATCCACCACATTACACGCCATCTGCTGCTGCACACCCCCCTCGGGCAGGGCCTGGATGCGGAAACCATCGAGCAGATTGCCCTTGCCGCCATTATGCACGATGTGGGAAAGATCGCCATTACCGATTCCATCCTGAACAAGCCCGGAGCGCTCACTGCCGAAGAATTCGAAATCATGAAGCGACATACCATCCTGGGGGCGGAGCTGCTGCAAAAAATTCCCCAGCTGCATGAGCACCCGGCCTTTGCCTATGCCTACGACATTGCCCGCCACCATCATGAGCGCTGGGATGGCAGAGGCTATCCCGACGGACTGAAGGGGGATGAAATCAGCTTGTGGGCGCAAATCGTTTCCCTTGCCGACGTCTACGATGCGCTGCTGAGCGAACGCTGCTACAAAAAACCCTTCAGCCGTGAAAAGACCCTGCGCATGATCAAGGAAAAACAGTGCGGCATCTTCAATCCCCGTCTTCTGGAATGCTTCTTTGCCGCAGAACATGACCTCTACGTGTTCTACGCGTAGTATTTTTGGTAATTCTGATGAACACGCGTATCCGAGAAATCCTGAATAGTGGTGGTATTGATGCAGACAGCCTGCTGGAACGCTGCATGCAAAATGAGCCATTCATGATACGGCTGCTGCAAAAGTTTTTGCTGGATCCCACCTATGTACGCCTTGCCACAGCCATATCCTCCGCGGACATGCCCACGGCGGAGGAAGCGGCCCACACCATGAAGGGCGTATGCGGCAACCTGGCCATGGACCAGCTGTTCCAGCTGCTGGAACAGCAGCTGGCGGCCCTGCGCGCCGACGACCTTGAGGAAGGCAGCCGGATCATGCCGTCCATAACGCATGCATACGATGCCGCCGTCCGGGCCATAGAGCAGCTGCCCGCCGCCGGCCGCTTTCCGGGAGAGAAGCGCGCAACCGCTGTGGCCCGGCGGCATCCGGGCACAGCATCCTGCGCCCGTGCGGCGTCCCGCTGCCGGCTGACGGGCAATACGCCCGCGGCAACGTGTCTTTTCCCCCAAAAAAACGCACAGAGGAAGGGAACGCCCCCTTAAGCACGGGGGCATTCCCTTCCTCCTTTCAAAAAACGTCTGTGGTGTGCGCCGGCCTACGTGCCCGCGCTGTCCCCGCGACGTGGGGCAAGATGCGGACAACGCCCGAAGATAACCAGCTCCAGCCAGTCCAGCCCGAATTCCAGGGTGGCGGCGCTGTCCGTCAGCACGGCACGGGCGCGCTGGGCATCCACCTCCACATGGGCAAGCAGCTTCTTTTCCCTGATGATGCCGCGGAAGGCTTCCAGCTGATACAGGCACAGCAGGGCCAGGGTGGACAGGCTGGCCTCCAGCGGGCGCCCCGACGCCTGCACCATGGTCATGAGCCGCATGTAGCGGTCATTGAAGGCATTGTAGGTTTCCAGTCCCTGACTTTTCTGCCAGTTGGGCGGCGTCCAGAGCGGACCGGCCGCAAAGCCGCGGCAGTGCGCCTCGCGGACCAGATAGTGCCGTTCCTCAATACCGTCACGGCCCATCCGCGTTCCCCGCCCCAGCGGATAGCTGCGGCAGGCGCCGGGCCTGTCGGCATAGACGGTGCAGCCCTCCGGCCCCACAAAGGGACAGGGCGCACCCTCCACGTCATCCATGAGGAGAAACGGCAGCGGAAAGCCCGTTTCGGGAAAGGTGCGCACCGCGGCATAGCGCTCCAGAAAGGTCTCGCCGTCCATGCCCAGATGCGCGCACAGGCGCATGACATCATAGGGCGTCAGGGGCAGGGCCAGATCATGGCAGCAGCGATTGAAGCAGGATATGCCGGGATGGCAGGAAAAGCGGAAGGTCTGCTCCGCCGTCAGTTCCTCCAGCGGCCCGGCCGCTTCGTCCGGGCACAGGGTGTCGTCATCAGCCATGGGTTCTCCTTGCGCAAAGGGCACGTACCGTCAGGCGGTCTGCCAGTCCCTGTCCAGAATAATGGTCAGGGCCGCATCAGCCAGCAGGGCAGCCGCCTCGGTAACGCGCGGCGCCAGCGGCGGCGCCTGCAAAATATCGGTGGTAAAATCCCCCACCAGCATGAGCCGGCCCAGGGCACGCTTCTGCATGGGCGCCCCGTTGTAGCCGCCCATGCCCGAGGCGCTGGCCACCCAGCGCTCCCCGAGCATGGCCTGTTCCACCAGCAGGCGCTTGTCCGCCGCGCCGTCCAGGGCTTCCAGCCACACGGGGCACAGGGGCAGCAGATCGGGCAGATTGTCCGGCCCCAGGCGGAGCTGACGGCAATCCGTCTGCACGGCGGGATTGAGTTCGTGCAGCAGTTCGGCCAGGCAGTCCACCTTGGGGCGGCCCACATGGCGCGGCCAGTACTGCTGGCGGTTGAGGTTGGAAGCCTCCACCACATCATGATCCAGCAGCAGAAAATGCTCCACCCCGCTGCGGGCCAGCATGAGCGCCGCATTGGACCCCAGCCCCCCCGCACCGGCCACGCCCACGCGCACGCTACGCAGACGTTCCAGCTGCTCCGGGGAAAGATAGCGCGTCAGACCGCGCCGCAACAGCATAGCATGACTCACAGGCAGACTCCCGGAAAACAGAAGATGACCCCGACGCCAGAAGGACAGCGCCGGGGCCATGCATAAGGAGTGTCAGAAAACAAGCGTGCCGGGCACGCGAGCGGCCACGGCTAGACGCAGGCCACCGGGTGTTCCCAGTCCTTGATCACGGCCTGATAGCCGATGCTGGCCAGGGCATCGGTCATCTGTTCCACGCTGCGGTGGTCGGTAATGTCGAACTGGCCGGAATTGTCCGCCTCGCCGGCATGCCCGCCCACGGCCGTGGACACCCCGGCGGAAACGCGGGTCACCCCCAGGGGCACCAGGTGGTTGCGCATGAAGGCGCTTTCGCGGCTGGAACAGGTGATGCCCGCCCGCGGCAGGAAGCAGCGCACGGCAGTCACATACTGCACGAACTGCCGGTCATTGACCGCATGGGGAATGTCAAAGCTGCCTTCGTGCGAGCAGATGCGCGGGATGGAAACCCCCACGTCCACGCCGGGATAGTTGCGGATGAGCCACCAGGCATGCAGGCCGGTGCAGAAGGCATCCTGCACAAATTCGTCCAGACCCAGCAGCGCGCCCACGCCCAGCGAGCGCATGCCCGCGCGGGCCGCGCGTTCCGGCGCATTGAGGCGGAAGCCGTAGTCCTTCTTGGGGCCGGCGGGATGCAGCCAGGCATAGAGTTCAGGATTGTAGGTTTCCTGAAACATGGTCATGCCGTCCACGCCCGCGTCCACCAGCAGGCGGTACTGCTCTTCGGTAAGGGAGTAGACTTCCACACCCACAGAGGCAAACAT
The DNA here is from genome assembly GCF_944324505.1 of uncultured Desulfovibrio sp. Lineage (NCBI taxonomy): Bacteria > Pseudomonadati > Thermodesulfobacteriota > Desulfovibrionia > Desulfovibrionales > Desulfovibrionaceae > Desulfovibrio > uncultured Desulfovibrio sp. Next base: position 171,107 of record NZ_CALUWO010000002.1, read on the forward strand.
GGGCTTGAGGCGGCGGGCCGCCCCGGCGATGTATTCCGGCGAGGAGAGCTTGGGTGCCTCGCCGGTGAGCACCAGCACATGCTGCAGGCCCATCTTGGCGATGGCGCGCCCCTCTTCTTCCACCTCGTCCAGGGTCAGATGCCGGCGGGGCTGCGTATTATTGGCATTGAAGCCGCAGTAGCGGCACTGATTGGTGCAGACATCGGAAATATAGAGCGGCGTGAACAGGTTCACGGCGCGGCCAAAGTAGCGCAGGGTCAGTTCATGGGCGCGCTGGGCCATGTCTTCCAGATGCGGCGCCGCGGCGGGCGACAGCAGGGCCATGAAGTCGGCGGGTTGCAGGCTGTCCTTGCGCAGGGCGGCCAGCACCTGTTCCTCGGTGGCATTGGCGGCCAGCTCCGCCCGGCGTTCACGCGGCCATTTTTCCAGAAACTGCTGAAAATTTTCCATGACCATCCTCCTCACTAACGCAGAAAACCGGTAAGCGGCGACGAGGCTTCGGCAGCTTCACCCGGCGCCTTGACCACCCCGGCACCGGCCAGCCAGGCATTGTGGCCGGCTTCCACAGCGGCCCGGAAGGCCAGCGCCATGCGCACCGGATCGGCGGAAGAGGCAATGGCCGTATTCACCAGGCAGGCGGCGGCCCCCATTTCCATGGCCTCGCAGGCCTGGGAAGGACGGCCGATGCCCGCATCCACCACAATGGGCAGGTCCATTTCCTCGATGAGGATGCCGATCATTTCCCTGGTGCGCAGGCCGCGATTGGTGCCGATGGGCGCCCCCAGGGGCATGATGGCGGCGGCCCCGGCATTGGCGCAGGCCCGGGCCACATACAGATCGGGATTGATGTAGGGCAGAACGGTAAAGCCTTCCTTGACCAGCATTTCGGTGGCTCTGGCGGTTTCGTAGCCGTCGGGCAGCAGGTGGCGCACATCGGAAATCACTTCAATCTTGATCCAGTCGCCACAGCCGGCGGCGCGGGCCAGACGGGCCAGGCGCACGGCCTCTTCCGCAGTGCGGGCGCCGGAAGTATTGGGCAGAAGGCGCATGCTCTGGGGAATATGGGCCACAATGCCCTGCTGCCCCTTTTCCACGCGCCGCATGGCCACGGTGATCACTTCCGCTCCGCTGGCCTCGCAGACGCCGGGAATGAGCTTGTCAGCGCTGTATTTTCCCGTACCGATAAACAGGCGGCTCTTCAGTTCCACGCCGCCGATAACGAGCTTGTCTTCCACTGTACTTCTCCCTCTGTCACACACTGCATGCCGGCTCACGCCGCTGCAGAACGTACCGAAGCAGACCGCTGCCTTCTGCGGCATGGCAGCCGTCCCGCCGCTGCCCCGTAAGGGAGCAGCGCCTCCCGAGACCATACGGCAGTGCGTCGGCTAGCCGCCGCCCACGAACTGCACCAGTTCCAGCACATCTCCGGCACACAGGCGCGTGGTGGCGAAATCCGCCGCGGGGACAATTTCCCCGTTGCGCTCCACCACCACAACGGCAGCATCGTGGCCACGCTCATGCAGCAGGTCGGCCACGCTCATGTTGTCGGCATAGTCTCCATCTTGTCCATTGACTGTCAGCTGCATACGGCCTCCCGACGGTCTTGCCCGTCACGCACAAAAAAAACCCGCGTTCAGAAGAAGCGGGCAGTGCACAGACCCGAAACACGGGTCGCCAGCTTCCCTTCGTCAGCACTATCTGCTTCAGGTACAGGAGCGCGCATCCGCGCGCCCTAGGGGTCAGGGCGCTCTCACCCTTTCTCAGCCATACAGTAGGCTCCCCCAGCCGGAACGGAATCAGAATAGCTGCGGAGCCGGACAAATGCAAGGGATTTTTCTGCGCCGGACACAGCTGCGGAAAGCCCCGGCGGGCCGCCAAGGGGCACACCGGGGCCAGACTCACCGGCAGACCCGCACGTCTGCCGGAAGCTCGCGAACGTCTAGTCGGGGAGGCGGTCCTTGCCGCACATTTCCTCGATGTCAATGCGCAGCACATTGACCCGGCGCAGCGCGGCCGGGGGCGTGGGGCGGGGACAGCGCGCCTGATAATGATCGCTCATGGCGTCCAGCACCCGTATCTTTTCCGCATCATCCGTCACCAGCGACATGCGGCCGTGTCCGCTGATGCTGCGGAAATAGGCCGTGCTGTGCTCGCGGGCGATGGTCACATCCACCGCGCCGGCAAAGCCCACCCGGGCATCACGGGCCAGACAGTCCAGCTTGTGCCCCTTGAGGCCGGTGTGGGCATAGAGGTGCCCGTCCAGCCAGACGGCATTGAGGGGCAGCACATAGGGATATTCCTCGCCGGAAAAGGATACGTACAGGGTTTCCAGCTTGGCAAAAACGTCATCATAAAAGGCAGCGTCCGTACGCAATTTCGCCTGCATTTCCACATCTCCACTCACCGGGCGCCGGAACGGGGTTCCGCGCCGTCAAACTGTCCAGTGCGGCCAGCCAGCAGGTGCGGGCCAGCTCGCAGTCCCGCTCATCGGGATGATGTGCGGCCTCTGCCAGGCGGGCCGCACGCGCCTCTGTCATGGGATGCCCCCTGCCCGGCATGTCCTGCCGGGGGCGCACCCTTCCCTGGCACAGAAACTCGCCCAGAAGATGATTGCCCCCTTCTGCCAGCAGTTCCCGTGCCTGCTCCAGGCAGCGCTGCGCATGCGGGGAGTCGGGCCAGGCCCCCAGCGTGCCGAAAAGGAAGACCTGTCTGCCGCGCAGCTGCTGCCAGAAGCGGCGGCTTTCCTCATCGGGAAGGCCCCGCCGCACCCAGAAACCCAGGGCCAGCACCCGGCGTCCGGCTAGTGCCTGTGCCGCCGCCGGCGCCACATGCGGCAGAATGCCGCCTGCCAGGGCTTCGCCCACGCGCCAGGTATTGCCCGTCACGGACGAGGAGACCACACAGGCCTGTTCCCGCCAGTGCCGCAGGTCCACCTGCACGGGGCGGGAAATATCCCGGCCGTCGGCACAGCGGGCATAGGGCGGATGCAGCAGCCCCGCCGGCGTCACCGGGCTATTCATGGGCGTTCTTCTCCAGAATATCCCGGCGCAGCAGCTCCACGCGCCGCCGTTCCAGACGGATGACGCCGGCCCGGGCCAGGGCATTGAGTTCACGGCTCAGGCTTTCCCGGCTCACGCCCAGCAGACGCGCCCAGAGTTCCCTGGTGCCCGACAGGGCAATGCTGTCGCTCTTTTCCATTCTGCTGCGGTGCAGAAGCCAGCCCGCCACGCGCCGCGCCACGGAAATGACGCCCTGCGAACCGGCCACCTTGTTGATGAACAGGCGCTGCCGGTGCGCCAGCACGCGCAGCAGATAGCCCGCCAGCGCCGGATTGCGCGTCACGCTGTCCTGGAGCGTCTTTTTGTCCAGCCACAGGGCGCGACCGGTGGTCACGGCCTCGGCCGTGCAGGGCAGGCCCCCCGAATAGAAAAGTGCCCCCACATCACAAAAGGCCCCCGGCCGGGTCAGATGCAGCACATGTTCCCGGCCTTCCGGTCCGGCCTTGACCAGCTTGACCTCGCCGGACAGCACCAGGGGCAGGGCCTCGCAGGGGCCGCCTTCATGAAACAGAATCTCGCCGGGCGCAAAGTCCGCCACGCGCATGCGGGCAGCCAGCTCCCGCCAGTCTCTGTCATCCAGCACCCCGGCCAGCGCGCGCCCCTGCAATGCCGTGCGCAGGCGCTGCTCGGGACCATTGTCATTGCGGATCATGGCACCTTCCTTTGCGGGGCGGTCCGGCCGCCCCGCGCATGTCACCGGCGGGCACTCAGCCCAGGATATCCTTCAGATCCGCATCCGGCGTGGCAATGGGCCGGATGCCCCAGCGCTCCACCAGAATCTGGAGCAGATTGGGCGACACAAAGGCCGGCAGGCTGGGGCCAAGGCGGATATTCTTCACGCCCAGGGCCAGCAGGGTCAGCAGGATGCTCACGGCCTTCTGTTCGTACCAGGAGAGAATGAGGGACAGCGGCAGATCATTGACGCCGCAGTGCAGGGCCTCGGCCAGTGCCAGGGCCGTGCGCACCGCCGCGTAGGCATCATTGCACTGGCCCACATCCAGCAGGCGGGGCAGGTCGCCGATGCGGCCCAGGTCCTTGTCAAAGAAGCGGAACTTGCCGCAGGCCAGGGTAAGCACCAGGCAGTCGGCCGGAATCTTTTCCACCAGCTCCGTATAGTAATTCCGTCCGGGCCGGGCGCCGTCGCAGCCCCCCACCAGGAAGATGTGACGCACGGCACCCTTGCCCACGGCGTCCAGCAGGGCGGGAGCCGCACCAAGCAGCGTCTGGCGGCCAAAGCCCGTCAGCACGGTGCCGCCGGGCACGTCCTCGGGGAAGCCGGGCAGTTCCAGGGCCTTCTGGATGACCGGGGCAAAGTTGCGGTCCTGGCAGTGCACGCAGCCGGGCCAGCCCACATTGCCGGACGTGAACACCCGGTCCGCATAGCCGCGCGGCTCCTGAATGCAGTTGGTGGTAAAGAGCACCGCGCCGGGGAAATGCGGCAGCTCCTTCTGCTGATTCTGCCAGGCCGTGCCGTAGTGCCCGGCCAGATGCGGGAAGGCATGCAGCGCGGGATAGCCGTGAGCGGGCAGCATTTCCCCGTGGGTATAGACCTGGATGCCTGTGTCGCGGGTCTGCTCCAGCAGGGCCATGAGGTCCGGCAGATCATGGCCCGACACCAGAATGGCCGGCCCCTTGCGCTGTCCCAGGGAAACCGGCGTGGGCACGGGATGACCAAAGGTGCCGGTATTGCCGTCTTCCAGCAGCTCCATGGCCCGCAGGTTGGTCCGGCCGCATTCCATGAGCAGTTCCAGCCAGCCGTCCAGATCATAGGTCGTCTGGCTCAGGGGCGTTCCCGCCACCAGGCCGGTATACAGAAAGGCCGCCACCGCCGGATCACGCCGTCCCAGCACGGCCGCATGGTCGGCATAGGCCGCCACGCCCTTGAGGCCGTACAGCAGCAGCTGCATGGCCGAGCGCACGTCCTCGTTGGGGGACAGGCTGTCCGTCGCCACGGGCAGACCGGCAATGAAGGCGTCTGCTCCGCTTTCGGGGGCAGGCAGTCCCGCCTTCGCGGCCAGACCGGCTGCCTGCGTGCGGCAGGCCTCTTCCAGCGCCACAAGATCGGCAGGATCAAAATTCACATTGGTCAGCGTGGCAAACAGGGCCTTGAACGCAAAATCATCCACCTGTTCGTCCACCATGCCGCATGCGCGGGCAGCCAGCGCCACGGCAGCAAGACGGCGCAGCGCAGCCACAAGCCTGTCCTGCTGTGCCGCCACGGCTTCATTCTTGCCGCAGACGCCCAGCACGGTACAGCCCCTGCCTCTGGCAGTTTGTTCACACTGATTGCAGAACATGATGATTCCTCCTGCGTAAACGATTTGTGCTAACAGCTTACGCATATTTACGGGTCTTGATCTGTGAGCACAGTCACAAAACAACGTTCCCTGAATCTCCCTGCCCGGCAGGGGGCCGGAAACAGACTTGCCATGCCCCCGCACATAAGCCTACAAGGGGGGCACGCATCCACGTATTCCCCCCCCCTCGCATTCCGGTGCACAAGGAGACTCTATGAGCGACGAACGCCTCTGGACCAAGGACTTCATTGTCATCACACTGGCCAACTTCTTTCTGATGATCAACTATTTCATGCTCTTCGTCGTCATGGCAGACTACTCCATGAGCACCTTTCAGGCCTCGCCCGCCATGGCCGGCGCCGCCAGCGGCATGTTCATGGTGGGCGCTCTGATAGCCCGCCTCTTCACCGGGGCCTTCATCGAGCGCTACGGGCATCGCGCCCTCTGCCTGCTGGGTCTCGGCAGCAACCTGATCCTGAGCTGCACCTATTTTCTGGCCCAGTCCATGATCGTGCTGCTGGGAGTACGCCTGCTGCACGGCGCGGCCTACGGCATGGCCTCCACCTCCCTGAGCACCATGGTCTCGCGCATGGTGCCGGAGGCGCACCGCGGCGAGGGCCTGGGCTACTATATGCTGAGCTATGCCCTGTCCACGGCTGTCGGTCCCTTCATCGGCGTCAGCCTCATGCAGACGGGCAGCTTTTCCATCCAGTTCTGGCTCTGCATTGCCTTCATGGTGGTGAGTCTGGCCCTGGCCATGGTTTCTCACGAACTCTGGCGCGGCACGCCCAGCGCCGTGGGCGTCGTCTTCATAAGGCCCCTGTGGCGCAATTTTCTTGAACCCTGCGCCCTGCCCATCAGCTGCCTGGGTTTCCTCGTCTACATTGCCTATTCCAGCATCATGACCTTCCTGCCGCCCTATGCCAGAGAGCTGGACCTGACGGAAACGGCCAGCTTCTTCTTTGTGGTCTATTCGGCGGCCATGCTCTTTTCCCGGCCGGAAGCCGGCAAGCTCTTTGACCGGCGCGGCCCGGACTTCGTCATGTTTCCGTCCATCGCCTGCCTGGCCCTGGGCGTGCTGACCCTGAGCTTCTGCAGCAACGGCACCATGATGCTGGTGTCGGGCGGCCTCATCGGCGCAGGCATCGGCGTCATCCAGTCCTGCGGCCTGACCATCGCCGTGCAGGCCACGCCGCCGGAACACGTGGGCCTGGCCAATTCCACCTACTTTGTCTTTCTGGACATTGCCGTGGGCTTTGGTCCCGCCGTGCTGGGCATTCTGCAGCCCTTCACCGGCTATGGCGGCATGTACTTTGCCATGGCGCTGCTCTGCGCCTCCTGCCTGCTGGTCTACGCCCGCATCCGGCCCCGGCGCAACCGCTAGCCCGCACGCCTGATCCTTGCCGAGAGCAGGGCCGGTTTCCGAAAGGGAACCGGCCCTTTTTTGTGCCGTTACCTGCAATTGGCATCTTGTGCAAAATTTGTCATGCTGGGGAAACGGAGGCTCCCATGTCGCACACGCCCCCCTCCCCCGCTGCGCCCGCTCCGGGCCGCGGCGCCTGCCTTGTTCTGCTGGGCGCCCTCTGCTTCAGCACGTCCGGCACCGCCCAGGCGCTGGCCCCGGAAGGCGCCACGCCCTACGTCATCGGCGCCCTGCGCATGCAGGTGGCCTTTCTGGCCCTGCTGGTCTGGTGCCTGCTGCGCAAACGCCTGCCGCAGCAGCTGCATCACTGGCCCCTGCGCTGGCTGCTGCCGGCTGCGGGCGGGCTGGTGCTTTTCCAGCTCTGCTTTTTTCGCGGGGTCCAGCTCACCGGGGTTGCCGTGGGCACCGTGGCCTCCATCGGCTTTTCTCCGCTTGCGGCCGCCGTTCTGGCCTGGCTGCTGCTGGGCGAACGGCCCGGCCCGCGCTGGTATGCCGCCACACTCCTGTCCCTGGCCGGTTTGTGCTGCCTGAGCGGCGCTGACGGCACGGTACCCTGGACCAGTCTGCTGCTGCCCCTGGCCGCCGGCACGGGCTATGCCCTCTATTTTGTCTGCACCCGGCCGCTGGGCCGGCAGTATGCCCCGGACAGCATCATGCTGGTGCTCACAGGACTGAGCGGTCTGGCCCTGCTGCCTGTCCTGCCTGCCTCTCCCCTGTACTGGCTGGTCAGCCCTGCCGGAACGGCAACCGCCCTCTACCTCGGCACGGTGACGGCAGCCCTGGCCTTCAGCCTGACCACGGCCGGTCTGCGCCTGACCCGCGCCGCCACCGCGGCCACACTGGCCCTTGCCGAGCCGCTGGCCGCTGCCTGCTGGGGGATTTTTCTTCTGCATGAGCGGCTCTCCGCCGTGCAGCTGGCGGGCCTTGGCCTGCTGGTGGCCGGCATGGCCATCCTGGCCACGGAGCGCCCGCCGCATGCCCTGCCCGCCGCCGGACAGATCATTCCGCCCGGGCCGCCGGCGGCACGGGCACAGGACACGCCCCCCGAAGAGGACCGCACCCGCAATCCGGCGGACAACGACGCCTGAAAACTGCCTGCGGGACGCCTAGGGGACGGGGACGCCTGATGCCACCGCTGTCCGGACAGGCCGCTTCCGCGCCAGGCGCTGGCGGGCGGCCTGCCGCGCTCCTGTTCCTGCGCCTGTTCCCGTGCCGGTTCCGGGCAGAAGCGGCTGCACCCTGACGCGGGCATAAAAAAAGGGGGGAAGCCGAAGCTCCCCCCCTGATGGTCATGGGTGTGCGAACTAGTTTTCGCTGTTTTCGCGGGCAGCGGCCTTGAGCAGATCGCCCAGGCTCTGGCCGGTTTCCTGGGGACCGGCATGGAATTCCTTGGGCTTGCGGCGCTCTTCCTCGTCCTTGATCTGCTTGATGGACAGACCCAGACGGCGTTCCTCGGCGCTCACATGGATGACCTTGGCTTCGATTTCCTGGCCTTCCTTGTACATTTCGGCAGGGGTCTTGACCTTCTTGCCGGAAAGTTCGGACACATGCACCAGGCCTTCGATGCCTTCTTCCACTTCCACAAACAGGCCAAAGTCGGTGATATTGGTGATCACGCCCTTGACGGTGCAGCCCACGGGGTAGGTGCTGGGCACATGGCCCCACGGATCATCCACCAGCTGCTTGATGCCCAGGGTGAACTTTTCGTTTTCCTGGTCCACGGTGAGCACCTTGGCCTGCACGGTGTCGCCCACCTTGTACAGTTCGTTGGGATGGCGCACCTTCTTGGTCCAGCTGATGTCGGACACGTGAATGAGGCCGTCGATGCCGTCTTCAATGCCGATGAACATGCCGAATTCGGTGATGTTCTTGATGACGCCCTCAAGAATGGTGCCTTCGGGGTACTTTTCCGCCACCAGTTCCCAGGGATTGGGACGAACCTGCTTCATGCCGAGGCTGATGCGCTTCTTTTCGCCATCCACGCCCAGGATGACCACTTCCACTTCGTCACCGGTGTGCACCATCTGGGAAGGATGACGCAGCTTGCGGGTCCAGGACATTTCGGAGATGTGCACCAGGCCTTCCACGCCGGGTTCCAGTTCCACAAAGGTCCCGTAGTCCACCAGATTGGTGACCTTGCCCACATGCTTGGTGCCTTCGGGGAAGCGGGCGGAGATGTCCTGCCACGGATCGGGCACCAGCTGCTTGAGGCCCAGGGAGACCTTGTTGTTTTCGCGGTCGAAGGAAAGCACCTTGAGGGTCAGGTCCTGCCCCATGGTGATCATTTCCTTGGGATGGCGGATGCGCTTCCAGCTCATATCCGTGATGTGCAGCAGGCCGTCGAGGCCGCCGAGGTCCACGAACACCCCGTATTCGGTGATATTCTTGGCCTTGCCGTGCACGATCTGGCCTTCTTCCAGCGTGCGGAGCAGATCCTGGCGCTTGGAATCGCGTTCTTCTTCCAGCAGCACGCGGCGGGACACGATGACGTTGCTGCGGCGGCGGTTGATCTTGAGCACGCGGAATTCAAATTCCTGATTGACCAGCGCGTCCATGTCCGGCACGGGGCGCAGGTCCACATGGGAGCCAGGCAGGAAGGCTTCCACACCACCGATATCCACCGTGTAGCCGCCCTTGATACGGCGCACGATATGGCCCTTGATGACCTGATTGTTCTCCTGCACGTCTTCCAGCTTGTCGAAGACCTGCATGCGCTTGGCTCGTTCAAAAGAGAGCGTGATGGTGCCTTCGCCTTCGTTCTTGCGAACCACGTAGACATCCACCGTATCGCCCACCTTGACGGTCATGTTGCCCGCGGAATCGCGGAACTCGCTGGCCGGGATCTGCCCTTCGGACTTGAAGTTCACATCCACCAGCACATTGTCGTCATCAACGCGGACGATTTCGCCCTTGACAATGGAGCCTTCTTCCAGGTCGCCAAAGTCGGAGTTGAGGTAGTTTTCGAGGGCACTCTCGAAATTCATTTCATTGTCGTGCCCGGTTTCCTTGTCAGCCATCAGCCATGCCTCCAAACAAAATTTCCCCGTTTTCCGGGAGTGAGAGACCGTATCAGAAAGTTTTGCGGAACACAAGGTGATTTTCCCCCGTCCCGGCTGCGGGCACAGGGGCACGGAGCCTATTTTTTCTTGCGGGAGGGCGCGCTGCGCTCCTGGGCGCGCAGATGCGCGCGGGCATCGGGATCGCCGTTTTTGGCCGCCAGTTCATACCAGCGCTGCGCCTCGCTGAGGTTGCGCTGCACGCCCGTGCCCTGGTCATACATGAGGCCCAGGCTGTACTGGGCCGCCGGTTCGCCCGCTTCGGCCGCCTTGAGGTACCATTCCACGGCTCTGGCATAGTCCTGGGCCACGCCGCGCCCCTGTTCGTACATGAAGCCCAGATTGTACTGCGCTTCGGCATAGCCCGCCTCGGCGGCGCGGGTATACCACTGGATGGCCTTGGCATTGTCCTGTGCAAAGCCGCGCCCCTCGGCGTACATGTAGGCCAGATTGTTCATGGCCTTCTTGTGGTCCTGCTGGGCAGCCCGCTCAAACCAGTGAGCGGCCTTGGTGTCGCTCTGATTGGATCCCTTGGCGTTCATATAGGTCCAGCCCAGCGAATACTGGGCATCGGCCAGCCCCTGATTGGCGGCGCGGCTGTACCAGTCGATGGCCATGTCCTCGCGCTTGGGCACGCCGCGTCCGTTGGCATAGAGATAGCCCAGCGAGAACTGCGCCTCGGCCAGGCCCTGCTCTGCCGCCTTGCGATACCAGCGGGCAGCCTCCCGAAAATTGCGGCGCACGCCGTTTCCCGTGCAATAGGCCGTGGCCAAGGCATTCTGTGCCCGCAGCTCGCCCTTTTCGGCCGCCTTTCTGAGCAGGGCGGCACCGCGCTGCGGACTGCGCTTCACCCCCTTACCCTGCATGGTCAGCGTTCCCAGCACATACAGGGCCTCGCCATTGCCCTCCTTCTCGGCCAGGGGACCAAGCAGGGACACGGCCTGCTCATACTTGCCGGCATCCAGCGCCTGCTGCACCTGCCGGAGTGCGGCAGCCGTGCGGGCATCCTCGGCGGCCCGTTCTGCGGCCCGTTCTGCGGACTGTTCCGCAGCCTGTTCTGCGGTGGCCTGCGGCGCCGCTGCCGGCGCATCCGGGACCTTGTCGGCGGCAAAAACCGGCGCCTGCCCCACCCAGAGCAGTCCCGCACAAAGCAGCCCCGTCAGGGCCTGACGCCCCCCGGTCCGCAGTCCCGGAAAAAACCCCTTTTTCACGCTGTCATCTCCTGTGGCAAGTTCCCGCCGGTGCGGCTCTGTCCGGCCGCCGGCACATACGACACGGTTTTCAGCAATAGCTGTTTCACGGCCAAAAGAAAAGAGCCGTTCCCCCCGCTGCGCGCATGGCTCATTTTTCCCGCCCGCCACGGCCCCGCCCGGCCCGCCGCCGCGCGCATTGACGCCTTTCGCACCGGCAGCTACAACCTATGGCCGTCCGCCCCCGGGGGGCATGGTCCGGCAATCTGGAGGAAGGTAGCATGCGGGAAGCCACAACGGGAACCCTGCTGGCCCTGCTGGCCACGGTCATCTGGTCAGGAAATTTCGTGGTGGCCCGCGCCGTGGCCCACATGATTCCGCCCTGGCAGTGCAATTTCTGGCGCTGGGTCACGGCCTTTGCGGTCTGCCTGCCCTTTGCCTGGCCGGCCCTGCGCCGCGACTGGCCGGCCCTGCGCCGGCACTGGAAGCACGTGCTGCTCATGTCCCTGCTGGGGGTTTCGCTCATGAACACCTTTTTCTACAAGGCCGGGCAAAGCACCGAAAGCCTGAACATGGCCCTCATTGCGCCCACGGCCCCCATTGTCATCCTGCTGCTGTCCCGCGTGCTCTACGGCGAGGCCATCCGCCCCCGGCGCCTGCTGGGCATGCTGGTAGTGCTGGCGGGCATCGTCATTCTGGTAAGCCGGGGCGACTGGCAGCGCCTGGCCACCCTGAGCTTTGCCCGCGGGGACCTCTGGTCGCTGGGCGGGGCCTTCAGCTTTGGCCTTTATTCCCTGTTCATGCGCTTCCGCGCGCCGGAAATCTCCACCCTGGGTTTCAGCGCCGCCACCTTCGGCCTGGGCGCGGCCCTGACGCTGCCCTGCGTGGTCGCGGAATGGCTCCTGCTGCCGCCGGTCACCTGGTCCATGCCGGTGCTGGTGGGCATTCTCTATGCCGGGGTGGGCTGTTCCTTTGTTTCCTTCTGCCTCTGGACCCGTGCCATCGCCGCCATCGGCCCGGTGCGGGCGGGCATTGTCTATTATTCCCTGCCGGTCTTTGCGGCCGTCGGGGCCTGGCTGGTCCTGGGAGAAGCCGTCAATGCGGCGCAGCTTGCGGGCGGCGCCCTCATCATCGGCGGCATCATCACCGCCACCGTGCAGCTTCCCCGCGAGCACCGGCACTGATATCAGGAGGGCATCATGACATCACAGCGCATGCGCGCCGTACTGGCCACCACCAATGCCGGCAAGGTCCGGGAACTGGCCGGTCCGCTGGCTGACTTTGGCGTGGACGTGGTGGGGCTGGATCACTTTCCCCACATTGGCGACATTGTGGAAGACGGGCTGACCTTTGAGGAAAACGCCCTCATCAAGGCCCGCACCGTGGCCGCCGAAACCGGCCTGGTCAGCATTGCCGACGATTCCGGCCTGGAGGTGGACGCCCTGGACGGCGCCCCGGGCATTCATTCCGCCCGCTACGGCAATGACTGGGAGCTGCTGCCCGGCGAAAACCGCGACGACCGCAACATCCGCAAGCTGCTGTACGCCCTGCGTCAGGTTCCCGACGCACAGCGCAGCGGCCGCTTTGTGTGCTGCATGGCCGCCGTGCGCCCGGCCTGTCTGGGCGGGGGCGAGCTGGTGGTGCGCGGCACCTGGGACGGCCGCCTGCTCACGGCCCGGCGCGGCAGCAACGGCTTTGGCTATGACCCTGTTTTTCTTGATCCGCACCTGGGGCGCAGCGCCGCGGAACTGAGCCGCGAGGAAAAACTTGCCCGCAGCCACCGCGGCCAGGCCCTGCGCGCCCTGCTGGCCCGCTGGGAAGCCTTCATGCACGGGGCCGCGCAACCCTCAGCAGACTAGACAAAAACGGGGCGGCTCCCTGAGGAGTCGCCCCTGACATGTTTACTGATACAAAAAAACAGGCGTGGCATTGCGCACAGCTGCGGCATCCAGGCCCAGCCAGCGGGACAGCGTACTTTCCAGCAGGTCCTGCCACCATCGTTCCTTGCGCGGCCGCTCCAGCAGCGGGCGCCGCACATCCACCCCGCTCTGCTCTGCCAGCCAGCGGTGAGCGGCCTCCATGCCGCCCAGCTCATCCACCAGCCCCAGCCGCAGGGCCTCCCGGCCGGTGAAGATGCGGCCGTCGGCCAGAGCTGCCGCTTGTTCCCGCGCCATGTGCCGCCCCCGGGCCACAATATCCACAAACATGCCGTGCATATCGTCCAGCACGCCCTGAAAATAGGCCCGTTCCTCATCAGACAGGGGGCGCAGCATGGAGCCGGCATCCTTGTAGGGCGCGGTGGTCAGGGTCTGACGGTCCACGCCGATCCGGTCCAGCAGGGCGCGTATCTGCGGAATATCCATGCGCACCCCGATGGAACCGGTCACGGTTCCCGCATTGGCAAAGACGCGCTGCCCGGCCATACTGACCATGAGACCGCCCGACGCCGCCATGCCACCCATGGAAACGGCCACGGGCAGGCGTTCGCCCAGATGACGCACGGCCTCGTACAGTTCCTGCGAGGCAGCGGCGCCGCCTCCCGGCGAATCCACCCGCACCAGCAGCCCCTTTACCTGATCCTGCCGGGCAATCCTGCGCAGCCATTCCAGATGCGGCCGCACGTCGTCAATGGTGCCGTTCACCTCCAGCACGGCCAGGCGCGGCCCGCCGAAGGCATCGTCCCTGCTGCCCAGCCAGACAAGGAGCAGGGCCAGCAGAACCAGCAGTATCAGCAGCCAGAAGATGACGGGATGACGCCTGCGGAAGGGGCGCCGCACCAGCCCCAGCCAGAAGGATTCCGGCAGACGCGCCAGCGGACAGGCCGCGGAACAGCCGGCAGAAGATGCCGCGCCGGCAGCGGAAGAAGGATGTTCATTTTCCATGCGTCCCTGCATAGCATGCTCCGCCACGGGAGAAAAGCACCCGCGCCCCTGTGCGCCGGCACAAGAAAACGGGGAAGGTTTCCCTCCCCCGTCTGTATGTCAGCCAGCGCCGGCAGCGGGTCACGCCGCTGCTGGCAGATGTTACGCGGCGGCAGCCTGCACCGGCTGCGGATGTGCCGCAGAGACAGGCATGCTCCCGACAGGGCCGTCACGCCGGGGCGGCAGGGCAGCGTGCGGCAGCGGCATGGCCCATGCGTGCCTGCGCTTAGCCCTCCATGGCTTCGGGCCAGCGCTCGGCCGCCATCTCGCGCAGCTTGAACTTCTGAATCTTGCCGCTGGCCGTGAGCGGGAAGCCGGAGACCACGGCCACATAGCGCGGAATCTTGTACCAGGCGATCTTGCCGCGGCAGAAGGCGCGCACGTCTTCCTGGCCCAGCTCCACACCGGGACGGGGCACGATGAAGGCACCCACCTCTTCCCCGTACTTGCGGCTGGGCACGGCCACTACCTGCACATCCAGCACGCCGTCCATGGTCAGCAGAAATTCTTCCACCTCGCGGGGATAGACGTTTTCCCCGCCGCGGATGATCATGTCCTTGATGCGCCCGGTGATGCGCACATAGCCGTTTTCATCCATGGTGCCCAGATCGCCGGAGTGGAGCCAGCCCTCGGGGCTGATGGTTCTGGCCGTTTCCTCGGGCATATTGTAGTAGCCCTTCATCACATTGTAACCGCGGCAGAGGATTTCCCCCACCTCGCCCCGGGGCAGTTCCTCGCAGGTCTCGGGATCGGCCACGCGCACCTCGATGCCGGGCATGGCGCAGCCCACGGTCTCGCAGCGCAGGGCCAGGGGATCATGCACATCAGACTGCGTCATGACCGGCGAGGCTTCGGTCAGGCCGTAGCAGATGGTGATTTCCTTCATGTTCATCTCGTCCACCACGCGCCGCATGAGCGGTTCGGGGCAGACGGAACCGGCCATGATGCCCGTGCGCAGGCTGGACACGTCAAAGCGCTTGAACAGCTTGTGCTCCAGCTCGGCAAGGAACATGGTGGGCACGCCGTAGAGGGCGGTGCAGCGCTCGCTGTCTACCGCGGCCAGCACCTGCAAGGGATTGTAGGACTCCAGAATGACCATGCAGGAACCGTGATTGACACAGGCCGAGACCCCCAGCACGCAGCCGAAACAGTGGAAAAGGGGCACGGGCAGGCACACGCGGTCCTCTTCCGTAAAGCGCTGATGGCGGCCGATCCAGTAGCCGTTGAGGCCCACCCCCACATGCGTAAGCATGACCCCCTTGGGAAAGCCCGTGGTGCCGGAGGTATACTGCATGTTGATGGCGTCCCACGGGTCCAGGCTGCGCTGACGGGCCAGGTAGTCCGCATCGTCCACCATGACGGACATGGCCATGATTTCTGGAATGGAATACATGCCCCGGTACTTTTCCGCCCCCAGAAAGCAGACGCGCTTCAGATGCGGCAGATCGTGGCAACGCAGATCGCCGCGGGACTGCACGCGCAGTTCCGGCGCAATCTTGTAGAGGGTATCCACATAGTCATGATCCCGCAGGCTGTCGATGAGAAAGATATTCTCGCACTCGGACTGCTTGAGCAGATAGCGCAGCTCGTGTTCGCGGTAATTGGTATTGACCGTCAGCAGCACGGCGCCGATCTTGGCCGTGGCAAATTGCAGGGTCACCCAGTAGGGAACATTGGTGGCCCACACGGCCACCTTTTCGCCCTTCTGCACGCCCAGAGCCATGAGGCCGCGGGCAAGGGTGTCCACATCCTCGGCAAACTGGCTCCAGGTCTTGCGATAATTGCGGTCGGCATAGACCAGGGCCTCCCTGTCGGGGAAGCGTGCCACGGTCTCGTCCAGAATCTGGCCCAGCGTCTTTTCCCGCAGCACGAACTGCGCCTGACGCTCGCGTACTTTTTCATCCATGCTCAGCCCTCCCGGCTCAGGTGCCCATGCTGTCTGCCCGTGCAGAATGCCGCCATGCGGCATGCTCCGCGTCCGGCCCGTGCCTTCCGCCGCCGGGCGCTGCCGCGCCTGCGTGCCGCAGGCTGCCCCTGCCGGGGCCTAGGGATTGTAGGTCACCGCAAGAATGCGCACCGGCTTGTCATTGGCCGGCCCCACATAGTGGGGCACAATGGAATTATAATAGATAGTCTGCCCCGGCCGCAGGATGTGATTTTCCCGGCCGTAGACCACCAGCAGCTCGCCTTCCAGCACAAAGATGAACTCTTCGCCCTGGTGTGAGCTGGTCTTGCGCACCGCCCCTTCGGCATTGGGATAGATTTCGATGAAGAACGGCTCCATGTTGCGGTCGTTCTTGCCCTTGCCCAGCGCATGGTAAATATAGCTCGGCGGCGGCATGCTGCCCGTATGCGGACAGATGACGGCCTCGCTGCCATTGATGCTGCTGATGATGGGGTCACGGGTAAACTGGTCGTCCAGAAAGGTTCCCAGCCGCAGGCCCAGGGCACGGGCCACCTTCTGCATGGGACCGATGGACGGATAGACTTCGCCATTTTCCAGCCGCTCCAGAAATTCCACGCTCAGGCTGGCATCCCTGGCCAGGGTTTCCCTGTCCATGCCGCGCGCCTCGCGAAACGAGCGCACGCGATTGCCCACCGTGGCGCTTCCGCCCTTCTGTGTTGTATCCGACATAACATTCCTCCCGCTGCCGGGCAGTTCATTGGCCGGACAGCCTGCATCTTTTTTATATTACAGGATAACTGTGGAGCAGGCAAGGCGCGCCCAGGCAGCCCGCATTGTGCCGGCGCCGCTTTACGAAAGGCTGTTTCTGCGGCTACACTGCGGCCCATGTCACCCGCATCTCTCCTTCACTGCCGCTGTCTCGTGGCCGGCCAGGTACAGGGCGTGGGCTTCCGGCCCTTTGTCTATCGTCTTGCCACGGAAGAGTGCCTGAACGGCAGCGTGGGCAATACGTCCGACGGCGTCACCATTCATTTGCAGGGACCCCGCCCGCGCGTGGACGCCTTCCTGCGCCGTCTCCGGGCGGAGCTGCCGCCCCTGGCCCGGATCACGGACCTGGACGTGGCGCAGCTGCCCCCCGATCCCGCCCTTACGGCCTTTCGCATTGTGCCCAGCCACGGGCACAGCGGGCATCATGTGCTGGTCAGCCCCGATGTGGGCATCTGCCCGGACTGCCTGCACGACATGCGCCAGCCCGGCAATACCCGCTACGGCTACGCCTTTACCAACTGCACCAACTGCGGGCCGCGCTATACCATCACCCGTTCCATCCCCTATGACCGCGTCAGTACCAGCATGGCCTGCTTTCCGCTGTGCCCGCGCTGCACTGCCGAATACGAAAATCCGCTGGACCGGCGCTTTCATGCCCAGCCCGTGGCCTGCCCGGACTGCGGCCCGCGCCTCTGGCTGGTGGAACGCAGCCAGGACGCCCCTCTGCTGCCCTCGCCGGCAACGACCTGCCCTGCCGGCCAGGATGCCGGGGCCGCCACGCGGGCGCTGCAACGGGCGGCGGCGCTGCTGCGCCAGGGGCGCCTGCTGGCCCTCAAGGGCCTGGGCGGCTTTCAGCTGGCCTGCGATGCCCGCCAGGACCAGGCCGTGCGCTGCCTGCGGGAGCGCAAGCAACGGCCACACAAGGCCCTGGCCGTCATGCTGCCCCATGTGGAGGCGGCGCACCGGCTCTGCTGCCTGACCCCCGAGCACGAGGCCCTGCTCACCTCGCCGGAAAAGCCCATTGTGCTCTGCCCCCTGCGTCCGCGGACCACGGCGCCGGATGCGCTTTCGCCCCTGCTGGCCCCGGATACGGACAGCCTGGGCATCATGCTGCCCTATACACCGCTGCATGTGGCCCTTTTTGATCAGCTGGACCGGCCGGACGGGTCGCCCCCCGCGCTGGTCATGACCTCGGCCAATGCCCGCGGCGAACCCCTCTGCCTGGGCAACCGCGAAGCCCTCCAGCGGCTGGGCCAGGTGGCCGATGCCTTTTTGCTGCATGACCGGGACATTCTGGTGCGTGTGGATGACAGCGTGGTCGCGGCCGTACCCGCTGCCGTGCCCGCCGCCGGCCAGACGGACGCCGCGCGTGCCGTGGCTTCCCCCTTTTTCTACCGGCGTGCCCGGGGCTATGTGCCGCGCCCCGTGCGCCTGCCGCCGTGGCAGGGGCCGGGTCAGCCGCCGGTGGTGCTGGCCACCGGCGCGGAACTCAAGGCCACGCTCTGCCTTGTCCGGGAGCGGGAAGCCTTTGTGAGCCAGCACCTCGGCGATCTGGAAAATGTGCCCACCGGCCGCTTTTTCGAGGAGGTGGCCGCCCATCTGGAAAACCTGCTGGAAGTCCGCCCCCAGGCCCTGGTCTGTGATGCGCACCCCGATTTCTTCAGCAGCCGCTGGGCGCAGCAGCGCGCACAGCGGGAAGGGCTGCCTCTGTTCCGCCTGCAACACCATGCCGCCCACGCCGCCGCCGTGCTTGCCGAACACGGCTGCCTGGAACCGTCCCTGGCCCTGTGCCTGGACGGCACGGGCCTGGGCGATGACGGCAGCATCTGGGGCGGCGAGCTGCTGCTTGTGGAGCTGGCCGCCCCCCGCTGGCAGCGGCTGGGGCACCTTGCGCCCTTTGCCCTGCCCGGCGGCGAGGCCGCCATCCGCCAGCCCTGGCGCCTGGCCCTGGCCCTGCGCGCCCGGCTGGGGCGCGACGACCTGCCCCCTGCCTGGCAGGATGACGCCCCCCTGCCCGCCTGGACGCAGGACAGCCCGCTGCTGCACGCCCGCCGACAAGCCCGCAGCGGTGCGCCCATCATCCGCGAAATGCTGGCCCGGCAGGTCAACTGCCCGGCCACCAGCAGTTGTGGCCGCCTGTTTGACGCGGTTTCCGCCGAGCTGGGCTACTGCCTGGTCACCAGCTATGAAGGACAGGCCGCCATCCGCCTGGAAACCCTGGCCCGGCAGGCCCCGGCCCTGCCGCCGCTGCCGCCGGACGAGGCCGACGGCCTGCTGCTGCCGGCGGAGGCGCATGGGCTCCTGCCCCAGCTGGACAGCGCGGCCCTTTTTGCCCGCGTGCTGGACGATGCCCCCCGCCTGGGCGCGGCCGCGGCCGCCCTGCGCTTTCACCAGCGCCTGGCCCAGGCCCTGGCCCTGCTCACGGGCCATGCGGCCCGGCAGACCGGCTGCCGGCACGTGGGCCTTTCCGGGGGCTGCCTGCAAAATCTGCTTCTGGCCCGCCTGCTGCCCGCTGCGCTGCGACGGCAGGGGCTGAGCCCGCTCCTGCAGGAGGAACTGCCCCCCGGTGATGGCGGCCTGTGCCTCGGGCAGGCCATGTGGGGTCGCCAGCTGCTGCACAGCCGGCACGTGGAACAGAACGTATAACAGCGGAAATGCCCACGGCCGCAGGGTATCTTGCCACACGCACGGCACGGGCACAGCCATCACGGCACCTGAGCATGCGCTGCCTGTCTTTTCCCCGGCAGGCATGATCCGCCTGGGATGCCTGCAGAAGCGTCTCCTCTTGCAGCCGTTCGCTTTCCTGTGCTGTCTCGGAGAAGGGAGAGCGGCAGAACCATGAAAAAATCCTCCGCAGGCGCCCTGCCCACCCCCGCCGGAACAGCCGCGCCACGCAGGCACAGGCCGGCGGGAGCTGTCCCCCGACCAGCGGAACAGAAAAAAACGCAGGCACAGGAATCACGGTTCCTGTGCCTGCGTCGTTACCGCAAGGAAAAGAGGCGCCCCGCCCTAGAAGGTATAGCGAATGCCGAGGCTGAATTCATTGGCGTAGGGGGCATGCCCCAGCGAGGTCTTTACACCGTCAAAGGTCTTTTCGGTTTCCGTATAGCCCAGGCCGACAAAGCGGTACGCAAGATCAGCGGACAGATTGTCCGTAAAGGCATAGGCGCAACCGACGCCGGCATTCCAGGCAAAGACGGTATTGGTTTCCTGCACGCTGTCGCTCCAGCCATCCATCTCGACTTCATACTTGCTGTTGATAAAGGCCATGCCCACACCAGCGCCGATGTACGGGGTAAAGTTGGTGCTGTTGTGGAAGTCCCAGTAGGCATTCAGGAACAGGGTTTGCAGGCCCCATTCGCCCTGCACGTCAGCGCCGGCGCCAAACTTGTCGTCCCAGCTGGTCGTGGAGTTGGTGCGGATGGCGTATTCAATTTCGGCGCGGACAGGCACCTGGTACACAGGGTAAAAGTCATAGCCGATGAAGGCCCCGCCGCCAATGGTGTTCTGGGTGTAATCGCTGATGTCAAACAGGTTGGCGCCGCCCCCCTTGGACATGGTGCCGGTGCTCTGGATGGAGTCAATGAATTTCAGGCCAACATAAAAACCGTTCTCCGCCGCAAATGCGGAAGTCGCCATAGCCAGGGTGAGCGCCAGAGCGCACAGGGTTTTTTTGAACATGAGACCTTCTCCCTCGTTAAAAAAATTGAACCAGGGAAAGAAAAGCACAATCCGCTACAGATGGCAAGAAAATAATATATATTTTTATATTCAACTATTTATATATTCCCTCTACGCACACGCCGTCACAGGACAGGCCGGGGACGCAGGGCACCCTCCTGACCATGCCGCAGGACCGCCCCACGCCGGGAACGCTGCCCCCTGCCCGTGCGGTGCCACAGCCGGTCTTTCCCGTTTGCCTGTGCTGCCGCAGCGCCCGTTCACGGGGAAGGGCACGGCATCGCCGATTGCGCCGGCGTCGCTCACCCGGCAGGTGCGCCCGACATGAGCGGCAACAGCCCGGCTGCCGGGCCGGAACCGTGTCGAGCGCCCGCGCCCGGTCGCACTGCCCGCGCAGACGGCACCGGGCCGTCCGCAGATGCCGGGCCAGTGGCCCCTGATCCCTGCCCCGGACAGCAAAAACAGGGGGAACCGCCCCATGGCAGCTCCCCCTGGCATACGCATTTCCCGCAGACACGGCATCAGCCGGGCCGGCATACCGGCGCGCCATGCTAGGCCCGGTAGCGGGCCTCCACATCGGCGGCGGCCTTTTCCACATCCGCGCGCATGCGGGCACGGGCGGACTCAATCCGCTCCCGCAGGGCCGGATCAGCCAGGGCCAGCATCTGGGCCGCCAGCCAGGCGGCATTGCGGGCGCCGGCTTTGTCCATGGCCACCGTGGCCACCGGGAATCCCGGAGGCATCTGCACCGTGGACAGCAGGGCATCCATACCGCCCATGACGCCGCCGGATACCGGAATGCCGATGACCGGGCAGGTGGTGCGGGCCGCCACGGCGCCGGCCAGATGGGCCGCCATACCGGCCGCACAGATGAAGACACGGGCGCCGCGGGCTTCTTCCTCACGCACCAGCTTTTCGGTGCGCTCCGGCGTGCGATGCGCGGAGCTTACAGTAAACACATAGGAAATGCCCAGAGAACGGAGCACATCCACACAGGGGCTGACCTTTTCCTCATCCGAGGCGGACCCCATCATGATGACGACTTGCGCCATGTTTCCTCCTACTTGCCGGCCTCGCGGGCCAGACGATCAATACCTTTCTGCCCGATGTCGCTGCGGTGGTAGCTGTCAGGCATGTGGACGTGTTCCAGCGCGGCATAGGCGGCATCCCTGGCCAGGGCCAGCGTATCCCCCAGCGCCGTGACACAGAGCACCCGGCCACCGTCGGAAACCACCTGCCCGTCCCGCAGGGCCGTGCCACTGTGAAACACCTTGACGCCGGGCAGGGCATCCGCTTCGGCAATGCCGGTGATGGGCATGCCCTTGCTGTAGGTACCGGGGTAGCCGCTGGCCGCCACCACCACCCCCAGGGCCGTACGCGGGGTATAGCGCAGGGTGGCAGGGTCCAGCCGGCCATTGACGCAATCCAGCATCACCGCGGGCAGGTCCGCCTCCAACCGCATGAGCAGGGGCTGGCATTCGGGATCGCCAAAGCGGACATTGTATTCCAGCACACGCGGCCCCTGGGCGGTCATCATGAGACCGGCATAGAGAATGCCCACAAAGGGGTGCCCGTCCCGGGCCAGTTCCCGCAGAATGGGCAGGGCCACCAGATCGGCCATGCGCCGGGCCTCGCTGTCGGGCAGTACCGGCGCAGGGCTGTAGGCCCCCATGCCGCCGGTATTGGGGCCTTGGTCGCCATCATAGATGGCCTTGTGGTCCTGCGCGGAAGGCAGCGGCACGGCCTTTTCGCCATCGCAGAAGCAGAGGAAGGAGGCTTCCTCTCCCACAAGGCATTCCTCGATGACCACCCGATCCCCGGCGGCGCCAAAGGCATGCTGGCACATGATGTTGCGCACGGCTTCCAGGGCCTCTTCCGTGGTGCGGGCCACCACCACGCCCTTGCCCGCGGCCAGGCCATCGGCCTTGACCACCAGCGGCGCCCCCTTGGCCCGCACATGGGCCAGCGCAGCCTCGGCATCGGTAAAGACGGCACAGTCCGCCGTGGGCACGCCGGCCCGCTGCATGATGGCCTTGGCAAAGGCCTTGCTGCCTTCCAGCTGGGCACAGTACCTGTCGGGACCGAAGCAGGGGATACCCGCCTCGCGCATGCGGTCGGTGATGCCCAGGGTCAGGGGCAGTTCCGGGCCGGGAACCACCAGGTCCACCGCTTCCCGGCGGGCCAGTTCCACCAGCCCGTCCAGATCATCCACCTTCACGGGCACATTGCGGGCACCTTCGGCGGCGGTGCCGCCGTTGCCCGGCGCCACCAGCACGTCCGTGACCGCGGCACTTTGTTTGAGCTTCCAGACAAGGGCATGTTCCCTGCCGCCGGAACCGATGACGAGTACGCGCACGCTGCCTCCTCCATGGGTTGAAAAACAAATACAGAAGGCCGCCCGAACAGTTTCGGGCGGCCGGTACGTTACTGGAGCCTCTCAGGTGCCGGGTGCTGCGCACGCCGGCCTGATCGCTGCCCGCCCGCCGTGAAGCATGCCGTTCTTCCCCGGCTGCCGGACGCGGGCGCCTGCTCCCGCAGCCACCACCTAGTTGGGATTGACTTCAAAGTCGCTCATATCCACCGGGGTATTGGGGTCGACCTTGCTCACATCCAGCGGATAGGCCAGCAGCATGCTCTGGCGGCTGCCCACACCCAGCGAGGGCGAGGTATTGACCCCCACCACCAGGTCCAGCACGCCGTCATTGTTCACATCGCCCAGATCGGCCTCGGCCACGGAACCACGGATACGGCGGGTCTTCCACTTGAGGGCCAGGCCCACGCCGTCCCAGAACAGGGCGTGAATTTCCCCCTGCGGGAAGTAGCGATAACGGTCAAAGAGCTGCGACGCCGTGGAAATGGGCTTGTTGATGATAAGGCAGTTTTCGCCGGTATTGCCGATATCCGCCACAATGAGGCGCATGGGCGCATAGTAGCGGCTGGGCAGCTGATAGGTCTTGTCCACGCCAAGACCGGGCATGCTCTTGTAGTGGTCCATGCCCGTGGCAGAACCGGAGAAACGCTCCATGGTGGTGTGCACCAGGGTATTCTGGCTGCCCTGGAAAACCTTGAGCTGATCGTTTTCCGTAAGCATGACCAGCTGGTCGCTGTGATTGCTGCCCTTGGCCGGAATCCAAGCACAGTTGAACACATTGGCGCCGGAGGGCAGATTGATGCGCTGCCCGAGGCTGAAGCCGTCGCGGGTCTTGACCAGCACATGCACGCCGCGGGCAAAGAGATTGACCGAATCCCAGCCCTGGCCCACCAGGGTGGGCGTGAAGTGGGGGGGCAGCTTCATGACGCTGGCAAAGTAGGGAATGCGCTGGGTATATTCCTTGACCTTGTTGCCGCGCAGAGTGAAGAAGTAGCTGTAGGGGCGGTTGTCTTCCTCGCTGAAGGTCGCCACCACCAGGTCATCGGCGCCGTCACGGTTGAAATCCATGCTGCGCATGGAATAACACAGGTTGGTGGCGCTGATGCGGTGTTCCGCCAGGGGCTTCAGGCGGCCATCGCTGTCCCACTTGTACAGGAGCAGCTTGTGGTCCGTCAGCACGGCCACTTCATTCTTGCCGTCGCCGTTGAAATCACCCACGGCCATGTCCACCATGGCATCAGGGATGCGCTGCGTACGCAGGCGGGACCCGTCGGTGCTGCCGGCGCCCTGATAGCGGAACTGCGGATTGAGGTAGGCCTGGTTCTGGCCCGTTTCATTAACGATGATGTCGCTGCGCTTGCCTGTGGCAGAATAGCTGCGGCCGGGCATGACCACACTGCCGCCGGACCCGCCAGCTGCACGGCCGCCCAGCCCGAAGGCCTCCGCCGTCAGGGCATTGGCCAGCTGCTGCACGCTGCTGGTCAGGCCGCTCACCGGGCCGGAGGCCGCCTTGCTCCACTGCTGGCCGTCACGGGCCACGCTGTTCAGTTCCACGGTGCAGTCGTTGCCCGCCACCTTGACCGAACCCCAGACCGCGTAATCGGACCCTCCCATGGCCTGGCGGGCATGCGCCGCAGACGCGGCCTTGGTGGATCCCATACGGGCGGACAGGACACCGGGCCGGTTGAGCTTGGCCACGATGGTAGAAGGCAGGGCCTTGGAAAGATAGGCGTAGCTCTGCGGGGCATTGACCGCAAACGGCAGAACCACAACGGATTTCTGGGCGGCCAGCGCCGCCGAGGCCTGAAGGCTCATGACCAGCATCAGGCAGGCCGCAAGGGCCAGTTGCATGGCACGTTTCATGTATTTCTCCTTGAGAAGGGCCGCGCCGGGTGAATCCGGGACTCCGTACCCCGACGACACGCGCCGACTATACCTGCACTTGACGCCATGCGCAATACGGGACCGCCGGCAAAATACTTGCCCGGCGTGGCGGGAGAGGCTATGCAATGCCCATGACTGACAACGCTCCTGCCCCCCTTTCGGACGCTGCCGCCAGGGGCGGCCGCTCCTTCCGCCTGGTCTGTGCCCCGGAGATCATGCCCCGTGTGGAAGCCCTGCTGCATGCCCAGGGTTATGTCTTCGCGCCCGAACCCTTTTCCCCCTTCTGCCGGCGGCTGCTGTACGAGCCGCGCCCCCTGGGGTCCTCTCTGGCGGCCTTTTTCGGCTATGTCTACATCCAGGACCGCTCGTCCATGCTGCCCCCGCTGGCCCTGGCTCCCCAGGCGGGGCAGAGTGTGCTGGACATGTGCGCCAGCCCCGGCAGCAAGACGGGCTTCCTGGGGCAGCTGGTGGGACCAGCGGGCTTTGTGCTGGGCAATGAACCGTCCCGGGCGCGCCTGGCCACCCTGCGGGCCAATATGCAGGCCTGCAACCTGCTCCACATCGGCACCTGCACCTACGAGGGCCAGCATCTGCCCCTCCGTGCCGGCAGCTGGGACTGCATCCAGCTGGACCCGCCCTGCTCCGGCTGGGGAACGGTGGAAAAGAATCCCCGCGTCATGGAACTGTGGCAGGGCGACAAGCTGAATACGCTCATCACCCTGCAACGCCGCCTGCTGCGCATGGCCTGCCGGCTGCTGGCGCCTGGCGGCTGCGTGGTCTACTCCACCTGCACCACCAATACGGCGGAAAACGAGGAACAGGTCCGCTATGCCGAGGCGGAGCTGGGCCTTGTCCGCGAGCCGCTGACCCCCTTTCCCGGTTTTGTATGGGAAGAGCGCCCCGGCGGCGAAGGCACCCTGCGGGTGGACGGCCAGAAATCCGCCGCCCAGGGCTTTTACCTGGCCCGGCTGCGCAAGCCCGCGGATGCCCCGGCAGCGGAGGACATGCCGCCGGACAGTCCGGCCCCAGCCCTCGGCAAAGGACGACAGCGGCAGCACCGGGCAAGCGCCCACGTGCTGCCCGGGGAGGCCCTGGCCGGTCCCTGCTGCGACCCGTCCCTGCTGCCGCCCGGCAGGGCCGTGCTCTTTGGCGATCAGGTGCGCTTCATTCCCGAGGATGCCCCCCGGCTGCTGCCCGAGGACATCATCTGGCAGGGGGGCCTGCTGGGCAAGTTCAGCGGCGGGCGGCTGATTTCTGCCCCGCGCCTGCGCGTTCTGCTGCCCCGGCAGCCGCAGGAGGGCACCGCCCTTGTGCTCGACGATGTGCAGGATATTGCGGCCCTGCTCTGCGGCCAGAGCCGCCAGACGGGACTGTCCGGACGCGAGGCCGCCCTGTGGTGGCGCGATCTGCCCCTGGGGCGCATTGCCCTCAAGCAGGGCCGCGCCGTGGCATCCTTCAGCTGACACGCCCCGGCCGCCACGACACCGCAACAGCATGGCGCCGCACAAAGGCGGGACGCCCCCCGCCGCACGGCTCAGGCATGCCCCGCCAGCAGGGGCATGAGGCCCTCGTGCGCCGTGCTGACGCGGAATATCTGCACGGAATACAGACTGGCCGGCCGGCAGATGGGGCAGCCGTCGGTGAGCAGCACACAGGACGGCGTCAGCTCCAGCGGATCCACCCCGGCCTGGGCCAGCAGACGGGTCATGCGCCCCGGTTCCCAGACAATGGGGGCGCCGCAGTGGCCGCACTCCACATAGAGCAGCTCCGGGTCCATGGCCCGGGGAAGCACAGGGTCCGGCACGCAAAACCAGTGCACGGCCTCCCTGCGCCGCCGGCCCAGGGATGGCAGACGCCGCCACGGCGCATGACGACGCCCCAGCAGATGCCTGCCTGCGGCACGGCTGCCCGTAACCGCGGCACGGATCAGCCCGCGGGCCGGCTTGCGCTGGCCGGTTCTGCCGGATAAACTGCCTGCATGTCTCAATCTTCTCATATTCGTCTCTTACCGCCTGCGTTACGCAATCAGATCGCCGCCGGAGAAGTGGTGGAACGCCCGGCCAGCGTGGTCAAGGAACTGGTGGAAAACAGCCTCGATGCCGGCGCCCGGCATATCGAGGTTACCCTGGAAAACGGGGGGCAGAGCCTCATCCGCGTGCAGGAC
Source organism: uncultured Desulfovibrio sp. (assembly GCF_944324505.1). Taxonomy (NCBI): domain Bacteria; kingdom Pseudomonadati; phylum Thermodesulfobacteriota; class Desulfovibrionia; order Desulfovibrionales; family Desulfovibrionaceae; genus Desulfovibrio; species uncultured Desulfovibrio sp. The sequence continues at coordinate 197,827 of NZ_CALUWO010000002.1, forward strand.
GACGGGGCGGGCATTGCCGCCGGGGAGCTGGAACTGGCCATCACCCGGCACGCCACCAGCAAGATCGCCAGCATGGATGATCTGGAGCATGTGCGCTCCTACGGCTTCCGGGGCGAGGCCCTGCCCAGCATTGCCTCGGTCTCGCGCTTTCGCATGACGTCCATACCGCGGGATGCCGGCGCGCAGGACACGGCCCACTGCGTCACGGTGGAACACGGTCAGCTTCAGGCAGCCCGTCCGGCGGCCCTGCCGCGCGGCACGCTGGTGGAAGTGCGCGACCTCTTTGCCAGCGTACCGGCCCGGCTCAAATTTCTCAAATCCCCGGCCACGGAGCTGAAACGCGCCCAGGAATGGCTCACCCGCCTGGCCCTGGCCCGCACGGACGTGGGCTTTCGCTTCTGCGCCGGAGAACGTGAGGTCCTGCGCTTTCTGCCCGGCCAGACCCTGCTGCAACGCCTGGAACAGCTCTGGCCGCGCCTGGTCACAACGGCCCTGCGGCCCTTTGATGCCACCCGCCACGGCATCCGGGCACACGGCGTGGCCGCCCTGCCCGAAGTGAGCCAGCAGCGCGGGGACCGCATCCTGCTCTATGTCAATGGCCGCTCCGTCACGGACAGGCGCCTCATGGCCGCTGTGCGTGAGGCCTACAAGGGACGCCTGACCAGCCGGGACTATCCGCAGGTGGTGCTTTTTGTGGAGCTGGATCCCGCCGAAGTGGATGTCAATGTCCACCCGGCCAAGAGCGAAGTGCGCTTCCGTGACGAATCCGCCGTCTTTTCCGCTGTTCTGCACGCCATCCAGGGATCGCTCAACACCGCCCTGGGGCAGGTGCTGGATCAGGCGGAAGCCGATCTGCGGCAAGCATCTTCCCCCGGCGAGCCGCAGGAACAATACACGCTTGCCCCACAGCAGGCAACGCCAGCCCCCCGTCATCCCCGCGGCTTCTGGGGCACGGTGGACAGCCCTCCCCTGCTGCGCCAGCGCCCGTACAACGAGGACAGCCCGCCGGAAAGTTCCTGGCAGATATACCGGCAGGGCGGACTGGCCGAGGACGACGCCCCCTACGGCCCGGACTCCGGCAGCACCGCCCCGGCAGCGCTCCTGCCCGACGCCACGACGCCGGTCCCGGACACGCCGGAGGCCCCTGCTGCCTGCCCTGCGCCGGACGCCCGCCTGGCGCCGGAAGTCTTTGCGCCCACCCCGCCGCCTGCCGCACAGTCTCCAGAGCGCGGCCCCGCCGCATCGCCTGCGCAGGCCCCCTTCCCCGCCGTGCCGGACAGCACTTCTCCGGAATCTGTCCCGCCGCCGGATACGCCCCTGCCCGGCAGCGCCGCAGAGGAGCGCCCCTGCATCGGCGGCCTGACCTATCTGGGCCAGGTGGCCCTGACCTATCTGGTGCTGCGGGACGAAAGCGGCGCCCTGCTGCTGCTGGACCAGCATGCCGCCCACGAGCGCGTGCTTTACGAGCGTCTGGCCCGCGGCCTTTTTGGCGGAACGGGCCAGTGCCTGGCCCTGCCCCTGGAACTGGACCTGCACCCTGCGGAAGAAGAACGCCTGCTGGAACTGCATCAGCGCCTGTGTTCCCTGGGCTTTGCGCTGCACGCCACAGGGGGCCGTCTGGTGGTGCACAGCATCCCGCCCAGCCTCAGCCGGGCCGAGGCCAGGGATTTTCTGCGCGAGGCCCTTGCCGGACGCCGGGACGATCTGTCCGCCATGTTCATTTCCCTGTCCTGCAAAAGCGCCATCAAGGCCGGGCAGCGCCTGACGGATGACGAGGCCGCCGGCCTGGTGCAGCAGTGGCTTCAGACGCCGCAGCGCCAGTACTGCCCCCACGGGCGCCCCGCCGTGCTGCGCTGGGACGCTGCCGCCCTGGAGCATCTCTTCAAGCGCCGGCAGTAAGACCGTCGGCAAACGGCGGACAGCCCCGCCCGCAGCAGGCGGCGGCCGCTCCCGGCGCCCCGGCATCAATGCCCGGAATAGTCCAGAACATTGTTCAGGGGCGCGGACGAGGACACGATGCGCCCCTGCACAAAGCGATGCCGCCTCATGCGCCAGTTTTCGAGGTCCAGATAGTCCAGCTTGCCCTGCATGTCCGGGCCAAGGTGCTGCCGCAGGGCAGCCAGCACCTCCTCTTCAGGAAAATACACGCCCTCAAAGGAGATGCGGTCCATATCGCCCTCGCGGCACAGTACGGCCTCGCTGGGGTCATCGGCCAGAGCGCCGGCCAACGCCTGTTCCAGGGCCGCATGAAGGGCCTCTGTCACGGGATAGACGTGGCCATAAACCTTGCACAGAGGATCACGGGGCATGGCATGCCTCCCGGGCGGCCGGGCCGCCCAAAAAATGTGCCCCGGAAAACCGGGGCAGCAGAAAACGTCACCTGTGGGACGCGGGCGACTAGTTCTTCACAAAATTCATGATCTTCTGTCCCATGGGCCGGATAAGCTCACGCAGCGTGGAACTCATGACATCCTTGGCCACATCGCTGCTGGGCAGCGACTTGTAGGTCTGGCCGGCATTGAGGGTCTCCACCCCGGACTTGCGCCCGTTGCGGCTGACCACCTGGAAGGACGCCTGCATGCTGCTGATCAGCTCGGTGGAGGACATTTCCTTGAGCCAGGCCTTCTGCAGGCTGCCGGTCACGATATAGTCCGGATTGCCGCTGCGGGCCTGGTCGGCATTCTGGGCATAGGTCACCTGCAGACCGTCGCGGCGCAGCTCGTCGGCCAGGGACTGCCCCACCCACTGGGCGGCATTCTGGCTGCCGATGAAGGCCGTGCCGTCGCGGCGCACGCCCAGGTCCTGGGAATCGCGTTTGTCGGCAAAGGCCACCACGCTCACGCGGGGGGCATTGGGGGCGGGCAGCACCGTGCTGGGCACGCCGGGCGTCACCAGCGGCACCGTATTGCTGGGACCGCAGGCAGTCAGGGCCAGACCGGCAAAAAGCAGCATGACAAGAGCGGAAATTCGGGAAAGCATGGGGCATCCTCACAAATCGTTTGAAAAAGGCGGACAAAAAAGCGCCCCGCCCCGCACGGCCCTGTGGAAACATGCCTCACAGCGTGCGACAGCCGGGGTACTGGTCATCCCTCGTGACAGGGAAGCGGTGCTGACAATAGCACGGTTTCTCTGAAAAAATATAGCGAAAAACCGTGTCTTGCAAGGCATTATGCCCCGTGGTAGCCTGATGCCCACAAATTTTCCAAGCGGGAGTTTTCATGATCGATCTCAAACTGGTGCAAAAACAGCCCGACATCCTGGCCAAGGCCCTTGCCGACCGCCAGTCGAGCCTGAGCGTGGATGATTTTCTGGCCCTCGACGGTCGCCGTCGCGCGCTGCTGGCCGAAGTGGAAACCCTGAAGAATCAGCGCAATGTGGCGTCCAGCCAGGTAGCGGCCCTCAAGCGCGAGGGCAAGGATGCCTCCGCCATGCTGGCAGAGCTGGGCGCCCTTGCCGAGCGCATCAAGACCCTGGATGTGCAGACCGCCGAGGCCAAGGCCGCCGTGGAGGAATGGCTCATGGGCGTGCCCAATATCCCCGACGTGAGCACCCCCGTGGGCAAGGACGAGTCCGAAAACGTGGAAGTCATGCGCTGGGGCGAGCCGCGCCATTTCGACTTTCCGGTCAAGGAGCACTGGCAGCTGGGCACGGAGCTGGGCGGCCTGGACTTTGAACGCGCCACGCGCCTGGCCGGCAGCCGCTTTTCCCTGTCCATCGGCTGGGCGGCCCGTCTGGACCGGGCGCTGGTCAACTTCTTTCTGGATGAACATGTGAAGCATGAGGGCTATATCGAGGTCTGCCCGCCCTTCATGGTCAACCGCGCCACCATGACCGGCACGGGCCAGCTGCCCAAATTTGAAGAAGACCTCTTCAAGATGCCGGACTGGGGCTATTATCTCATCCCCACCGCCGAAGTGCCCCTGACCAACCTGCACGCCGGCGAAGTGCTGGACGAAAGCGACCTGCCCCGCGCCTACTGCGCGGCCACCCCCTGCTTCCGCTCCGAGGCCGGCTCCGCGGGCAAGGATACGCGCGGCCTCATCCGCCTGCATCAGTTCACCAAGGTGGAAATGGTGCGCTTCTCCCACCCCGACGACAGCTTCCACCAGCTGGACATCATGGTGGGGCATGCCCGCAACCTGCTGGAAAAGCTGGAGCTGCCCTATCGGGTCATTGCCCTGTGCACCGGCGACCTGGGCTTTGGCGCGGCCAAGACCTTTGACCTTGAGGTCTGGCTGCCTGCCCAGAAGACCTATCGCGAAATCTCGTCCTGCTCCAACTGCGTGGACTTCCAGGCCCGCCGGGCAGACATCCGCTTCAAGCCCAAGGGCGGCAAAAGCGCCTATCTGCATACCCTCAACGGTTCCGGCCTGCCCACGGGACGCACCACGGCCGCCATTCTGGAAAACGGCCAGCAGAAGGACGGCAGCATCGTGCTGCCCAAGGTCCTTGTGCCCTATATGGACGGTGTGGAAGTCATCGAACCGCGCCGCTAGGCGCCTTCTGCGCATCCGCATCCTGTACAGGGGGGCACATGCCCCCCTTTTTTGTTGCCCCGGGCGCGGCATGCCGCAGCATATGCCGCGGCCGGCAGGGATGTTTTGCCCTATGCGTTGACGCCTGCCCCGCGTCTCTCACCCCGGCGTACCTCCCCGGCGCTGACGGCAACGACCGTCTTGCCGCGCAGGTCAGGAAATGCCGTGTGCCGGTGAATGGCGCTCTTGACAATTAGTTCGATATCGAACTATTTTCAACACATGCGCTACCGTCAGCTTTTTTCCTATGCCAGCCGCCTGCGCACCCTGGGCAACGAGATTATTCTTGCCGGTCTGCGCCGGCACGGCGTGGTGGGCATTGTGCCCAGCCACGGCGACATTCTGCACATCCTGCTGCATGACGGAAGCTGCACCATGAGCGAACTGGCCCGCCGCATCGGGCGCACCCGGTCCACGGTCACGGCGCTGGTGCGCAAACTGGAACAGGCAGGCTATGTACAGCAGCTGACTGATACCAGCGATGGCCGGGGCCGGCGCGTGCTTCTCACCCCGCAGGGACGGGCGCTCCAGCCGGTCTTTGCGCAGATATCCGCCGACCTGGCCGCCCTGGTGTCCCGGCGTCTGACGGATGACGAGGCGGCGCAGCTGGAACGCCTTCTGGCCAAATGCCTGCAATCACCGGATGCCGACGAAGCGCCGCAGCCCTCTCCGGCGGCTGCGCACACCACATCCCCTACCCAAAGGAGGGTATCCATGAGCAACTACCGTACCGCGCATATTGATCTTCAGGCCAGCCGCACGGAACTGCACGACCTGTTGCAGCTGACAGGCTGTGAAGTTTCCTGCAACACCCTGCCCAAGGGCGCCAGCATTCCCTTTGTGCATGCGCACAAGCACAATGAAGAACTGTATATCATTCTCGACGGAGCCGGCACGCTCTTTGTGGATGGTCAGGAAATGCCCATCAGCAAGGGCGACTGCATCCGCATTGATCCGGCCGGCATGCGCTGCCTCTGTGCCTCGCCGGAACAGGCCCTGCACTATCTCTGCATCCAGACCAAAGCCGGCAGCCTGGAAGGCTACACCATGACCGACGGCCTCATGCCTGCGGATGCGGCCAAGCCCAGCTGGCTCTAGCCCCGGAGCGCCAGCGCATACCATCCGCGAAAAGCCGCCTGCTCTGCAAGACGCCGGGAGAACAGGGACGCAGGACATCGACGTGCCACAAATGCCCTGTTCTCTCGGCATGGCCGTCCTGCAGAAAGCGCCGGGCAGACCGGGTAAGGGGGTAGAAATGAAAAAACGCAGCGCACAGTCAAAAGGACTGCGCGCTGCGTGTGCTTTTTTAAGGGTCTTGCCGTCGTCTACTGCACCGGTGCGGCCGGCGTTTCCTCGTCCACGGCGTCGGGGGCCTGCGGGTCAAAATCAATGACCCGGCCCTGCAACCAGACGTAGGCATCCACCTCGTCTCCCACCTGGGGTTCGTAGTTCCCCAGAACCATCCGGGAGGCAAACACCGGCAGCAGCATGGGCGGGCGGTTGTCAAAGGGGAAGCGCAGATACAGGATGGTGATGGGCATCTTTTCCAGTTCCCCCTGCTGCACCCGCTCCACCTCGGCACGCAGCTGATATTCGCAGAAGCGGCGGCCGGGCATGATCATGCGGCGTCCCTTCATGCTTACCTTGAGCGGCGGCACATCCAGACGGCTCTTGCCGGGATTGTCGGCCAGCCAGCGCTCGGCATAGACTTCAAACTGCGGTCCGTGGGTAATGGTCACATCGTCCAGCAGGGCCTTGCGCAGCGCAAAGCACAGACCGGCCAGGGAAAAGGTGTGGGTAATGCCCGGCGTGAGGTCATCCTTGTCGCGCAGATAGAGCGGATCATAGAACCACATGGGATTCCTGCCCTCCATCATGCTCACGGCAACATCGGCGCCGCCGCCGTTTTCCCACGGCTGCACATCTTCCACGGTCAGGTCATTGGGCAGCCCTTCCAGCAGCGGCGTGGCGGAAAAGGGCTTCATCTGGCCCCCTTCCTCCTCGGCACGCATGAGCACGGCAGCACGCAGGGCCTGATCCTTGGGCCAGGCCATGAGCACATATTCCTTGCCGCTGCGCTTCCATTGCCAGGAGGGGCGCGTCCCCCCGTCATGCAGCACCGTGCCCACCACCTGCGGCATGAGTGCCGCGGGATTCCGGCCCAGCACCACGGCCCAGGCATCACCCAGACCTTCCGCATGGGTACGATGGGTCCCCTTGACAAGGGCTTCCACTTCTTCGGGGGTCATGTCGGGATGTTCGGCATCCAGCGGTTCTAGCGCTTCCTGCCCGGAAGTGCCGGCCTGGGGAGCCTTGGCCGCCTTGGCGGCATCGGCCCCTGCCGTTCCGGCAGTTTTCCGACCTTTCTTCTGTTCCACGGGCTGTTCGGGCGTTTCCGTTTTCTTGGACATAGGGTCCCCTGCTTGTTTCCCCTCCCGCTGCGCTGGCGCAGGGCGCGCCGCGCACGGGAGTTTTCATTGCATGTCCTGCGGTCCGGGGACCGCATGGCGGCCCCGGCACATCACGAGCTAGCGGCGCTCGCCACGGTCCCCGCGGTCACCGCGATCCCCGCGATCTCCACGATCGCCGCGGTCACGGCCATGCCCGCGCCGGTCCCCGCGGTCACCACGGTCGCGACGGTCGCGCTGCGGGCGGGCGGTTTCCTCGGGATTCCAGGGATGTCCCTGTTCCTCCAGCAGCACGGCCTTGCGGCTGGCGCGGATGCGGTCGCCATTGATCTCGATGACCTTCACCACCATGTCTTCGCCGATGCGGGCCACGTCGCTGGGCTGTTCCACGCGGTTCACGTCCAGCTGCGAGACATGCACCAGGGCTTCCACATTGGGCAGCACTTCCACAATGACGCCAATGTCCATGATCTTCTTGACCTTGGCGGTATAGTTCTTGCCCAGTTCGGGGCGCTGGTCATAGTAGCTGACCATCTCGCGGGCCTTTTCCAGAGCATCGGCCGTGGGCGCAAAGATGGAGACGCGGCCCGAGTCCTCAATGTCCACGGACGCACCCGTGGCCGAGGTGATGGCCTTGATGTTCTTGCCGCCGGGGCCGATGATGAGGCGGATGATGTCGGGATTGACATAGAGTTCGGCATGCTGGGGCGCATAGCGGGAAAGTTCCTTGCGCGGTTCGGCAATGACCTTGGCCATTTCGCCCAGGATATGCAGGCGGCCTTCGTGGGCCTGCTGCATGGCCTGACGCATGATTTCCGTGGTCAGGCCGGTAATCTTGATGTCCATCTGCACGCCGGTGACGCCTTCAGCCGTGCCGGCAATCTTGAAGTCCATGTCGCCCAGGGCGTCCTCGTCCCCCAGAATGTCCGTCAGCACGATGAACTTGTCGCCTTCCTTGATAAGCCCCATGGCCACACCGGCCACCGGCGCACTCACCGGCACGCCGGCGTCCATGAGCGACAGGGAACCGCCGCAGACGGCCGCCATGGACGACGAGCCGTTGGATTCCACGGTTTCAGCCACCACGCGCACGGTGAAGGGAAAGTCCGCTTCGGCCGGCAGCACCGGGCGCAGGGACTTTTCCGCCAGGGCGCCGTGGCCGATTTCACGCCGGGAAATGCGCACGGGCTTCACTTCCCCCACGCAGAAGGGCGGGAAGTTGTAGTGCAGCATGAAGCGCTTGGTCACGTCACCCACCAGGCTGTCCACGCGCTGTTCATCGGTGGAGGATCCCAGCGTGGTCACCACCATGGACTTGGTTTCACCGCGGCGGAACAGGGCCGAACCATGGGCGCGGGGCAGCAGGCCGGTCTGGATGGTGATGGGGCGCACGGTCTTGGTGTCACGGCCGTCAATGCGGATGCCCTCATTGACAATGCGGGCGCGCACGATCTTCTTTTCCAGCGCACCGATGATCTCGCCCACTTCCTTGAGGTCTTCGCTTTCGGCCCAGGCCGGGTCTGCCTTGAGGGCTTCCATGACCTTGTCCTTCACCACCTTGCGGGCATCCTTGCGGGCCATTTTTTCGGGCACGCGCATGGCCTCGTCAATGCCGGCCGCGCGGGCCAGTTCTTCCACGCGGGCCACCAGCACGGGATTGTCCTCATGCGGGGTAAAGGGCATCTTTTCCTTGCCGGCCAGTTCGCGCAGGCGCAGCTGCGCCGCAATGAGAGGCTGGATTTCCTTGCGGCCCCATTCCAGAGCCTCAATGATCACCTCTTCCGGCACAAAGCGGGCTTCGCCTTCCACCATGGTCAGGGCATCGGCAGACGCGGCAAAAACGATGTTGAGATCACTGCGCTCCTGCTCCTCGTAGGAGGGATTGAGCACAAACTGGCCGTTGATGCGGCCGATGCGCCCGCCGGCCACCGGCCCTTCAAAGGGCAGGGGCGACAGCAGCACCGCCGCCGAAGCGCCGGTGAGGGCCAGCACATCGGGATCGTTTTCCGTATCCGCGGAGATGACGCCGGCCAGCACCTGCACGTCCTCATTGAGGCCCTTGGGGAAGAGCGGACGGATGGGCCGGTCGATGAGGCGGGAAACCAGGGTTTCGCGCTCGGAAGGACGGCCGATTTCACGGCGGAAGAAGCTGCCGGGAATGCGCCCGGCGGCGTACATCTTTTCGGAATATTCCACCGTCAGCGGAAAGAAGCCCTTGTCGAATTCCAGGGGCTGGGAGCAGACCGTGACCAGCACCACCGTGCCGCCGCACTGCATCCAGACGGCGCCGTGGGCCTGATTGGCCAGACGGCCGGTTTCCAGGATGATTTCCTTGCCGCCGACCATGGCGGTCACGCGGGTGGGATTGAGCATGTCAGACATGATAGCCTCGAATGAAGGGGATTCCGACAAAAACGGGCAGCGGCCGGCCACCGGCGTCTGCGGGGTCTGCTGCCTGCTTTTCCCGGACCCCCCTTCCTGCGTTATGCCCCCGGGCGGGGGCGTTTTTCTGCCGCAAAATGCGGCAAGGGGGAGCCGCCCGGCGACTCCCCCAGCCAAAAATCGGACTTACTTGCGCAGGCCCAGCTTTTCGATGAGGGCGCGGTAACGCTGAATATCCTTCCGCTTGAGGTAGTTCAGGATATTGCGCCGCTGGCCCACCAGCTTGAGCAGACCCGTGCGGGAGTGGAAGTCCTTCTTGTGGACCTTGAAATGGCCGGTCAGCCCTTCGATGCGGGCGGTAAGCAGGGCCACCTGCACTTCCGGCGAACCCGTGTCGCCTTCGTGTTTGGCATGGGCTTCAATAACGGCCTTTTTCTGATTAGCGTCCATCACCACAGCAGTTCTCCTTGAGGATGAAGTTAGTTCCAGAGTCCCCGCACAATGGTCCAGCACGGGCCGGACGGACTGTCCTGACGCCGGGCCAGGGCCAGTTCGCAACCGTTTTCCATAAGCAGGGCGCGTGTGCCCTCCTCATGGCAGGGCACAGCATGCCCGTTGCGCACCTGCCGGGCCTCGTCAGCCGAAAGGCTCACGCGGGGCCAGTGCGGCAGCGCCTCGGCAATGGGGCGCAGCCCGCGGACCATGCGGACAGGGTCGGCCAGCACATCATCCAGCGAAACGGCGGCATCCAGACCAAAGGGGTGACTGTACTCGCGGGTCAGTTCCGTGAGCACGGCTCCGCACCCGAGTCGCTTCCCCAAGCTGTGGGCCAGGGAGCGTATGTAGGTGCCGGAACTGCAGGCAACCCGAAAGCGGACAAAAGGAAGGTGCATGTCCAGCACCTCCGCCTGCGAAATTTCCATGCGCTTGACCTTCACCGGGGCGGCCTGCCCCTTGCGGGCCAGCTTGTACAGGGGCTGCCCCTGATGCTTGGCCGCAGAATAGGCGGGCACTTCCTGCTCGGTCAGCTCTTGCCAGCGGGCCACTTCGGCCCGCACGGCCTCCTCGTCAATGTCCTGCCACGGGGCCTCGCGCAGCACCTGTCCCTGGATGTCCCAGGTATCGGTTTCCTGCCCGAGGCGCAGCTGACCGCGGTAAACCTTGCCGCCGTCCGCCAGCAGGTGCGAGGCGATCTTGGTGCCCTGCCCCAGCAGCACCAGCAGCACGCCCGAAGCCATGGGGTCCAGGGTGCCGGCATGGCCGATTTTCTTCTGCCCCAGGCGCTTGAGCATGGAAAGACAGCGGGCCGATGTCGGCCCGGAAGGCTTGTCGAGCACCAGCACGCCATGCAGTTGCGGCAGAGAGGCAGGTTGCGGATCACGGTTCGTCATAGCGCAGACAGGGAGAATAGCCGCGAAGGGCGCTCAAGTCAAAGCCTTTTCCTCACCGGCCCCTCTTCCGCCCGGCCCGGCTGACGACGTACCGCAAAGCGATCCCTGCCTGCTCCCCGGCACGGGCCGCCTGGCCCTCATTCCTCTGTGGGCAGCGGGGCCGCCTCCAGAAAGCCGGCCGCGCACAGCTGCTGCCGCAGGCGGCGAACATCCCGGCGGATAGTGCGGGGGGCTGTTCCCGGAAAGGCCTCTTCCAGCAGCTCCGCCAGTTCGGCCTCGCTGCCTGCCGTCTCCCAGAGCTGCCAGAGGACACAGCCCATGCTGTTGAGATGAAAAATGCGCCCTTCCGGCCCGCAGGCCCGTTCGTCCCTGGCCAGAAAGCCGCCCTCGCCCTTCTTGCGAAAAACTGTGCCCGGCCGCTGCCTCCAGGCCGCGGCCGCCTCCGTGGCGACGCGCCTGTCATGGGGACGCCGGGCAGTGCGCCGGCGCAGAACCCTTCCCCCCCGCAGCCCGGTCAGGCCAGGCGGCACGGCAGGGTCTGCCGCCGGAAGGCCGGGCGCGCTCACGCCTTCTCCCGGCCAACAGTCCAGCAAGGTCACGGCCTCTTCCAGGCTTGTGTAGCGCAGTATGCGGCAGGGCACCTGCTCCACCAGGCGGCTGGCCGTGACCAGGGCCTGCCCGGCCTTGCCGTCCCGCAGCAGAAAGCGCTGCAACATGGCCCGCAGGCCAAGACTTCCGGCCGGCGCCTCCAGGGCAGCGGGGGCGGTATCCTTCCCGCTGTCCTGCCGGTCCAGCAGCACAATGCCGTCCACGGGCAGGCGTGCCCCCGTGGGGCACAGGGGCAGCGCCAGGGGATCACAGCACAGATAGTCGCTGTCGGCACAGGCCACGTGCTCGGCCTGGGCCAGAAAGGCGGGCAGACGGCGGGACGGCGGCAGCGGCAGGCGCAGGCGTGGCGCCAGTCCGTAGGCCACCACCTCCCCCTGCGGCGAAAGCCCCAGCATGTCATCGCCAATGCCCTGCCAGCCGGCGAGCATGAGTTCCGTCAGCAGAGCGCTCTTGCCTGCTCGGTGTTGCCCGCAGAAAAGCAGCGTCAGGCCATGGCGCGTGGCCGCGGCGCCATGCACCCCCATGCAGGGGGCGGCCAGGGCCTCGTGCACGGCCACCAGCTCGATGGCCAGGGTGCAGGCCAGACAGGCCAGTGTGGGTTCAAAACTGTAGCCCGGCGCCAGCAGACAGCCCCGTTGCCCAGGCCGGGCCGGCGTGAAGGCCGTGGCTTCGGGACTGACGCCGTGCAGGCGAAAGCCTCCCCCGTCCAGCGGCTGCACCACAAGCAGCGGCTGCTGGTCTGCGGCAGGCGCTGCCAGCTGCACGGGCCAGCGGGCCAGCATGCGGCCAACGGCCGTCAGAGCCTCGGCCTGCCCCCTGCCGGGCAGAAAGCGCAGCACGCCCGGCAGAAAGGCAAAACGCATATCCACCGCCGCGCTCATGGGCACACCGGCCTCCCGGCATCAGTCACGGCGGAAACCGCCAGTATCCATGCGGCGGTCGTCACGGTAGCCGCGGTCATGGCGGGCAGGATAGTCGTCATAACGGCTGTAACGGCTGCGCCGCGTGTAGCGCGTATGTGCCGTATAGCGGGTGCGCCGGGTACGGCGGGTCCTGTGCGAATGGGCCTGCGCCTCGTCCAGACCGGTAAGGGTCGGTGCGGCATAGGCCAGTCCGGCAGCCACCAGTCCCAGCAAAAAATGCCGGCGACTGCTGCGTGTCGTTTTTCGAGACAGGTGAACAGAGGATGCGTGCATGAACGTCTCTCTCCTGAAGCATGGAGGCAATGCCGGCGTTTTCCCGCTTCGGGAGAACATGACCGACATTGCCCCAAAACGACGGGACGGGACAGCCCGCGGCTGCGGGGTCCCGTCCCTTTTTTTCAGGTGTTAGATGCCAAACGGTGGCCGACGCCCGTCGCGGTCACCAGGTCTGCCGGGCCGCGAGGGACCGGGTCTGCCGGGTCTGCCAGGACGGGAAGGACCGGGTCTGCCGGGCCTGCCGGGACGTGACGGACGCCGCCCAGGACGGGACGGTCCGCGGCGACCGGGGCGCGAGGGGCCACGTCGGCCGGGCCTGCCGGGGCGCGACGGACGACGGCCCGGACGGGACGGACGTCTGCCCGGACGGGAACGCCGGGTGGGTCTTCCCGGAGCGGCTTCCGCCTCATCCAGGCCCAGCAGGGCAGGCGCCATATAGGCCATCCCCGCAGCCACAAGCCCGAGAAGAAAGCGACGGCGACTGATCGCCCCCTGCCCTGCTTCACGACAGGACGTCTCATTTGCATGTTCCGCCATAATGTCCTCCTTAGCAAAGATTCCTACTTTGCGTATGTTCTTTCAGAATGGCAGCAACAGAATCCACAACCTGTTCCATAGCTCGAGTTGCGTCCATGTGCAAGGTCCCGCCGGCGGCATTGAGATGACCGCCCCCACCCAGCTGCATGGCGGCACTGCGCACATCAATGCTGCCAAAGGAACGCAGGCTGAACTTGTAAACGCCCGGCGCATCCTCGCGCAGCAGGATGGCAGCCTGTACGCCGGCAAGACGCCGCATCTGCTCCACAAAACCTTCCAGGTCCTCCTTGCAGGCGCCGCTGCGGCGCAGGTCTTCCAGCCGCACCAGGCAGGAAACCAGCCGGCCGCCGCAGTGCAGATCCAGCCGCTCCATGAGGCGCGCCCAGAGCCGCATGCGGGCCATGCTCCAGCAATGCTCCAGCCGCTGCCGCAGCAGCGGAATATCGCAGCCGTTTTCCACAAGATGGGCGGCCAGCCGCAGCACGTGGGCACTGGTATTCCCGTGGGCAAAACCGCCCGTGTCCGTCACAAGCCCCAAGGCTATGGCCTCGGCCAGCGGACCGCGCAAGGCCGCGCCGGCGCACAGCGCCACACAGGCCATCAGCTGGGCCGTGGCCGCCGCCTCGGGCTGTATCCAGGAAAACTCGCTGCCCATGCCGCCGCCCAGGTGATGGTCCACATTGACGGTGCGCAGGCCGGGCAGACACCTGGCCAGCTCATCGCCCAGGCGGTGCGGCTCGCCGCAGTCCAGCAGCAGGGCCGCCTGCGGCGCAAAAGGCAGGTGCTGCACGGTGTCGTGCATGACCCCGGGCAGGGGCAGAAAGCGCAGGTAGTCCGGCACGCCGCTGCGGCTGTACAGCACGCATTCCCGCCCCAGCGCCCGCAGCAGCCAGCCGGCCGCCGCCATGGAACCCAGGGCATCGCCATCGGGGTTGACGTGAGCGGCAATGATGATGCGGTCCAGCCCGCGCAGAGCCGTTACCACCTGCCGGGCCGGCTCGCGCCAGCCGTCGGGCACAAGATCAGTCAAGGGCATAGATTTCCACCTCGCTGTCGGTCATTTCTTCTGGACAGACCGCCTCCATCATGAGCACGCACTTGTCCATGCGGCTGCGCAGATGGCCTTCGTTATTGGACAGCGACGTGACGGCCAGGCGCAAGCGCGTAAGGCTTTCTTCCGTCCCCGCTTCGGCAACGGCCACGTTGAAGCGGTTGCGCACCTTCTGCTTGAGACTGTTGGCCACGCGGCGCTTGGCCTTGAGATTGTCGTTGCCGTGCAGGGCAAATTCCACGGTCAGCACTGCCACAAACATTTCCGCCATAGGGCTTTTTTGCTCCTTGTCCGTTACTGCCACTATGCCCCAAAAGGCCCGCCGCCCGCAAGCCGCCTGCCCGGCAACAGAAAGGGGAACCCCCGCGCGGGAGTTCCCCTCTGTCATCCGCGGCCGCCACGGGCCGTGGCAAGTGCTTACAGGGTTGCGGCTTCTTCCACGGTTTCGAAGGCCTCGATAACGTCGCCGATCTTGATGTCATTGAAGTTTTCAAGACCCACGCCGCATTCGTTGCCCTTGACCACCTCGCGCACGTCGTCCTTGAAGCGGCGAAGGGAACTGACCTTGCCGGTATAGACCACCACGCCGTCACGCAGCAGGCGCACGCCGGCATTGCGGGCAATCTTGCCATCGGCCACGTAGGAGCCGGCAATGATGCCCACCTTGGGCACGCTGAAGGTATTGCGCACCTCGGCCTGGCCCAGGTAGACCTCGCGCTGCACGGGAGCCAGCAGACCGGCCATGGCGCTCTTGATGTCATCCACCAGCTTGTAGATGATGTCATAGAAGCGGATATCCACGTTCTCGCGTTCGGCCACATCCTTGATCTTGGCCGTGGGCCGCACGTTGAAGCCGATGATGATGGCCTGCGAGGCACTGGCCAGCAGGATGTCCGATTCCGTAATGGCCCCGGTACCGCCATGCACCACGCTGATGCGCACCTTGTCGGTGCTCTGCTTGGTGAGCGCTTCGGTGATGGCTTCCAGCGTGCCCTGCACGTCGGCCTTGAGCACCAGGTTGAGGGTCAGGGCCTCCTGATCCGAGGCACGGCGCGAGAGGAAGGTTTCCAGAGTCACGCGCGATTCGCTGGCCAGGTCCTTTTCCCGCTGCTTGATGGCACGGGCATCGGCGATGCGGCGGGCCAGCTTTTCATCCGCCACGGAGAAGAATTCCTCCCCGGCTTCGGGCACGCCATCAAAGCCCTGCACTTCCACGGGAATGGAGGGGCCGGCTTCCTTGACCTTCTTGCCCTGGTCGTTGACCAGCGCCCGCACGCGGCCGGAGAACTGGCCGCACACAAAGTTGTCGCCCTGACGCAGCGTCCCTTCCTGGATGAGCACCGTGGCCACGGGGCCACGGCCCTTGTCCAGCTTGGCTTCCACAATGCGGCCGTGGGCAGGCTTGTTGGGATTGGCCTTGAGTTCCAGGATTTCTGCCTGAAGGGCCACCAGTTCCAGCAGTTCGTCCAGGCCCTGACGGGTCTTGGCGGACACGCGTGCCACAATGGTATCGCCGCCCCACTCTTCGGGTTGCAGACCCAGTTCGGACAGTTCGCGCAGCACGCGGTCCGGGTCGGCACCGGGCTTGTCCATCTTGTTGACCGCCACCATGATGGGCACACCGGCCGCCCTGGCGTGGTTGATGGCCTCGCGGGTCTGTTCCATGACGCCGTCATCGGCCGCCACCACAAGAATGACCAGGTCCGTCACCTGGGCGCCACGGGCGCGCATGGCCGTGAAGGCCTCGTGCCCGGGCGTGTCAAGAAAGACGATTTCGCCGCGCTTGGTCTTGACGTGATAGGCACCGATATGCTGGGTGATGCCGCCCGCTTCGCCGCTGGTGATATTGGACTTGCGGATGGCGTCCAGCAGGGAGGTCTTGCCATGGTCCACGTGGCCCATGATGGTGACCACCGGCGGACGGGGCTTCAGGTCTTCGGGCCGGTCAGGCTCGGAGGGCAGCAGGTAGTCCTCTTCGGAGAAGCCGGTCTTTTCCACTTCATAGCCGAATTCGGCCGCCACCAGGGTAGCCGTGTCAATATCCAGCGACTGGTTGATGGTGGCCATGACCCCCAGACCAAAGAGCACCTTGATGATCTCATTGACCTTGAGGCCCATCTGATGCGCCATGTCCGCCACGCGGATGGCCTCGTCCACGCGAATCTTGCGCTTGACGGCCTTGAGCGGCTGGGTGGCCTGCTGGGCGGCGGGAAGAGCCTTGCCGGGCTTGCGGCGGCTCTTGCCGCGGTTCATGCGCGGCACATCATCATCGTCGTTGCGGCCAAAATCCCCCTGCTGGAAGTCCACCGTGCGGCGGCCCTTGTTGCGCTTTTTCTTGCTCTGGCCGTCGCGACTGTCGGCCGGGGTCGGCTGGGCAGGCGCCGCATAGCCGCCGGTGCGCGGCCCGCGGCTGTCGCCACCGGGGCGACCGCCGGAACGGGGCGGACGACTGTCGCGCCCTTCCCTGCCCTCTGCGGCACGATTGTCATGGCGGGCGCCGCGTTCGTTACGGTCATGATGGCCGGCGGCATGGGCAGGGGCGCTGCCGGGCGCAGGCCGGCTGATGATACGTACCTGCGGCGCGGGAGCCGGCGCAATGACGCGGGCACGCTGCGGCGTGGCCTCTTCCTGAACAGGCGCCGCCTCGGCTTCCCGTTCGCGTTGTTCCGGCGCGCGCGGGGGCAGCGTGGGCGCGGAAGAACCTTCCGGCATGGCGGACGCATCGGGGCGGGCGTGGCGGGCAGGCCGCGCCTTTTCGGCGGTTCCGGCCTCGGCGGCCGGCGCCGGCGTCACGGGAGCAGCCTCTGCCACCCTGGCCTTTTCCGCAGGCTTTTCCACCGGCCTGGGGGCGGAAGCAGCGGCAGCGGGCGCGGCGTGCGTTTCCGCCACGGCATCTCCGGGACGGCTGATGACGCGCGCCGGCGTCACAATGCGCGCATTGCGCATGGTGGGCGCGGCCTTTGCCGGCCGGGCGGCGGGCTTTTCCACCGGCCTGGCCTCGGGCTGGGGCGCCGGGGCGGCTTCCTCAGCGGGTGCCGGCGCCTGCGCTGCGGCAGCGGGCGCCGCCGGTTCCGTGTCCTTCCGGGGGGCTTCCTCGCGGGGAGCGGTCTGCTCCGCCACGGGGGCTTCCGGGGCAGGCGCCGCTTCCGGGGCCTTTTCGGCCGCAGCGGGTTCCTTTACCCGACGGCGGCGCACAATGACATCACCGGGCTGCGGTTCCTTGCGGCCCCCGTCCTGCCTGGCGGCAAAAACCTCGCGCACGCGCGCGGCGTCCTCGGGAGCCACGGCGGCCGTGGCCGTCTTGCCGGGCAACTCCAGCTCACGCAGCACAGCCAGCACATCCTTGGGCTGTACAGACAGTTCGCTGGCCAGATCTCTTACTTTCAACTTGCTATCAGGCATTCTTCCCCCCCTTGCGCCGGGCGGCAGGCCGGTAGCTGGCAAAGCGTCTTGCGCATTCCGGCTTGTCGCACACATACCATCCCCTGCCCGGGCTGGTCATGGACGCATCGATACTCAAATTTCCGTGCTCATCCTTCACATAGCGCGTGAGCGCTGCCTTGGCGAAGCGTTCCCGGCAGATGACGCACATGCGCACCGGCACATGGGGCGCGGCAGCATCTGCGGGACCGGCACTACTTGTCGTCATGGGACGTTTCTGCGGACGCTCCGGCGTCATCGACCTTCAGCAGCTCCACAGCGGAGGATTCGGGATCCTTTTCCACCACCGGAGCAAGGAAATTGATGGCCGAACGCAGGTCCGCAATACGCCCGGCAGAAATGGTCAGTTTATCGGCAAGCTCCTCGTCCGTGGCTTCCCGCAGCTTTTCCAGCGAGGAATACCCGGCTTCCAGCAGGGCTTCGATGGAGACTTCGGCCACGCTGGCCACCTGCTGCAGGCCGTGGCCGATGGCATTGGCCTCGTTGTAGCGGCTTTCGGTGAAGATATCGACCTTCCAGCCCAGCAGACGGGCCGCCAGCTTGACGTTCTGGCCCTTGCGGCCGATGGCGTTGGTCAGCTGGTCATCGGGCACAATGACTTCCAGCAGGTTTTCTTCCTCATCCACCACAATGCGGGACACCAGGGCCGGGGCCAGGGCATTGCGGGCATAGGTGGCGATATCCGCGCTCCAGACCACAATGTCGATGCGCTCGCCGCGCAGTTCCTGCACGATGTTCTGGATGCGCGAACCGCGCACGCCCACGCAGGCGCCCACAGGGTCCACATCCCGCTCGCGGGAAAGCACGGCCACCTTGGCGCGGGAGCCGGGATCGCGGGCCACGCCCATGATCTGCACCACGCCGTCGTCCACCTCCGGCACTTCGCGGCGGAAGAGCGCGGCCATGTAGTCGCGATGCGCACGGGAAATGACGATCTGCGGGCCGCGGCCCTCCTTGCGCACCTCGATGATCAGGGCCTGCACGCGGTCATTGCGCTTGTAGTGCTCGCGGGGAATCTGCTCCTCGCGCGGCAGGATGGCTTCGGTGCGGCCCAGGTTGACCACCCAGCCGCCCTTGTCGCGACGCTGCACAATGCCGGAAATGATTTCGCCCACCCGGTCCTTGTACTCGTCATAGATGATTTCCTGCTCGGCATCGCGCATGCGCTGGATGATGACCTGCTTGGCGGACTGGGCCGCAATGCGCCCCAGGTCTTCCACCTTGACGCGAAAGCCCATTTCATCATCCACCTGCACGGAGGGATCATGGGTGCGGGCATCGGACAGCTCGATCTGCGTATCCGGGTCTTCCAGCTCGCCATCCTTGACCACAATCTTGAACTGGTAGACTTCGATGTCGCCGGTATCGTCGTTATAGGACACTTCCACGTCCATGTCTTCGCTGAAGCGGCGCAGGACGGAGGTGCGCACGGCTTCCACCAGCGTTTCGATGAGCATCTCGCGGTCAAGGCCCTTGTCCTTGCTGATCTGCTCGATGGCCTTCTTGAGTTCAAGATTCATACGTCTGCCTCCGTGCCGCCGGATGCGGCGGCAATCTTGTCCCAACGGGGACGGCATGCCCGTTGCCGGGTCTGTTACGCCTTACTGGATGGCCGATGCCACGTCATCGTCCAGGGCCTCGTTCTTGCGGGGGCGCCGGGGTCTGGCGGGCTTTTCGGCAGCCGGAGCGGCCGGCTTGCGCGGGGTCTGGCGGCCGGTCCTGCCGGGTTTTGCCGGGGTGCGGAAAATATGGACCCGCGCCACGCGCCGGGTGCGTTCCCACGGAATGCGCACGGCGGGCAGGGCCTCGGGCAGCACCTCGCCTTCCGGGGTCAGGCTGGCCGGCTCCAGCACAAAGGCTTCCCCCTCCACGGCCCGCAGCAGGCCCTTCCAGGTCCGCCGGGGCGCAGGGGCGCCTTCGGGCTGCCAGGCGGCGGTCATGCGGGCCTCGATCATGTCGCCCACGTAGGGCCGCATCTGCTCCGTCCGGAAGAACAGCCGGTTGAAACCGGGGGTGGACACTTCCAGCACATAGGCCTGAGGCACCACATCCTCCACCTCCAGCGCCAGGCCCAGGTGGCGGGAAATTTCCTCGCACTGTTCAATGCTGGCCGACAGCGGCGCAGCGGAGACATCCGCTTCCGCGTCCTGCCCGGCCACATGGTGGGGATTGCGACCGTCGGACGGCACATCCACAAAAAGGCGGACGATCATGCGCCCGCCCTGCACGACTTCCACGCCCCAGATCACAAGCCCCAGGGAGCGCACCACAGGTGCCGCAAGCCGGACAACGGCTTCCGTAACAGGATTCTGGCTCATGGCGGACCTCGCTTCGGGACTTTCGCCGGGATAAAAAAAAGGGGGCCTTTTCAGGCCACCCCGTGAATTCAGGATGTCATCGCCAAGGATCCAGCGATGCTGATTTCGATGTTTGTATCCCTTTCAGAAAATACTGTCAAGGGTTTTTTCCGCTGCCGGAGGCACGTCCCCAACGGGACGCAGCCGGTGCTGCCGGCCGCGGTCCCGGCTTAGTTTTTATCCTTGTCGTCCAGATAGATGCGGCCTGCGGCATAGGCCTGCGCCACCTCCCGGCCCAGACCGTAATATCGCCGGCTGGCGCCGTCATAGACCAGGGGGTCCACCCTGGAAATATCCGGCTGGTCGCCGTCCATGCAGGATTCCAGCGCGCTCACGTCAAGAATCTTGCCCACCATCTGCGTATGGCTGCCCAGGTCAAGGGTCTGGATCAGCTCGCATTCCAGCACCAGCGGGCACTGGGCCACATAAGGCGCATCCACCAGCGTGCTGCGCACGGCCGTCAGGCCCGTGACCGCAAATTTGTCCATGACCGCACCGCTGACCATGCCGGCCAGGTCGGTCTGCGCCACCAGCGCGGTGGAGGGCACGTTCACGGTAAAGGCCCGGCGTTCCAGAATGGCCTTGTGCGTCCAGCGTTCGTGCCGCACGGAAACGGCCATGCAGGGCGGGGTGGAACAACATATGCCGCCCCAGGCGGCCGTCATGATGTTGGCCCGGCCTTCGGCATCATAGGAGCCGATGAGCAGAGCAGGCATGGGATAGGTCAAGGTACGGGGACCAAAATGATGACGCTGCATGATATTCCTCCCGAAATGTGGTTTTTTCTGTGCTATCAGTCAGGCCGGGCACTGTCCAGCGGCCTTGCCGCCGCCTCTCCCGAAGGATTGCCACCCCCCTGCCGGGCCAGGGCACGCCGCAGGGCAGGCAGGCGGCGCAGCCCTCGCAGCAGGCAGAGCAGGGCCACGCAGGGCGCGGCCGCCAGTGCCAGAAAGGCCGCGCTGTAGCCCGCATACTGGGCAAAGAGGCCGCCCCAGGTGGTGCTGAATGCCGCGCCTATGCCCTGCATGGTCATGACCATGCCCAGCCCCAAGTTCACGTGCCCGCTGCCGCGCAGCAGCACGGCCACCACGCCGGGCGTCACCACGCCCAGCACACCGGCGCCCATGCCGTCCAGCAGCTGGACGGGCACAATGCTCCACGGGCTGTGCCAGAAACCCGCAATGCAGCCCCGCACGGGCAGGACCAGCAGGGCGCAGAACAGGGCCGGGCCATAACCGCGCCGGGCAGCCAGCCGGGCCGTCCAGAGGGCGGCCCCCACCATGACAAGCTGGGCCAGCACCACCGTGCAGGCCGTATAGACAGCGGGATTCACGTCAAAACGGGCCACGGCGGACTGCCCCAGCAGGGGCAGCATGGCCGCATTGCCCAGATGAAAAAACAGCAGAATAAGGCCCACGCAGAACAAGGCCCGGTTGCCCAGCAGCAGCCTGAAGGACGAGGCCAGGCACCCTTCCGTGCGGACCTCGTGGGCGGCATGGCCCTGCGGCTCCGCTTCCAGCCCGCGGGCCACATTGTGATCAATGCAGGCCGGGTCCATGCCCCGCACGGCCAGCAGGGCCAGCACGCCCATGCCGGCCATGACCAGAAACACCCCGGCCAGTCCGCAGAACCAGCCTACCAGGCCGCCCAGCACGGCGCTGGTGGCATTGCCGGCATGGTTCCAGGCCTCGTTGCGTCCCAGGCGGGCCGGCAGCCCGGCCTGGCCCACCATGCCCAGGGTCAGCCCGCTGAGCAGGGGGGCCACCGCGGCGCCCATGACGCCCTGCCCCAGCTGGCTCATGCCCACCAGCCACGGCACCGGATGCAGAAACACGCTGCCGGCCGCCAGCACAAGGCCCAGCACCACCACGGCCATGCACAGCCGCTTGTGCCGTGTGGCATCGGTCAGGGCGCCCAGCAGGGGCGCGGACCCCACGGCCACCAGACCGCCCAGGGTCATGGCATAGCCGATGGCATCGGGCGTCCAGCCGCACTGTTGCAGATACACCCCCAGAAACGGCCCCAGGCCGTCCCGCACATCGGCCAGCGCAAAACAGAGCAGGGACAGGCTGACGAGAGAACGCTCCCTGGCTGCTGTCATGATCATGTCTTTCTCCTTTCCGGTGACGACGGCAGAGATTCCCCGCGCCGGAGCCTTGCCAGACCGTTTCTATCGCGCTAACCTCCCGCCCTGCATTCCGGGCAGCCAGACTGCCCCTGTGGAGGAATCATGCCGTCTTCATCGCCCCTTGCGGCGGGCATCCGCCGTGCCCTGCCCATCGTTCTCGGTTACGTGCCCGTAGGTTTCGCCTTTGGCGTGCTGGCCGTCAAGAACAACATTCCGCCCTCGCTGGCGGTGCTCATGTCCGTGCTGCACTTTGCCGGTTCCGGCCAGTTTGTGACAGCGGGACTGTGGGGGGCGGGAGCCGGTGCCCTGTCCATTATCGTGGCCGTCTTTGTGGTCAATCTGCGGCATCTGCTCATGTCCGCGGCGCTGGCGCCCTATCTGGCACCCCTGCGGCGCTGGCAGCGCTTTCTCTTTGGCTGCGAACTGACGGACGAAACCTTCGGCGTGCACATCGGCGCCTTTCAGAAAGGCTGGCAGCTTTCGGCGGTTACCCTGTTTTCCTGCAATATCACGGCGCACAGTGCCTGGGTGGGCGGGACGGCCCTGGGGGTCTTCTGTGGTGAACTGGTGACCGATGTCCGGCCGCTGGGCCTGGACTATGCCCTAACCGCCATGTTTCTGGCCCTGCTGGTGCCGCAGTGTACCAGCCGTCTGCACGTGGTCACGGCCCTGCTGGCGGGCATCCTGTCGCTGGGCCTCAAGGTGGCCGGTGTGGGCCAGTGGAATGTGGTCATTGCCACGGTGCTGGCCGCCTGTGCCGGCACCTGGCTGCTCACACGCCGCCAGACGGTCCGGGAGGCCGCCACGGAGGAAGAGGCATGAACTGGCTCACCCAGAACGCCGAACTGCTCTGGTGCATCGCGGGCTGCATGCTGGTCACGCTCATTCCCCGCATTGTGCCGGTCATGTTTCTGAAAACCGAAAAGCTGCCCCCCCTGCTGCGGCACTGGCTGTCCTTTGTGCCGGTTTCGGTCATGGCCGCCCTGCTGTCTGCGCAGATATTCTTTTATGAGGACAGGTTCAATCCCGGTCCGTCCAATCTCTACCTGGTGGCGGCCATTCCTTCCCTGCTGGTGGCCTGGAAGACCAGGAGCTTCTTCGGCACCATTCTCTTTGCCATGCTCTTTGTGGCGGGCATGCGCTATTTCGGCTGGTACTGAGATGAGCGACGGCCCGTCCCTTCCGTCCTGCCCGATTCCCGCCGGCCACACAGACCGCCCGCAGCGTCCCCCGGCTCTGCGGCAGCGGCGCAGCGCGGCCCCTGCCCTGCCCCCGGCGCGGCACACGGACTGCCTGTACGTGCGCCTGCCCGCCTGCCATACGGCCCTGTTCCGCTTTTTGCTGGAAGCCCGGGAAAACCTGGCCTACTTCACGGTGCTGGACAGACGGGAGGCCCTGCTCAAGGTCGTCTTTTCCCCGCACATGCGTCCCATGGTGCTGCTGGCCCTGGAGGACATGCAGCGCAGCCTTCCGCTGGAAATCCTGCACCTGCCCGCTGCGGCCGGGAAGGACGCTGCCGGGGACGATACCGGCATGCCACGCTGACCGCAACCCTCGCAGCCATAAGCCACGCAAAACGGCCGCCCCCCAGACGGGGAACGGCCGTATGTGTTCCGTGTGGCATGCCTGCCAGGCTCCGGGGCCTGACGGTACGGCGAATTACGCCCTAGAACGGCAGCATGGTCCGCTGGCCGCCGATGAAAATGGCACTTTCCCGATAGCCGTAGCTGCGGGCGTAGCGGGCCAGCTCGTCAAAGGCATAGGCCACCTCCTGGGGACGGTGGGCATCGGATGCCAGCGAGATGAGGACACCCTCCCGTGCGGCCATGTCCATGATCATGGGACCCGGATAGGGTTCACAAAATTTCTGCCGCAGGCCGGCGGAAGAGACTTCCATGACCACACCGCACTGACGCAGGACCGCCAGGGTCTCGCCGATGACCTCCCGGCTGCCGGGCTGCCACAACCAGTAATTGAACAGGTCAAAACAATGCAGCTTGATGAAGTCAGGATGCGAGGCGATGTGCACCAGCCCTGAACGGGCCATATGGGCCATGACCCGGTAATAATACGTAAAACGGGCAAAGGCTTCTTCCTCGGAGCAGTTCCAGTTGGCATTGTAGCCCACGGACATCTCGTCCAGATAGTGCAGCGAACCGATGACGTAATCAAAGGGATGAGCCGCCAGCAGCTGCCGCATATAGGGCATATTGGAGGGAATCCAGTCCAATTCCGTCCCCAGCAGCACCTGCGGACCGGTCGTCTCCCGCTGCTTCAGCGCCAGCACCTCCTGGCAGTAGCCGGGAAAGCTGGCGGCAAAGTCCTCGCGGTACAGGCGGCAGAAAAAGCCCTCCGGCAGCGGGGAATGCTCGGAAAAGCCCACATAGTCCAGCCCGGTCTGGCAGGCTGCCTGATACATTTCCTCCACCGTGGCCTGCCCGTGGGAAATGCAGGTGTGCATATGGATGTCGGCGCGAATCATGCGACCTCCCATCAGTTTGCAGGGGCAACGCCGCGGCGCACCGCCCAGTCCAGAATGACGCGGGCACGGGACACATCCAGACTGATCTGGCGGGTCAGGTCCTCCACGGAGGCAAAGCGGCGCTCATCGCGCAGGCGTTCCACAAAATCCAGACGCAGGGTGCGGCCGTACAGGTCGGCATGCGCGTCCAGCAGAAAACTTTCAATACTCATGCTGGTACCGTCAAAGGTGGGCTTGCGGCCGATATTGGTCACGGCCGGCCACACCCGCTGGCCATCTTCCGGCCTGGCCAGGGTGGCATACACCCCCGGCGCCGGCACCAGCGTATCCGGCAGGCCCATATTGGCCGTGGGAAAGCCCAGGCCAGTCCCGCGGCCGTCGCCGTGAATGACCGGACCGCGGCAGCTGTGCCAGCAGCCCAGCAGGCGCGCCGCGGCGGCCACATTGCCTTCGGCCACGCAGCGCCGGATGCGGGACGAGCTGATGATGTCGCCATCCAGCATCACCGGGTCCAGCTGCTCCACGCCAAAGCTGTACCGCCGCCCCAGCTGGCGCAGGACATCGGGGTCTCCGCTGCGACCGCGCCCCAGGGAAAAATCATGCCCGATGACCAGCGCCCGCAGGTGCAGCGGCATGAGCTGCTGCCGCACAAAGTCCTCCGGGGCGGTGCAGGCCAGGTCCGGCGTGAATTCCAGCTCCAGCACCTCATCCACCCCCAGCGCCAGGATGCGGCGCCGGCGCTCCGTGCGATCCGTCAGAGGGGGCGGGGCCTGTCCGCTGCCCAGCACGGCACGGGGATGGGGCCAGAACGTCAGGACGCAGCAGCGCAGTCCGGCCCCCCGGCACACTTCCACCGTGCGCCCGATGAGGGCCTGATGCCCCCGGTGCACGCCGTCGAAATTGCCGATGGTCAGGCCCGACTCCCTGCGGGATGACGAAGAACGCGGATCCATGTGCATGAGTTACCTGCGGGTTTCAGATGAGACGTCGAAATATTTCGGTATACAGCTTGCGAATGTGCAGGACGAGACGCAGAATCATGCTCCGCTCCGCCCTGTCATCCAGGGAAAAAAAAGACGCAAGATGCCGGGCCACTTCCGTAAAGTCGCTTTCGCCGCGGATGCGCAGCATGTCCCAGTAGGGCACGGCCCTGTCCAGGGCTGCCGCCGACGCCTTGTCCGGGTGCTGCTGGCGGTAACGCAGGCTGAAGGCTTCCAGCATGCTGTCGGCATCGCCGGGAAAGGAGCGCTGCAAGGCCAGACGCCAGAGGCCCACATACAGCCCCCGGCATTCCGCCAGCATCTGCCGCCGCCGGAGCACATGCAGCCGGCCCAGGCCCATGATGCGAAAGGTGGCCTCGAAATCGGCATCATCCAGCAGCACCGCAAAATTGTCCAGGGCTTCCTGCACAAGGGCGGCCTGCCCTCCCGGTGCGCTGTGCTGCGGCACGGGCATGGCCGCGGCCTCCGGCGCCCCGCCGGCTGTTTCGGGCATGGCGGCTAGTCCTCTTCCGGCACTGCCGCCGGTGCGGCAGCCTCCGTGTCCTGCCGGCCGCGCCCGCGACGCCGGCGTCCCGAACGCCGCCGCCGGGAACCCTCATGGCCCGCTGTTGCCGTCGATGCCGGCGTCTCCTGCCCGTCCGGGACCGCTGCCTCAGGGGCGGAAGCCGCAGCCTCGTCCCCGCTCTGTACTGCCGGCGCGCCTTCCCGGTTTTCGCTCTTGCGTTCCGAACGACGCCGGCGGGAACGTGACGACCGGCCACCCTCTTCCCGCGAGCCGCTCCTTCTGTCACCGGCAGGCGCCTGGGGCCGTCCTTCGGGGAAACGGCTTTCGCGCAGGATTTCCTGATGACAGGCATCCAGCAGCATGGCCAGCATACGCTCGCCGTCCCCCTCTTCCTGGCGGCACAGATCGCGCACCAGCGGCAGATAGCGGGCCACGCGCTCGCGCTCCAGACCGGTGAGCTTGCGGAAACGCGCCTCCAGCACCGTGAGCAGACGGGCGCCGGCCACGGCCGCCACATCCTCGTCAGTGGGCGCCGGAATCTCGGTAATGGCAATATGATAGTGCCGGGCAATGCGCTCCAGCTCCATGCGCTGCATGACATCCACCAGCGAGATCACCGTACCCGCCGCTCCCGCGCGGCCGGTACGGCCGGCACGATGGATGTAGCTTTCGTGATCTTCCGGGGGTTCATACAGAAACACATGGGACAGCGCCGGAATATCGATGCCGCGCGCGGCCACGTCCGTGGCCACC
Source organism: uncultured Desulfovibrio sp. (assembly GCF_944324505.1). NCBI lineage: Bacteria > Pseudomonadati > Thermodesulfobacteriota > Desulfovibrionia > Desulfovibrionales > Desulfovibrionaceae > Desulfovibrio > uncultured Desulfovibrio sp. Next base: position 224,606 of record NZ_CALUWO010000002.1, read on the forward strand.
AGATACTGGAGAGCGCCCCGGCGGATCTTGTCCAGCACGGCCTCGCGGCGGTTCTGGGAGAGGTCCGCCGACAGTTCCTCCGCATTGTAGCCAAAGCCCTGCAGGACGCTGGTCACATAGTGCACATTGGCCTTGGTATTGCAAAAAATAATGGCCGATGCCGGATTTTCCGTCTCCAGCAGGCGCACCAGCACGCGGTCCTTGTCCATGGGGCGGCAGGCGCAGAACAGATGCTGCACCTCGGCCACATGCACCGTCCGGCAGGACAGGGAAAGCATGGAGGGGTCTTCCATGAATTCCCCGGCCAGGCGCAGCACGTGCGGCGGATAGGTGGCCGAAAACATGCAGGTGTGCACCCGCCGGCGCGGCAGATAGCGCTGCACTTCCTTCATGTCGGGGTAGAAGCCGATGGACAGCATGCGGTCAGCCTCGTCAAAGACCAGCAGGCGCAGGCTGTCCAGCGAAAGGGTGTGGCGCAGCAGGTGGTCCAGCACGCGGCCCGGCGTGCCCACGATGAGCTGGGCGCCGTCGCGCAGGGCGTCCATCTGCTTGCCGTAGCCCACCCCACCATAGACGGCCACATGGCGGATGCCCGTTCCGTCAAAAATGATGCCGGCCTCGTGCTCCACCTGCACGGCCAGTTCCCGTGTGGGCACCAGCACCAGGGCCTGCGGCCGCTGCTCGGCCGGGTCCAGTTCGGGCAGCATGGGCAGCAGATAGGCCCCGGTCTTGCCGCTGCCCGTGCGCGACTGCACCATGATGTCGCGGCGGGCCATGAGATAGGGCAGCGCCAGGGACTGCACCGGCATGAGCCGGGTCCAGCCGGCCCGTGCGCAGGCCTGGCGCATGGCGTCGGGCAGCGCTTCCAGGGTTACGGCGGGCAGGGCGTTTTCCGGCTCTTCCACCGCAAGCGTTTCTCCGGATTCATCGCCGGTCACAGGGGAACAGCTCCCTTCGTCAGCGGGGGCAGCGGATTCTTTTTCAAGCTCTTGGGACATAGTCTTCTCGATGGGCAACACAGTTATGTATTTTATATCACAACGCATCAGCATAGCCCATTTCATGGCATCCCGCAAGGAAGCCGCCGCGGGTGCTCCCGCCCGCCGCGCGGCAGGGCATGGCGGAACGGCCTCCCCTGTCACACAAAAAGCCCGCAGAGAAAACCCTCCTGTCACAGAGAGACCTTGCGTCCGCTGCCGATTGCGGCTAGCGTACATCTGTTCCGCTTCTGCCTGCCATGGCGGAAGGAACGCCTGCCGTTGCGGCGGCAAACGGAAAAAGAAGGAGTTTTCATGGACACGCCCGTCGATTTCGCCCCGGATTTCAGCAAGGGCCTTCTGCCTGCCGTGGCACAGGATGTGACCACCGGCGAAGTGCTCATGCTGGCCTACATGAACGAAGAAGCCTGGCAGCGCACGCTGGCCACCGGCGAGGCCCACTACTGGAGCCGCAGCCGCGGCGAGCTGTGGCACAAGGGCGGCACGTCGGGCCATGTGCAGAAGGTTCACGCCATCCTGCTGGACTGTGACAGCGACGCCATTGTGCTGCGCATCGAACAGATCGGCGGCGCGGCCTGCCATACCGGCCGGCGCTCCTGCTTCTACCGGCAGTGGGAAAAGGGACAGGTGCGCTACTGTTCGCCCATGGTTTTTGATCCCCGCACGGTTTACGGCCGCTAACCGACACGACGCGCCCTGGCGGGCGCTCTTTTTTGAACAACAGGGCCACAGGCCCGGAGCATGCAATGAACCCACATTCCAATGCCATCATCAAGCTGGGCGTGCCCAAAGGCTCGCTGGAAGAAGCCACCATCAATCTTTTTGAACGCGCGGGCTGGAAAATCCGCAAGCATACCCGCAACTACTTTCCCGACATCAACGACCCCGAAATCACGGCCTCGCTCTGCCGTGTGCAGGAAATCGGCGGCTACATTGCCGCCGGCATTCTGGATGTGGGCATTGTGGGCCTGGACTGGCTGCATGAATGCGGACATGACAAGGACGTGGAAATCATCTCCAAGCTCACCTATTCCAAGACGTCCAACCGCCCCTGCCGCTGGGTGCTGGCCGTGGCCGGCGATTCCCCCTATCAGACGCCGCAGGACCTCAAGGGCAAGCGCATTGCCACGGAATTGCAGGGCCTGACCCACAAGTACTTTGACAAGCTGGGCGTTGACGTTGACATCTTCTATTCCTGGGGCGCCACCGAAGCCAAGGTGGTGGAAGGGCTGGCGGACGGCATCGTGGAAGTGACCGAAACCGGCACGACCATCCGCGCCCACGGCCTGCGCATCATCGATGAGGTCATGTGCTCCTACCCGGTGCTCATTGCCAACAAGGACGCCTGGGCGGACCCGCGCAAGCGCACCAAGATCGAGCAGCTGGACCTGCTGCTGCAGGGCGCCCTGCGGGCCGAAAACCTGGTGGCGCTCAAGATGAACGCCCCTGCGGCCAATCTGGAAGCCATTCTCGAAATGCTGCCCGCCCTCAATTCTCCCACGGTTTCGCCCCTGCGCGATGACAAGTGGCTTTCGGTGGAAACGGTTATCCACATTGACGTGGTACGCGACCTCATTCCCCGCCTGCGCAGCGCCGGCGCCGAAGGCATCATCGAATATTCCCTGAACAAGGTCATCTGATCCGCACCACGCGTACGCCGCGCCCGCTCCATGGCGAACGCACAACGGCGGCCCTTCCTCTGCGGGAAGGACCGCCGTTTTTTTTTCATACGTCGTGACAGCGCAACGGCCCGCATGACGCAGCACGTGCGGCGGACCGGCTGCCGTGCCGTCCGGCTGGTCGGGCGGGGCTGCCCTCAGCACTGGCTGTGCGGCGCCGCATGCAGCAGGCTTTCCAGCCGGGCCAGAGAGGCATCGCCATCCAGTCCCTGCCGTCGGGCCAGTTCCGGAAGATTTTCCACCGCATCACAAGGCCGCACATAGAGCGGCTCCACATCGCGGGCAAAATAGTCCCCGTGCCGGGCCAGCAGGCGCAGGGCATCCAGCGACGGCGTCACCAGGCGGGGCATGGCATCCAGATCGCGCCGTTCGTCCAGAGGGGCAAAAAGACGTACATTGCGGTGCAGGGCACTGCCGCAGAGCAGCGGCACCCCGGCCCGGCAGGCGGCGGGTTCCCGTGCGGCGCGATCGGCCACGGCCGCTTCCACGGCCTTCAGGGCCTCCTGCGGCGGCATCAACTGCACCGGGGCCGTGGCATAGGCCGGAATGACCGGTCCGTAGGCCATGAAGGGCTGATAGTGCACCAGATTGCGGCGGGCATGGGTCAGCACGTGAACCTGCCCGCCCCAGAGCATGCCGCGGGCCATGACGGCCGAAGTGGCCAGGGCCTGCATGTAGTCCAGCGCGGCCAGCCGCGCCCCCGTGACCCGGCGCAGGGCCGCCGCCGTGGTCAGCACCAGACGGATGCCCGTAAAGGACCCCGGGCCGCGCACGCAGGCAATACGCCGCACATCCATGAGGGAAATGCCCAGGCGGGCGCACAGTTCCTGTAGTGCCGGCGCCAGGATTTCCGTGGCCCTGTCGGCCCGGTGCCATTCCTGGGCGCAGAGCAGGTCGCCGTTTTCCGTCAGCAGTATCTGCAACGGCCCTTCGGCCGCATTGAGCACAAGCTCCAGACCGGTGGAAAGCGCCATGATGCTACCCTGTCACAATGCGGGCCACATCATTGAAGGTGGCCAGCAGCATGAGGGACAACAGCAGCGCCAGCCCCACGCGCATGCCCCAGTCCTGCACCTTTTCCGGCACAGGACGACGAAAGACCATTTCAACAAGGCAGAACAGGGCCGTTCCACCATCCAGCACCGGAACGGGCAGCAGGTTGAGGATGGCCAGGTTGATGCTGATGAGCGCCGCCAGTCCCAGCACGCCGGCCAGACCATGCTGGGCCTGCTCGCCCACCATCTGGGCAATCATGATGGGTCCCCCCACCTGATCCAGGGGCACCACGCGCTGCACCAGCTTGAGGAAACTTTCGGCCGTCAGCTCCACCATGCCCCAGGCATGCTGTGCCCCGGCCACGGCAGCGTCCCAGAAGCCCAGTTCGCGGTAGCTCATGGCGCCGCTCACCGTGATGCCGATGAGCCAGGCCTCCTCGTCCTCCCCGAAGATGGTCTTGCGGGTGGCCCGCTTGGGCGTCATGGAAAGTTGCAGCTCCTGCCCCACCTCCCGGAGCGAGCTGCCGTCCTCCGGCGCGGGCGCGGGCCGCAGGATGGTAAGGATCAGGGGGCGTCCGTTGCTGGCGCCGATGGCCTCGGCCATGCTCTGCCAGTCAGGGGTTTCCTGCCCGTCCACCCGCAGAATGGTATCGCCCTTCTGCAGGCCGGCCATGGCCGCCGGGCTTTCGGGCATGACCTTGCCCACCTGCGGCAGCAGGATGGCCTGCCCCCAGCCGAAGCCCAGCACCCAGCAGAGCAACCAGGCCAGCAGCACATTGGCCAGCGGACCGGCCAGCACCACCAGCAGACGCTGCCAGGCCGGCCGCAGGGAAAAACTTTCCTCGCGGGTGAAGCCTGCGGGCAGGTCGCTTTCGCGGCTTTCGCCCACCAGGGCCACGTAGCCGCCCAGGGGCACCAGCGACAGGGCATACTCCGTCTTGCCCTTTTTGACCTTCAGCAGTTTGGGGCCAAAGCCCAGGGAAAAGGTGGTCACCCCCATGCCCAGGGCGCGGGCAACGCAGAAGTGACCCAGTTCATGAAAGAAGATGAGACCGCCCAGCACAAGTACGGCGGCAACAATGGTCGTCAGCATGCAGAGGCTCCGTCACGCGCCAGATCATAGACCAGGGCGCGGCTTTGTTGGTCGAGGCGTTCCATACGCTCCACTACGGTAGCCACTTCCTGCCGCAAGGCAAGGGTATCCCCTGCCGGACTGCGCAGCGGTTCGCAGAACACGTCGGCATCCGGCCTGGTCCGGGCATGGGCATCCATGGCCGCCTCAATGAAGCGGTACATGTCAGGGAAGGAACAGCGCCTGTTGAGGAACAGGTCCACCGCCGCCTCATTGGCCGCATTCATGACCACGCACTGCCCGCCCCGTTCCCGCAGGGCACGGCGGGCAAAGTTCAGGGCCGGGAAGCGCTGCGTGTCCGGCTGGCGGAATTCCAGCGCCGGCGCATGGGCCAGGTCCAGGGGAGATACGCCACAGTCCAGCGTATGCGGCCACAGCAGGCAGTGCCCCAGGGGCAGGCGCATGTCTGCCGTGCCCATCTGGGCCAGCAGGCTGCCGTCGCGCAGCTGCACCATGGAATGCACCAGCGACTGCGGATGCACCAGCACCTCGATGCGCTCGCTGGGAACCCCGTAGAGATGATAGGCCTCCACCACTTCCAGGGCCTTGTTCATCATGCTGGCGGAATCAATGCTGATCTTGGCGCCCATGACCCAGTTGGGATGCTTCAGGGCCTGCTCGCGCGTGACGCCGGCCAGCTGCTCGGCAGGCATGTCCCGGAAGGGGCCGCCCGACGCCGTGAGCACCAGGCGGGCCACATCCTGCCCCCGTGCCGCCAGGCACTGGAAGATGGCATTGTGCTCCGAATCCACGGGCAGGATGGCAGCGCCCGTGCGGGCGCAGACCTGCCGGAGCAGATTGCCGGCCAGCACCAGGGATTCCTTGTTGGCCAGGCAGATGACCTTGCCCGACAGGGCAGCCGCCAGCGTGCCCCGCAGCCCGGCAGCACCCACCTGGGCGGAAAGCACGGTATCGGCCTCGGGCAGGGAGGCCACGGCGGCATAGCCGTCGGGTCCCACGAGAATATGCGGCCGGTAGTCGGCGGGCAGCAGGGCGCGCAGGTCATAGGCCGATTCCTCGTCCAGCACGGCCAGCACACGCGGCCGGTAGCGCATGGCCTGCCGGGACAGCATGTCCACGTTACGGGCGCAGGACAGGCCCGCAATGCGGAAGCGCCCGGGCTGGCTGTCCACCACGCCAAGGGCATTGCGGCCGATGGAGCCGGTGGATCCCAGAATGACCAGTTCATGCCGTTGCAGCCCCTGCCAGTCCAGAGAAGGCGGGGCCGATATGTAGTTGATTGCCGGGCCTTCCCGACCCGGCCAGCAGTTGGACATAGCACATACCTTGCCGCGTGACACGCGGCCATCAGATGTTGGGGAACAGCAATGCCGCGTGGGGGAAGGCGGCATGCGGACATACCCCCCTCCCCCACGCGGACGTTCCCGGATGTCTAGCCGGGCAGAAGCACTCCGGCGGCAGCGGGGCAGACGGCGCCGCTGCCAATACCGGCTAGAAGAAAAAGAACCACTGGTCCACCACGGCGAACATGGGCATGGCAAAGAGGATGCTGTCCGCCCGGTCCAGGATGCCGCCGTGTCCGGGCAGCAGATTGCCCGAATCCTTGACGTTCACCGAGCGCTTGAGCGCCGATTCGAACAGGTCCCCTACCTGGGCAAAGGCATTGATGGCCACCCCCAGCAGGGCAAAGGCAAACCAGTTGACCTTGCCGAAGACGGCGCCGTAAATGATGCAGAACAGCACACAGGCCACCAGACTGCCCACGGCGCCTTCGGAACTCTTGTTGGGGCTGACCCTGGGCCAGAGCTTGTGATGCCCGAAGCGCGTGCCCACAAAATAGGCCGCCGTATCGGAAATGGAAACAGCCGCCAGCACAAAGATGAGCTTTACCGTGGACAGATAGGTGGCCGGCAGCAGCAGCAGCGGCACATAGGCCAGCCCCGCCATGAAGATGCCGCTGGCGGAAAAGGCGTCTTCCTCGATGACATCCCAGCGGAACAGAAAGCTCATGGCCGCCAGCACAAAGCCGGCCCCCAGGCAGACCAGGGCATCCTGCGGGCGGTGCATCCAGCTCAGCACCAGCATGCCCCAGCCCAGGACTATGGCGCAGATGCGGCTGGGGATGCGCCCGGACTTGCCCCAGAACAGGGAAAAGAATTCCCAGAGGCCCAGCGCCGCCACCAGCAGAATCACCGCCAGCAGCGGCCAGCCGCGCACGGCCAGTACCAGAAGAATGAGGGCGCCCAGCGCCACACCGGTAAGGGTGCGGCGGATATCGGTTGCATGATCAACAGCCATTGACTTGCTCCTGCGTTTGGCCGAAACGACGGGATCGTCCGGCATAGGCCCGCAGCGCCTCATGCAGCGCATCCACGCCGAAGTCCGGCCATGCCACGGGGGTAAAATAAAATTCGCTGTAGGCGCACTGATAGAGCAGATAGTTGCTCAGGCGCAGTTCGCCGCTGGTGCGCACCAGAAGATCAGGGTCCGGCTGCCCCTGGGTATAGAGGAAGTCGGCAAAGCGCGCTTCGGTGTACTGTTCGGGGGGCAGGCCGGCCTCGGCCATGCGCCGGGCGGCCCGCACGATTTCCTCGCGGCCGCCGTAGTTGAGCGCCAGGTTGAGCGTCATGTCCCGGCCCTGCGCCGTGCGCTTCATGGCGTGCTTCAGGGCCGTGCGCTGGGCCAGCGGCAGCCCTTCCACGTCGCCCAGTACCATGAGGCGTATGCCCTCGCGCTCCATGCGCGCCACTTCCGTACCCAGAAAGTCCAGCAGCAGGCTGAACAGCGCAGCCACCTCGGCGGGGGGGCGCTTCCAGTTTTCGCTGGAAAAGGCGTACAGCGTCAGATACGGAATGCCCAGACGCCGGCATTCGGTCACAATCACGCGGACATTGTCCGCGCCGGCCCGGTGCCCGTCCACGCGCTTCAGCCCGCGGGCCTGCGCCCAGCGGCCGTTGCCGTCCATGATGATGGCCAGATGGCGGGGAAGAAAAGGAAATTGCTGTTCCATGGCATGTAGATGCGTGCCCGCCGCCGGCACCATGCAGGGCACCGGCGGCGGGCACAGCGGCAAGGCCGCCTAGATATCCATGATTTCCTTTTCCTTGGCCGCGCACTTCTTGTCCACGTCACCCACAAACTTGTCGGTGAGCTTCTGCACGTCGGCCTCGGCCTTCTTCTGCTCGTCTTCGGTGATGCTCTTGTCCTTTTCCAGCTTTTTCAGCGTATCATTGGCATCACGGCGCACATTGCGCACGGCCACCTTGGCTTCCTCGCCGTATTTGCGGGCCACCTTGACCAGGTCCTTGCGGCGTTCCTCGGTGAGCGGGGGAATGCTGATGCGGATGATCTTGCCGTCATTGACCGGGGTCAGCCCCAGGTCGGACTTGAGGATGGCCTTTTCCACCACGCCGATGCCGCCCTTGTCCCAGGGCTGGATGGTGATGGTGCGGCTGTCCGGCACGGCCACGGACGCCATCTGCGAAATGGGCGTGGGGGTGCCGTAGTAATCGGCCTTGATGCCGTCCACCAGCGCGGTGGAGGCGCGGCCGGTGCGCAGCTTGGCAAATTCACGCTCCAGCGCAACCAGCGCCTTTTCCATGCGGTCTTCCGTATCGAGAAGAAGGGTATCAATATCCATTCCGTTTCTCCTGAAGTATGCAACAAATGCTCATGGCGCCATCACCCGGAAACGGGCAGCGCATGGCGCCCTTTTCGCACGGGATGACAGCGGTTTTCCTGCCTGCGGGGCGCCCTCACAGCGCCGAAAGAGGCCGGAGCGCCTCAGCAGTCGTGCACAATGGTGCCCACCGGCTCGCCCAGCACGGCCCGGCGGATGTCCCCGCCGAACATGCGGCACACAATAATGGGCACATTGTTGTCACGCACCAGCGCAAAGGCCGCCGCATCCATGACGCCCAGATGCCGGGACAGGGTCTCGTCATAACTGATGCTGTCAAACTTGACCGCATCCTGATGCTTGGTGGGGTCCTTGTCATAGATGCCGTCCACCTTGGTGGCCTTGATGATGGCATCGCATTTCAGCTCCATGCCGCGCAGGGCCGCCGTGGTGTCCGTGGTGAAATAGGGATTGCCCGTGCCAGCGGCACAGATGACCACCCGCCCCTTTTCCAGATGCCGCAGGGCACGGCGCCGGACAAAGGGTTCGCAGACCTCCTGCATATTGATGGCCGACAGCACGCGGGTGGGATAGCCCTGCTTTTCCAGCATGTCCTGCACGGCCAGGGCATTGAGCACCGTGGCCAGCATGCCCATGTAATCGGCCGAAGAGCGTTCCATGCCCTTGGCGGAGCCGGACAGCCCGCGGAAGATATTGCCGCCGCCGATGACCAGCGCCAGCTCCACGCCCATTTCCAGAAGGGTTCCGATTTCCTTGCAGATGGCTGACACGGTATCAGGGTCAATACCGGTCTTCTGCTCGCCGGCAAGGGCTTCGCCGCTGAGCTTGAGCAGGACCCGCTTGTACTTGAGAGTCGACATGATGCCACCTTTGTTGAGGTTTTGCGCTTTCGGGCAAGGCGTTGACAGCATAGCAGAATCGCCGCGTATCTCAAAGCGTTTTTGCCCGCCCCCTCCCGCCGCGTGCCGCGCTCTGCTCCTGCCCCGGTGCGCGGCATGCCCTGCCCGGCACAAAATACGGGAACGCCGCCCTGTGCGGTAAAAAATGGCGCGGGGAAGGGCGGCCACGACACTGCGCGTCCTCCTTCCCCCGCCGAAACCGGCCGTGCGTCAGATGCGCCAGCCGTCAGTCCTCGTGGCGGACGGCGCGGACTTCCTCGATGCGCGGCCCATCCATGCGCCGCACTTCCATGATCCAGTCATCCATGCGGCAGGTCTCGCCCTCGCGGGGAATGTGTCCCAGTTTTTCCAGCAGCAGGCCCGCCAGGGTGGCGGAACTGCTGCGGGCCGGCACGCGGATATTGAGCCAGGCCGTCACGGCATCCACGGAAAGGCGGCCGGGCATGATCCAGCTGCCATCCTCCTGCCGGCAGGCTTCGGGGCCGGCGGGCATGTCCCCCATCTGGCCGGCCAGCACAGACACCAGCTCGGCCGGCGTGATGATGCCCACCACACTGCCGTATTCGTCGCGCACAAAGGCCAGGGGCACAGGTTCGTTGCGGAAGGTTTCCAGCAGATCAGGCAGGCTGGTGTATTCGAAAACATCCGGCGCCGGCCGCACCAGCGACAACAGGTCCCAGGGGGCCGCACCGCCAGACATGGCCGCCAGGTCCCCGGCATGCACCACGCCCAGCACCTCGTCCCGGTCCGTATCCAGCACGGGCAGCCAGGCCAGGGTGGAGGCCGCAGCAAAGGCACAGGCCGCTTCCCGGTCCGCCTCGCTGTCCAGCCAGCGCACCCGCTGACGCGGCGTCATGATATAGCGGGCCGTGCGGCCGCTCAGCCGGATGACGCGCGCCACCATATCCCGTTCCTCGGGAGCAAAGACGGCTTCGCCATCCGGCTCCGTGGCCAGGGCCGCGGCATCCATGCGGGCATCCTCCTCGCCGTAGCGGCTGCCGCCCAGCAGCCCCAGCACCGCCCGGGCCGTGGACTCGCGCATATCGCGCATGCTGATGCGCTTGCGCCGGTTGCGCAGGGCAATCTGGTTGAAGCATTCCACCAGAATGGAAAAGCTGATGGCCGCATACAGATAGCCCTTGGGAATATGAAAGCCCAGACCATCCATGACCAGACTCAGGCCGATCATGAGCAAAAAGCCCAGACAAAGGATGATGACCGTGGGGTGACGCTCCACAAAGCTGGTCAGCGGCGCGGCAGCCAGCACCATGACGGCCATGGCCGCCGTGACGGCCAGCATCATGACCGGCACATGGTCCACCATGCCTACAGAGGTAATGATGGAGTCCAGCGAAAACACGGCATCCAGCACCAGAATCTGAATGATAACCTGCCAGAAGCCCGCCTGGCCGTCCTGCTGGCTGTAGTCGAAAAGCTGCCCTTCCAGCCGCTCGTGCAGTTCCATGGTGCCCTTGAAGAGCAGAAAGGCCCCCCCGCCCATGAGGATGACATCCCGCCAGGAAAAATCCCTGCCCCACACGCTGAACAGCGGCTCCGTCAGGCTCACGATCCAGGCAATGGCCGACAGCAGCACCAGCCGCATGGCCAGCGCCAGCCCCAGCCCGCACAAAAAGGCCTGCCGCCGCCGCTGCTCCGGCAGCCGCTGGGTCAGAATGGAAATAAAGACAAGGTTGTCGATGCCCAGTACCACCTCAAGCAGTACCAGGGTGCCCAGACCGGCCCAGGCCGAGGGATCGGCGATCCATGTCATATCCCACATAAATGCAAGCAGCTCCTCTCATGCCGCCCTTGTTACGGCATGCTGCAAGATTGTTACGGTATGTTGCGCATAAAAAAAGGGGGCAAAAGCCCCCTTGGTATCACCTATGGCCTGCGCCGGTATGCGTGTTGTCCGTCGCAGCGGCGTCCCCTTAGTCAGCCGCCAGCTGAATGCGGGTGAAGGCGCGTACCTTGATGTCGTCGCCCACGGCCTTGGCCACCTCACGCACCACATCGGCCACGCTCTTCTTGTCGTCGCGGATGTAGGGCTGTTCCATCAGGCACACTTCCTTCTGGAACTTCTTCACGGCACCATCGGCAATCTTGTCCACGATCTGGGCGGGCTTGCCTTCTTCCAGGGCCTTGTGACGGTACACTTCCCGTTCGCGTTCCACGGCGGCCGGATCCAGGCTGTCGGCATCCAGGGCCATGGGGCTGGTGGCGGCCACCTGCATGGCCACGTTCTTGGCCAGTTCCTTCACTTCCTCGCGGCTGGCGGTTTCGGGCTTGCCGCACTGGAGATCCACCAGCACGCCGATCTTGCGGTTGGCATGGATGTACTGGCCGATGACATCGTTTTCGCCGGTCTTGCTGTGGCGGGTGAACTTGCCCAGCTGCATGTTTTCGCCCACAGAGGCGATGAGCTGGGTCACATCCTCGCCCACCAGGGCCTGAAGGGCATCGGCATCGGCGGGGTTGCCGTCCAGCACGGCCTGGGCAACCTTGTTGGCCATGGCTTCAAACTGTTCGCCACGGGCCACAAAGTCGGTTTCGCACAGCAGGGCGGCCATGGCCACGTGCTTGCCGTCGTCACTGGCCGCCACGCAGACCAGACCTTCGCTGGTGGCACGGCCCACCTTCTTGGCGGCCTTGGCCATGCCCTTCTGGCGCAGCCAGTCCACGGCCTTTTCCAGGTCGCCGGCCACTTCAACCAGGGCCTTCTTGCAGTCCATCATGCCCGCGCCGGTCTTTTCGCGCAGTTCTTTCACCAAGCTAGCGGTAATAGCCATAATATTCTCCAGTTTCCCGGCCGGAACCGGGATTGCAGACTAAAAAATGGGGCAGTACCGGATATCCGGCATGTGTTCTGCGGCCCCGGTCCCTGGGGAACCCGCAGGCCGCAGAAAAAGGGTGCGCCCCGCAAGGCGCACCGCAAAGAACCTTATTCGGCAGCAGCTTCGGGCGCTTCGGCGGCCTTCTGCATGGCTTCCTCGGCATTGTCCTCGCCGCTCTTGCTCATGGCAGCGCCTTCCTGGCAGGCTTCGGAGAAGGCCGTCACAAAGAGCTTGATGGCGCGGATGGCGTCGTCATTGCCGGGGATGATGTAGTCGATGACATCGGGATCGCAGTTGGTATCGGTCACGGCCACAATCGGGATGCCGAGCTTGCGGCATTCCTTCACCGCGATGTCTTCGCGGTTGGGGTCGATGATGAAGGCCAGCTGGGGCAGGCGATCCATGTTCTTGATGCCGCCCAGGGTCTGTTCCAGCTTCTGCATTTCGCGTTCCAGCAGCAGGACTTCCTTCTTCTGATAACGGTTGATGCTGCCGTCGGCAAACATGCCTTCCAGCTTCTTCAGGCGTTCCACGCTCTTCTGGATGGTCACGAAGTTGGTCAGGGTGCCGCCCATCCAGCGGTTGGTCACATAGTACTGACCGGCCTTGGCCGCTTCAGTGGCCACGGCTTCCTGCGCCTGGCGCTTGGTGCCGATGAAGAGCACCTTGCCGCCCTTGGCCACGGTGTCCACCACCTTGTCATAGGCCACGCGGAACAGCTTCACGGTCTGCTGCAGGTCAATGATATGGATACCGTTGCGGGCGCCGAAGATATAGGGGCGCATCTTGGGGTTCCAGCGGCGGGTCTGGTGACCGAAATGCACGCCGGTTTCCAGCATCTGCTTCATGCTGACATAGGCCATGTTCAATCCTCCAAAGGGTTGTTGTCTTCCACCCCGGCCCTGACCCTGCAACCCGCTCCCCAGGGGGAAGGCAGCGCCACAGGCACCGCCGCGGGCACCCCGGGCCGCTGCCGGAGTGTGCTTGATGAACAGGCTTTCCTAGCCCAAAAGTCCCCGAAAGGCAAGCAGGACATGCGGGTTTTCCCGCCATGCCTGCCGTACAACACGCAAAAGGCTTCCCGTTGTCGGGAAGCCTTGGGCCGCGCTCAGAAAGCGGGAAGCCTCACAGCGCTAGTAGGCGTCATGCCGAGGACCGCTGCCATCGCGCCGGCCGTAGCCGTTCCCGGACCCATCACGCGGCCCGTAGCCGCGTCCGTCTCTCCGGGGACGGGAATCTTCGCCACTGGGGGACCTGCGCCATCCCTGACCGCCGCAGGGAGCATTGCCGCGCGGACTTCCCCCGTCACAGGGGGAGCCGGGACGCGGACCGCGCCCGTCCGGGCCGGTACCGTCGCCATTGCGCGCTTCTGCCACGGAAGGAAAAGCCTTCATGAGAGCCAGTCCCATAACAGACAGGCCAAGGGTTCCAAAAAACTGCCGGCGATTCATAGTAGCCTCCTTCTGCCCGTCTCCGGGGCGTTCAGTGTTTGCTGCAAAAGAAGCATATATCGTGCCAGAGGCGGCCAGGCGCTCCTTTCCGCCCTGCCCCGCCGCCCCCCTGTCCAAAATTTGACCAGGCCGCCCTTCCGCGGGCAGACACTGTACAAAAATTGCGCACGTCTGCCGGCCGTTGCAATGCGCGGCGCAATCCGTATACTGCGGCCATGAGGCGGGAAAGGGCCTTGCCCCCACCGTCATGAAACGCAGTCTTCAACCTTCAAGGACAGCGCATGCACACCCATGGTTTTAGCCTTCTGACCGAACGGGTCATGAAGGAAGTCAACGGTACGGCGCGCCTCTGGCAGCACACGGCCACCGGCGCGCAACTGCTCTCCATTGTCAATGACGATGAAAACAAATGCTTCGGCGTGAGCTTCCGCACGCCGCCCACGGATTCCACGGGCGTGGCCCATATTCTGGAGCACTCCGTGCTCTGCGGTTCCGACCGCTACCCGGTCAAGGAACCCTTCGTGGAGCTGCTCAAGGGATCATTGCAGACCTTCCTCAATGCCTTCACCTTTCCGGACAAGACCTGCTACCCCGTGGCCAGCGCCAACCTGCAGGACTTCTACAATCTTATGGATGTCTATCTGGATGCGGTCTTTCATCCGCGCATCAGCGAGGACATCTTCCGCCAGGAAGGCTGGCATGTGGAGGCCCTGAGCACCGACGGGCCGTGGACCTACAAGGGCGTGGTCTATAATGAAATGAAGGGCGTCTATTCCTCGCCCGATTCCATCCTGGCCGAACAGAGCCAGCAGGCCCTCTTCCCGGACACGCTCTACAGCCTGGATTCGGGCGGCAATCCCGCCGTGATCCCGGACCTGACCTACGCGGCCTTCCGGGATTTCCACAGCCGCTACTATCATCCCTCCAATGCGCGTTTCTTCTTCTGGGGCGACGATCCGGAAGAGGAGCGCCTGCGCCGGGTGGCCGAGGCCCTTGCGGGCTACACGGCCCGGCCCGTGGATTCTGCCGTGCCCCTGCAGGCCCGCCGCCATACGCCGCGACAGGTGGAGGTGCCCTATGCCGCCACCGAGGGCGAAAAGCGCGCCCTGTTCACGGTAAACTGGCTGCTGGGCGAGCGCGGCGACGTGCGGCAGGCCCTGCTCATGGAAATGCTGGAACACATTCTGGAGGGCCTGCCCGGCTCGCCCCTGCGCCGGGCGCTCATCAGCTCCGGCCTGGGCGAGGATACCACGGGCTGCGGCCTGGAAACCGACCTGCGCCAGATGTACTACTCCACGGGCCTCAAGGGCGTGGAGCCGCGCAACGTGCCGCAGGCGGAACTGCTCATTTTTGAAACCCTGGCCCGCCTGGCGGATGAGGGCATCGATCCCGCGGCCGTGGAAGCTGCTGTCAATACCGTGGAATTTGCCTATCGCGAAAACAATTCCGGACGCTTCCCCCGGGGACTTTCCGCCATGATTCAGGCCCTTTCCACCTGGCTGTATGACGGCGACCCCCTGGCCGCCCTGGCCTGGGAAGCGCCGCTGAACGACATCAAGGCCCGGCTGGCCGCCGGCGAAACCGTCTTTGAAAACGCCATCCGCGAGCACTTTCTGCACAACGAGCACCGCGCCACGGTGATCCTGCTGCCGGACACGACCCTGGCCGCCACGCGCGACCGCGCCGAAGCCGACCGGCTGGCCGCCGTACAGGCCGGCTGCGACAGCCGTGCACGGGAACAGATGGTGGAGGTGACCCGGCATCTCCAGGCCGCACAGGAAGCGCCGGACAGTCCCGAAGCCCTGGCCACCATTCCGCAGCTCGGGGTGGCGGACATGCCGCGCCACAACAGCCTCCTGCCCCTGCGGGAGCAGGCACTGGACCAGGACGCCACCTTTCTGGCCCATGAACTGCCCACGCAGGGCATTGCCTATGCGGGGCTGCTGCTGCCGCTGGATACGGTGCCGCCGCACCTGGAAGCCCTGCTGCCGCTCTTTGCCCGCTGCCTCACCGAAGCCGGCACGGCCCGGCATGACTTCGGCCAGCTTGGCGCCCGCATAGCCGCCAAGACCGGCGGCGTGGGGGCGGACGTGATTCTGGGCACCCGGAGCCATTACCGCACGGCGCTGCGTCACCTGGGCATCATGGGCAAGGCCGTGCAGGACAAGCTCCCTGACCTTTTTGCTATCTTCCATGAAATTCTGCTGGAACCCCTGCGGGATACGGACGTGCTGCGGGAACGCATGGGGCAGATGCTGCTGGAAGACAAGGCCCGGCTGGAACACGGCCTGGTGGCTGCCGGCCACGCCACGGTGTCCACCCGCCTGCGGGCGCACTTTACCGAGGCCGGCCGCCTGGCCGAACGCACGGGCGGCCTCAGCCAGCTCCAGGCCGTGCGCGGCTTCCTGCGGCAGCTGGAAACCCAGCCGCAACGCCTGCTGGAGGATATGGAAACCCTGCGGCGCTGCATCATTGCCCGGCCGGGCGCCCTGCTGGACTGCACAGGGGATGCCGCCCTTCTGACCCGGGTGCAGAGCCTGGGCCATGAGCTGCTGGCCGATCTGCCGGCCAGCCGCACAGGCAACGCCGTCGCCCCCCGCCCCCTGGAGCTGCCGGCGGGCGAAGCCTTCTTTGCTCCGGCCCAGGTCAACTATGTGGGCAAGGCCGCCAATATCATCGATCTTGGCTATGCCTGCACCGGCTCGCTGAACGTGGTGCTGCGTTCCCTGCGCATGGGCTATCTCTGGGAGCGCGTGCGCGTGCGCGGTGGAGCCTACGGGGCCATGTGCACCCTGGACAGACTGGGGGGCAATCTGGTGCTGGCCTCCTACCGGGACCCCAATGTGGAAGAAACCCTGGCTGTCTATGACGGCATGGCCGCCTATCTGCGGGACAGTGCCCCGGATGCGGCCCAGCTGGAACAGGCCATCGTGGGTGCCATCGGCGACATGGATGCCTACCTGCTGCCCGATGCCAAAGGCGCGCGCGCCCTGGCCCGCTACCTGGCCGGCGACAGCGAGGAAGACCGCCAGCGCTTCCGCGAGGAAATCCTGTCCACCACGGCCAGGGATTTTCGGGACGTGGCCGACGTGCTGGACGCCGTGGCCCATCAGGGAGTGACCTGCGTGGTGGGCGGCGCCAAAACCCGTGAGGCCGCGGCCGCCCTGGGCTGGGCCGGCCAGGATATCGTGCCCGCCGGCTAACGGCCCGGATGGGCACCGGCACAAAAAAATACCGCCGGGGGCGGGGCTTCTTGCCCTGCTCCCGGCGATCTGTCGTGAAAAGTCTCCCCTTTCCGGCTGGACGCTCCGCCGCTTCTGGACTATGGTGAAGGCGTCCCGCAGAGGATGAGGCCGGACGGAACGCACCGTTCGGCCTCCTGGTCATCTCTGCCCGGCCGTTTTCCATGTATTCCACAGTGAGGAGTCTGTCATGGGCGGCACCAATACCTACCTGACAGCCATGCGCCAGTGGCGCCAGGGCCTTTGCAAGGATCACCGCTGGTGCATCCTCATCGTGGCAGACCCCGATGCGCTGGCGTCGGCCCTGGCCCTCAAGCGCATCATGCAGCACCGCGTCAAATCCGTGGACATTGTGCGCGTTAACGAGGTCACCCGGCCGGACAATCTGGCCATGATCCGCTATCTGCGCATTCCGGTAAAGCCCCTGCAGGTGGAAAAGCTGTCAACCTATGACCATTTTGCCGTGGTGGACTCCCAGCCCAATCATCACGCCTGCTTCAAGAACATCACCTTTGATCTGGTCATCGACCATCACCCCCTGCCGGCGGAACCCTATACCGCTGCCGCCTTCTACGATGTGCGCCCCAATGTGGGCGCCACCAGCAGCATCATGACCCGCTACCTCCAGGGGCTGCGCATCACCCCGTCCCCCCTGCTGGCCACGGCCCTGCTCTATGGCATCCGTACCGATACGGCGAGTTTCGAGCGCAGCGGCGGCGAGGACGACTTCCGCGCCTATCAGTGGCTCTCGCGCCATGCGGATACGGCGGTGCTGCGGCGCATCCTGCGCAGTGAATACCTGCGGGACTGGCTGCCGCTCTTTTCCCGCGCCTTCCGCTCGCTGGTGGACTGCCGGGGCAATGGCGCCCAGGCCTGGCTGGGCGATGTGAGCAGCGCCGATCTGCTGGTGGCCGTGGCGGACTTCTTTACCCGGGTGCATGGCCTGCGCTGGATTGCCGTCAGCGGCATCGTGGGCAAGACCACCGTGGTGGTCATCTTCCGCGGTGACGGCGGCCGCGACATCGGCCGCATGGCCGATGCCTGCTTCTACGATGTGGGTTCCGCCGGAGGGCACCGCCGGCTGGCCCGGGCCGAATTTCCCGTATCCGCCATTCCGGCGGGGACCAAGCCGCAGGACTTTGTGCTGCACCGCCTGCAAACGCGCAAGCTCCGGGCCATCACGGCCGTGCGCTCCGCACCGCCGGCAGACCCCACCCCCGATACCCGGGACCACGAAATGGCGGAAGTCTCGTCATAACCCCTGATCCTTGTAGTACCGCAAAAAAGCCGGGCCGCAATGCGACCCGGCTTTTGTCTGCCTGACGGCAACGCGTGCCTGTCAGGAATTACAGCGTGGATTCCATGCGTGCCCCGCGTTCAGGGTCAAGATCATTTTCCAGCTTGGAAACACAGATGGCGCCCGTGGCATCGCCAAGCACGTTGATGGTGGTGCGGGCCATGTCCAGCACACGGTCGATGCCGGCCACAATGCCCACGGCTTCCAGCGGAATGCCCACCTGCGTGAAGACCATGGTGACCATGAGCAGGCCGGCGCCGGGAACGCCCATGCTTCCCACAGAGGCCAGAATGCCCATGAGCAGCACGGAAAGCTGCTTGTCAAAGGGCATGGGCACGCCGTACAGCTCTGCCGCAAAAATGGCTACCACGCCCATGTAGATGGCCGTACCGTCCATGTTGATGGTATTGCCCAGCGGAATGGAAAAGCTGGACACGGAGCGGGAAGCCCCCAGACGCTGCACGCCTTCCATATTGGAGGAAAGCGCCGCCGCACTGGAGCAGGACGAAAAGGCGATGAGCAGGGGCGCGCTCAGCACCCGGAAGAAATGGGCAGGACGCAGCCCGGCCCAGCGGACAATGGGAATATAGACCAGCAGCACATGAATGATGCAGCCCAGGTACATGATGCCCACCAGCTTGATGAGCGGCAGCAGCACGCCCAGACCATGACGCCCCACCGCCACGGCCATGAGGGCAAAGACACCGATGGGTGCATAGTACATGACAAGGCGGGTCAGGTGCAGCATGGCCTCGGTCATGCTGTCAAAGAAGGCTATGGCCGGCTGGCCCTTCTCGCCGCAAAGGCTCAGGGAAAAACCCAGCATGACGGCAAAGAAGATGATTTGCAGCATATTGCCCTTGGACAGCGACTCCACGGGGTTCACGGGCACGATGTCCATGAGCACCTTGACCATGCTGGGCGGTGTGGACACCTTGACGGACGCCACATCCTGGGCAAGGTTCAGACCGGCGCCGGGCTGGAACAGATTGCCCAGAAGAAGGCCGATGATGATGGCCACGGCCGTGGTCAGAAAATAATAGATCAGGGTCTTGCCGGCCATGCGCCCCAGGCGTCCCACATCCCCCACGCTGGCCGCACCGGAAATAAGCGAAACAATGACCAGCGGCACCACCACCATGCGGACCAGGTTGATGAACAGCTGACCAAAGGGCTGAAAGTAGCTGGTCGGAATGGCGTAGAACTGGATGGCAGCACCAGCCAGTATCCCCAGCAGCATGCCCGCTCCCATCTGGGCGGGCAGGCTCATGTGTTTTTTCGTGCTCATGGCATTCTCCTCCTGCACTACAATACATTCGAAACCACACATGCCCACGACAGGCCGTCCTGTCAATATTTCCGGGCACTTTCCTTTTCATGAACATTTATTCACAAGACACTTCGCCCAGGGCGGAAAGCAACGGACTGAAATGCCTGCATATATTCTTTTTTCAAAAAATCCGCCCTCTCCCCTTGACAAAGGCTGCCCGACAAGGATAGCAAAAAACGCATCGGAGATTTATAGCATGTCGCATTCCACCTTTGCCCTCGCTTCTTCCTACGCCACCGGCTTTTATGGCTGGTGCTTTTTTGCGTACTTTACCGAAGCCTGCGGCCGGGGTCGTTGCTGACAACCATTCGTCAACCGAATCCACAGGGCCGCAGGCAATCCGCCGGCGGCCCTTTTTTTTATCCGCCGGAAGGCCCGGAACCGCAAAAGGAGAAAGACCATGTACCTCGGCAAAAAAGTCCGCCTGGAACGCATCATCAATCGTGAAAACGGCCGTACCATCATTGTGCCCATGGATCACGGCGTCACCATCGGCGCTGTGGACGGCCTGGTGGACATGCGTGAAACCGTCAACGACATGGCCATCGGCGGCGCGGATGCCGTGCTCATGCACAAGGGCCTGGTGCGCTGCTCCCACCGCAGCGCCGGCAAGGACATCGGCCTCATCGTGCATCTTTCCGCCTCCACGGCCCTTTCGCCCATGGGCAATACCAAGACCCTGGTGGGCACGGTGGAAGAAGGCATCAAGCACGGCGCCGACTGCGTGTCCGTGCATGTGAACCTGGGCGATCCCAACGAGCGCCTCATGCTGGCCGATCTGGGCAAGGTGGCCGAAGCCTGCGACAACTGGCATATGCCCCTGCTGGCCATGGTCTACGCCCGCGGCCCGCAGATCGCCAATACCTACGATCCCAAGATGGTGGCCCACTGCGCCCGCGTCGGGGTGGAACTGGGCGCCGACATCGTCAAGGTTCCCTACACCGGCGATGTGGAAAGCTTCTCCCGCGTGGTGGAAGCCTGCTGCGTGCCGGTGGTCATCGCGGGCGGGGAACTCATGGATTCCACCCGCCAGCTCCTGCAGATGGTCCACGATGCCGTTCAGGCCGGCGGTGCGGGCGTGTCCATCGGGCGCAATGTGTTCCAGCACCCCCGCCGCATCGAACTGGTCCGGGCCATGCGCGCCATCGTGCATGACAATGCCGACGTGGATCAGGCGCTGGCCATTGTGGGAGAATAGCATGTCCCGGGTATATTTTCGTTGTGAACCGTTCGACAAGGCGGCCGTGACCCTGGCGCTGGAGTCGGGCGTGGACGGGGTCATTGTTCCCCGTGAGCAGATGGAGGCCGTAGCGGGCTTGTCCCGCTGCACGGTCTGGCCCGCGGAGGAAACGCCGGCAGCCGTGCTGACATCCAAGGCTGATGAAGAGGCCGTGCTGGCCCGTCTCCAGGCCGGAGAACGCGTGGTGCTGGCCCGCGGCTGGGAGGTGATCCCGGTGGAAAACCTGCTGGCCCAGAGCGATCACGTGCTGGCCGAAGCCGGCTCGCTGGAGGAAGCCCGCCTGGCGGCCGGCATTCTGGAACGCGGCGTGGACGGCATTGTGGTTCTGCCCGCTGCCCTGGCCGATCTCAAGGCCATTGTGGCCCAGTGCAAGCTGTCGCAGGGGCGGGAAATGCTGCAGGAAGCGGTCATCACCCGTGTGGAGCCTGTGGGCCTGGGGCACCGCGTCTGCGCGGACACCCTCTCGCTGCTCCGGCGCGGTCAGGGCATGCTGGTGGGCAATTCCAGCGCCTTCACCTTTCTGGTGCATGCCGAGACCGAGCATAACGAATACGTGGCGGCTCGCCCCTTCCGGGTCAATGCCGGGGCCGTGCATGCCTATACCCGCCTGCCGCACGACAAGACCTGCTACCTGGGCGAACTGACCGCCGGACAGGAAGTGCTCATTGTGGATGCCGACGGCCAGACCACCGTGGCCACGCTGGGCCGGGTCAAGATCGAGGTGCGGCCCATGCTGCTCATCGAGGCCGAAGTGCGCGGCGCCGACGGGGTCCAGCGGGGCGCCGTCTTTCTGCAGAATGCCGAAACCATCCGCCTTACCGGCCCGGACGGCACGCCCCTGAGCGTGGTGAGCCTCAAGCCCGGCGATACGGTGCTCTGCCGCACGGACGAGGCCGGACGGCACTTCGGCATGCGTATCCGCGAAGAGATCAGGGAGGTCTAGCCATGGCGCCTTCCGATTCCTCTGTTTCCGATGCGGCACAACGCCTGAGCACCATTCGCGCCCAGATCGAGGATGTGGACCACCGCCTGCTGGCCCTTTTCAACGAGCGGGCGGCCCTCAGCCAGGAGGTGGGGCGCCTCAAGGCCCACGATCCCGGCATCATCTTCAAGCCCCTGCGCGAACGCGAGGTGCTGGACCGTCTGGCCCGCGAAAATGCCGGCCCCCTGCCCGATGAGCACCTCTTTTCCATCTGGCGGGAAATCCTTTCCTCTTCCCGAGCCCTGCAACGACCGCAGCACGTGGCCTATCTTGGCCCCGAAGGCACCTTCTCCTACTTTGCCGGCGTGGAATACCTGGGGCATTCGGCTACCTTCCATCCCTGCAACGATCTGAAGCAGATCTTTGAGGAGGTGGTCAGCGGCCAGTGCGAACTGGGGGTGGTGCCGCTGGAAAATTCCCTGCAAGGCACCGTGGGCGCCAGTTTCGACCTGTTCCTCAATCATGATGTCTACATCCAGGCCGAGCTGTTCTCGCGCATATCGCACTGTCTGCTCAGTCAGGGAAATTCCCTGGCGGACATCCGCACGGTGTATTCCCACCCGCAACCCCTGGCCCAGTGCAGCGGCTGGCTGCGCGCCCACCTGCCCAATGCCGGCCTGATTCCGGTGGAATCCACCGCGGCCGCGGCCCGGCGCGCCCGCCATGAGGCGGACAGCGCGGCCATCGGCAACGGCAAGCTGGCCGACCTCAACGGCCTGAACATCCTGGCCCGGCGCATCGAGGATCATTCCGGCAACTGGACCCGCTTTGTGATCATTGGTCCCAAGCCGGCCCGCAAGCAGCTTGGCGGCTGCATGCGTACCCCCGTTCCCGGGCATACCGGCGCGGACAAGACCTCGCTGCTCTTCACCCTGCCGGACAAGTCCGGCGCCCTGTCCGCCGTTCTGGAACTGCTGGCCGTGCATCATATCAACATGCGCAAGCTGGAGTCCCGCCCCCTGCGCGGACAGTGCTGGAAATATGTCTTCTTTGCCGACGTGGAAAGCGATCTGGAAGCGCCGGAACACCGCGAACTGCTGCAACGCCTGGGCGAAGTCTGTACCAGCTTCCGTATCCTGGGCTGCTATCCCACCGGCCCCCAGCTGGATCGCCTGGAGACCGCAGACCACAAGGAAGATGATCATGCGTAATGTCACGGCCCCGGCCTCCAAGTCCCTTTCGCACCGCTACTGCATCGGTGCCGCCCTGGCCGAGGGCCGCTCCGAACTGTTTCATGTGCTGGAAAGCCGCGACCTGCAACAGACCCGGGCCATCCTGACCGCCTGCGGCGCCAGCTTTGACGGCCTGCCGCACGATGGCGCAGCCTCGGCCGCCTGGCTGGTGACGGGCATGCCCCGGCCGCAGGGCGGCCCCCAGGCGCACCCCCTTTCCTGCGACGTGCACGAATCCGGCACTTCCTGCCGCCTGCTCACGGCGGTTCTGGCTGCCGGGCAGGGCTGTTTCCGCATCCACGGGGCGCCGCGCATGCACCAGCGCCCCATTGGCGAGCTGGTGGATGTGCTGCGCGCCCTGGGTGTGAGCATCACCTATGAACAGACGGAAGGCTGCCCGCCCCTGCTGCTGGAAACCACGGGCCTGAAGCCCGAAAAGGTCGGCGGCTGCGTGCACCTGGGCATGGATACCTCCAGCCAGTATTTTTCGGGGCTGCTGCTGGCTGCCCCCCTGGCCCCCGCGCCCATCACCGTGGAACTGGGCGGCCAGAAGGCCATGTCCTGGCCCTATGTGGGGCTGACGCTCCAGTGCCTGGAAGACTTCGGCATCACCTTTGTGGTAGAACAGCGTCCCAGCCCTGATGCCCCCTGGCAGCGCATGTCCGGCCAGGACTGGCGCAAGCTGCGCGAAGCCGTTCCCGGCTGCCTGCGCGTCACGGTGCAGCCCGGCGCCTACCAGCCGGGACAGCACACCATCGAAGGGGACTGGTCCGGCGCCTCCTACCTGCTAGCCGCCGGCGCCGTGGGGCGGCATCCGGTGCGCGTGCAGGGCCTGCGGCAGGACTCGCTGCAAGGCGACCGCGCCATCGTGAACATCCTGCAACGCATGGGCGCCCGGGTGGAAACGGACGATTACGGCGGCATCACGGTCTATCCCTCGGCCCTGCACGGCATCCAGCTGGATATGCACGACTGCCCGGACCTGGTGCCCACTGTGGCCGTCCTGGCCGGCTTTGCCCAGGGGTCCACGCGCATCGACAATGTGGCCCACCTGCGCCACAAGGAATCCGACCGCCTGCACGCCCCGGCCGAAGAGCTGGCCAAAACCGGCGTGGTGGTGGACGAACTGCACGACGGCCTGCTCATCCATGGCCTGGGCGGCCGCAGCTTTGGCCTGCGGGAACCCATTCTGCCGGACGAGGTGGCCCTGAGCACCCATAACGATCACCGCATGGCCATGTCCCTTTCCCTGCTGTCGCTGCGGGATTCTGCCATCAACATCCGGGAACGGCTGGACAATCCCTCGGTGGTGGACAAGTCCTTCCCCGACTTCTGGCAATGCTGGGAGCAGATACGATGAGCCGTTCCTTCGGGAAAATTCTGCTGGTGGGCAGCAGCGGGCGCATGGGCAGCATGCTCTGCATCCGCGCTGCCGCAGCGGGACTGCACCCGGCCACGCTGGACATCGACCAGACCCTGCCGCCGGCGGAGGCTCCCGGTGTGGCCGTGCCGCACGGCGAAGCAGCCCCCTTTGACCCCCTGCGCCTGCGGGAGGCCGCACGGGATGCCGCCCTGGTGCTGCTCTGCGTGCCGGCAACCGCGCTGCGTGCCACGGCGGCCGCGCTCTGCCCGCACCTGCCGCCCACGGCTGTACTGTCTGACATCGTAAGCGTGAAGGAACAGCCCCTGCGGCACATGCGGGCCTGCTGGCAGGGCGCCATCGTGGGCACCCATCCGCTTTTCGGC
Organism: uncultured Desulfovibrio sp.; assembly: GCF_944324505.1. Lineage (NCBI taxonomy): Bacteria > Pseudomonadati > Thermodesulfobacteriota > Desulfovibrionia > Desulfovibrionales > Desulfovibrionaceae > Desulfovibrio > uncultured Desulfovibrio sp. Next base: position 249,204 of record NZ_CALUWO010000002.1, read on the forward strand.
CCCCAGACGGCCGATGCGGACCTGCCCGTGGCCGTGACGCCGGCGGACGGCACGCCGGAAGCAGCCATTGCCCTGGTGGAGGACTTTTTCACTGCCCTGGGCTGCCGCCCGTTCCGCACCACCGCCGAGGCCCATGACAGGGCCATGGCCCGTGTGCAGAACATGAACTTCATTACCACCCTGGCCTACTTTGCCCTGCTGGCCGGGCATGACGAGCTGCTGCCCTATATCACGCCCTCCTTCCGGCGGCGGCAGGCCGCTGCCCGAAAGATGCTGACCGAGGACGGGGCCATGTTCAGCGCCCTGTTTGAAGCCAATGCCTACAGCCACGAGGCCGTGCGCCAGTACCGGCAGATGCTCAACGTGGCGGCCGGCGGCGACATTGACCTGCTCTGCCGTCGTGCCCGCTGGTGGTGGCAGCACGAGGACGAAACAGACGCCCCACGCGACGGAGCCGCCGCACCGGCATCCGCCTGAAAAAGCCTGTCCCGCCAGGTCCGCCCGTGCCGCCGCAGCGGGCGGACAGCCTCTGCGCCCCCCCATCCCCCCGTCAGCGGCCGTACCGCAGCCGTACGGCAGGCCACGGGCAGCTTTGCCCGTGGAGCACGGCTGATGCCGCTTCCGTCCGCAGCCCTGCGGGCGGCCCTCTTCCTGGATAATGGCGTGCCCCGCGGGATGTTTCCCCCCGTGCGGTTTTCTGATGCCCCCGACGCGGGCTGACGGCCCGGCGGGGCAGCGCCGCTGCACCTCATCTGCCCCCTCTTCCCTGCCCCGGCACATGGGCACACGTGCGCCTGTGCCGGACAGCCGCATCGCCACGCAGCCATCTTCTCCCGACTGAAAACCTGATCCGCCTGCGCTGACCTTCCCTGCGCCCCCAGTCTCCACACGCTCTTCGCCTCAGCCCGTGCTGTGACCGGCATGGTGACGACGCTGCATGACAGGCACAACGCTGCCTTGCGCAGCCCGTCAGCGGCGCACCGGCATGCCGGAACCACCAGACGCGCAGACGGTGCTCGCCATGGCAGAGATCACGCCTTCTAAAATTTTCTTGAAAAATCAATGAAGTATTCTACTAAATAGTTTTTTTCAATACAGTTTGTTACTATAATACTCCCGCAGGTCCATCTGCTTTTCCCTCACCTGCCGGCCCTGTGACGGCAAAAACCGCCGGCCTGCCTCTGCGCGCACCGTTACCCCGTTCTGCCCTATCCTCTGCCGCCCAAGCACGCCGTGCCCTCCCGGCTGGTAACGGCCGCAACCGGCCTGAACAGGCCCGGAACGCCCTTGCGGCAAACTCCCATGCGCAGGCCCATGAGCAGCAATGCCTGCTCGCTCTCTGCGCTCCCGCCAATAGGCCGCCCGCAGGGCCTCGGCACGTCCTGCTGTAGATAATAGTCTGCCCTGACACGCCGCGGCAGGCCCACGGCAGGGCCACAGCACGGACAGGGCAGCGCCTCCGGCAGCACTCCCGGCGGCAATGCCCCGCAAGAGAAACACGCACCCCCCGCAGGGCAGCGCACGACGTGCAGGCAGAATGACGAAAAACGCCCCCTGCCATAGTCATGGCAGGGGGCGTTATGCGCATGGTGGGTCGTGCGGGGATCGAACCTGCGACTCTCTGCTTAAAAGGCAGATACTCTACCTACTGAGTTAACGACCCGTTGAGGGCATATTCATACCCAAGGCGAACTGCCCTGTCAAGCCCTCCGGCCCGGAAGCGCCCTTCCTTCCAGCGTTTTCCGTCCGGCAGCAGGGCCAGGCGCATGCCGCAGCACGACAAAGGCCACATCGCAGCCAGCCGCCCCACGGCCTGAACGGCAGGCAGCGCCTAGCCCTTCTTTTCCATCTTGGCCCAGCTGTCCCGCAGGCCCACGGTACGGTTGAACACGGGCAGGCTGTCCGTACTGTCCTTGTCCTTGCAGAAATATCCCAGCCGCTCGAACTGCACTGTCCTGCCCACGGGCAGATCCGCCAGGGCCGGTTCCAGCATGGCGGTCACTTCCCGCAGGGAGTGAGGATTCAGGGCATCCAGGAAGGTCTGGCCTTCGGGCATGGCATTGGGATTTTCCGCCGCAAAGAGATGGTCATACAGGCGCACCGTGGCCGGCAGGGCATGCGCCGCGCTGACCCAGTGAATGGTGCCCTTGACCTTGCGTCCGTCGGGACTCTGCCCCCCGCGGCTGGCGGGATCATAGGTGCAGTGCAGTTCCTTCAGATTTCCGGCCTCGTCGTAGACCGCCTCGCGGCAGGTGATGAAGTAGGCATAGCGCAGGCGCACTTCCGCCCCGGGCGCCAGGCGGAAATACTTCTTGGGCGGATCCTGGCGGAAGTCGTCCCGCTCGATCCACAGCTCGCGGGAAAAGGGTACCGTGCGGCTGCCGTAGGATGGGTCTTCGGGATGATACGGCATCTCGAAGCATTCTTCCTGCCCCTGGGGGTAATTGTCGATGATCACCTTTACGGGGTCCAGCACTGCCATGACGCGTGCCGTATGGGCATTGAGATATTCGCGGATGCAGAATTCCAGCAGGGAATATTCCACCGTGGAGTCGGTCCGGGCCAGACCGATGCGCCGGCAGAAATCGTGCAGGGCTTCCGGGGGCACGCCGCGCCGCCGCAGGCCGCAGAGGGTGGGCATGCGCGGATCATCCCAGCCGCGCACGTGGCCTTCGCGCACCAGCTGGATGAGCTTGCGCTTGGAAAGCACCGTATGCGTCAGGCTCAGTCGGGCAAATTCAATCTGCTGGGGATGGTATACACCCAGCGTATCCAGCACCCAGTCGTAGAGTTCGCGGTTGTTCACGAATTCCAGCGTGCACAGGGAGTGGGTAATGCCCTCGATGGAGTCGGACAGGCAGTGCGTGAAGTCATACATGGGATAGATGCACCACGCATCGCCGGTGCGATGATGCGACGCATGCCGGATGCGGTAGATGGTGGGGTCCCGCATGACCAGATTGGGCGAGGCCATGTCGATCTTGGCCCGCAGCACATGCTCGCCATCGGCAAATTCGCCGGCGCGCATGCGGCGGAAAAGGTCCAGGTTTTCCTCCACGCTGCGGTTGCGCCAGGGGCTTTCCCGGCCCGGACTGGTGAGGGTGCCGCGGTATTCGCGGATTTCATCGGCGCTCAGGTCGTCCACATAGGCCTTGCCCATGCGGATGAGCTGCTCGGCATACGCGTACAGCTGTTCAAAATAGTTGGAGGCGTAGAATTCCCTGTCCTGCCAGTCTCCCCCCAGCCAGCGCACATCCTCGCGGATGGCGTCCACATATTCGGTTTCTTCCTTGGTGGGGTTGGTATCGTCAAAGCGCAGGTTGCACAGGCCGCCGAATTCACGCGCCACACCAAAGTTCAGACAGATGGACTTGGCGTGCCCGAGGTGCAGATAGCCGTTGGGTTCCGGGGGAAAACGCGTATGCACCACCCCGCCGAAGCGCCCCGACGCATTGTCGTCCATGATGCGGGCGCGGACAAAGTCCACCCCGGCCTTGTCGGCGGTTTCGCCGCCGGCCACATTCTGGGAAACGGATTCGGTCATGTCATATCCTCGCACAGGTATTGAGCCGAAAAGTTTACGCCAGCCGCGCATAGTGGTCAATGTCTGTACGGGGCCGGCCGCCGAAGGGCAGACGCCTTTTTGCGGCATTTTGCTTGACACACCGCCCCGCCGCGGCTATAGTGCCGCCTGTACCTGACGTTTTGTCAGGCTGCGGAGAGGTGTCCGAGTCGGCCGAAGGAGCTCGCCTGCTAAGCGAGTATACGGGCTTAAACCTGTATCGAGGGTTCAAATCCCTCCCTCTCCGCCACGGAAAGCATTACGGCGAGTATCCAGCGATACCCGCCGTTTTTTTGTCTCTTCGTCCCGTTTCTGCGCCGTGCGCCACTTCCTCTGCCGCCCTGCTGTGGTCATGGGGACATGGTGCCCGATGACGGCCCGTTGTGCCCATGGTGGCCCATGCTGCGCATGATGCGCATGATGCACACGCACTGCGCCACATTTGCCGGCATTCCGGCTACCGCCGTTGTCGGTGAGGGCCGGCCCCCTGCCTATCAGGCCACCGGGCCAGCTGCCTCACCCCCCGCCCCGTAAACGCACAATGTGAGATTCACTGCCACGTTTCCCCTGCATGCCCATGCGGGCACCTGCAAAACAGCGGGAACGGCCGCCATCACCAGATGGCGCCGTTCCCTCGTGTGGCATGCGGCCAGAAACAGACCGCATCAAAAATGCGCGGCGTGCCCGGGCAGGGCATGCTGCCGTGTCCACGCCGTCTACCAGGGGCGCTCACCTCTGGCCAGGCGGGCTTCCACCGTATCCACCAGCGCGGGCAGCTCGGCCACGCTGTGCAGCACATACTGGGCACCGGCCTCGCGCAGCACCCTGGCAAAGGCCGCTTCCCGCGCGGCCAGCTCCGCAGCAGGCAGGGCCGCGGCTTCCTCTGCCGTCAGGCCCAGGGCATTGCTGGTGCGAGTGACCCCCACTACCCACATGCCGGCATTGATGCCTTCCTCCACGTCCGCCACCGTATCCCCCACCTTGATGCAGGCTTCCAGCGGATGCACGCCCAGGCGCTGGCAGTTGAGGTAGGCCATCCAGGGCCAGGGGCGGCCCACGGGCACTTCATCCGAGGTGACGAAGGCATCCGGCACATAGCCCAGGGCTGCCGCGCGCGGTTCCAGGCGTACCACCATGTCGCGGGTATAGCCGGTGCAGGAACCGATCCTGATGCCGCGGGCTTTCAGGGCAGCGCAGGCATCCACCCAGCCCGGAACAGGTGTGGCATAGTCGGCCAGGGTTTCGGGCATGAGTTCCTGCACCCGTGCATAAATCGTGTCGATTGCGGCATCGTCGGGCAACGCGCCGTGCGCTTCCTGCCACAGGGCAGCCAGGCGGGGCATGGCCAGCATGCGCTGCACATGCTCGCGCTTGTCGCAGCCCATGGGGCCGCGCACCTCCTCCACGGTGGGGTCAATGCCATACTGCGCGAAAGCGCGGGAAAATACGGCCACCGGGCCACGGCAGCCGTGGTCAACGGTTGTTCCCGCCCAGTCAAGAATAATGGCCTGTACGGGACCGGTATAGGCCGTGCGCTTCAGAAAAGGCGTGCTCATGATGCTGCTCCTTTGCCGCCGCAGGACCCAGCCCCCGGCTGGCGGCGATTCACGCAGGCGACTGCCACAGACAGGCCCGGTACGCGTCGTCTCGCGGCGAGCGTATGCCGGCGACAGGGCACGGCGCCACCTGCCGGAGGGCTGTCAGACCTGTCTGCACAGGCTGCCGTAAAACAGAAAGGGCGGGAATCGCTTCCCGCCCTATGGCGGCCCCGCCGGAGCGGGGCCGCATTCTGTTCAGGGACTTACTTCGCGAAGTGCTTCTTGTCCAGGTGCTCGTACTTGGGCAGGAAGCGGGTGGGCAGGGCCAGAGCGTCACGACGGAAAGGCGGAGCCAGACGGGTACCGTCGGTCATGATTTCGATCACGGCAGGACGGCGGTTCTTCTTGGCGGTGTCGAGAGCTTCGGCCAGGTCAGCCTGGGTGTTGACGGTGTAGCCGTCGGCGCCCATGGCTTCGGCGATTTTGGCGTAGGACTTGGACCAGATGTCGGCGCCCACGAAGCGGTTGTTGTAGAAGTCCACCTGGTTCTTCTTTTCCGCGCACCAGGCACCGTTGTTGTACACGGTGGCGATGACGGGCAGGTTGAACTGGCAGGCGGTGGGCACTTCAAACAGGCTCATGCCCCAGGCGCCGTCGCCGGCAATGGAGAGGACCACATCGTCGGGGCAGGCCAGCTGCGCACCCAGGGCGGCCTGGTAGGCAAAGCCGGTGTTGCCGAAGGTCAGGGTAGCGATGTGGCGCTTGGGGTTCTTGAAGCGCAGGTAGCTGTTGGCCGTGGAGGAGGTATTGCCGATGTCGGTCGTCGCGATGGCATTGCTGTCGGTGACGAACTTGCCGACCACTTCCAGGGCCTTGCGAGGATGCATGCGGCCTTCCAGGGTGGGCTCGTTGGCGATCTCGTCAATTTCCTTGTGCCAGATGTCCAGCTCGGCCTTCACGCGGTTGTACACGGCGGAGAGGTCGGCGCAGGGCTTGGTGCCTTCACGCAGCTGCTTCAGCAGTTCCACGGAAGCGTCGCCGGCGTCGGCGCACAGACCCACGGTGATGGGATGGGTCTTGGCGATGTGCAGCGGGTTGATGTCGATCTGCACGATCTTGGCGGTCTTGGGGAAGTAGTTGATGCCGTCCTGGGGCAGGGTGCCGAAGTAGGACAGGCGGGTGCCGATGGCCAGGATAACGTCAGCTTCCTGCATGAGGCGCATGGCGGCATGGGAACCCATGTAGCCGATGGGGCCGGCCCACAGCGGATGATCGCAGGGGAAGGCATCGTTATGCAGGTAGGTGCAGGCCACAGGGGCGCCGAGGTGTTCGGCCAGGGCCTTGACGGTTTCCACGCAGTCGGCGTCAACCACGCCGCGGCCGGCCACGACCACGGGCTTTTTGGCATCCTTCAGCACTTCCACAGCATGCTTGAACTGTTCCGGATTGCCGATGCCGCCGGGGGCCACGCGGTACTGGCTGGGCTGCAGGATTTCTTCATCCAGCTCGCCGTAGAAGTAGTCGCGCGGAATGTCCACGAGGACGGGGCCACGCAGGGCATAGGCGGAGCGGAAGGCCGTGCGGAGCACGTCGGCAGCACGTTTCGGATGCGGCACGCGCAGGGAAGCCTTGGTCACGGGCTTGAAGAGATTCCACGTGTCGCATTCCTGGAAGCCGTCCCAACCGATGGAAGCGGAGCCGGCGCTGGGCGAAATGATGACCATGGGGGTGTGGGCCATATTGGCGGTCGCCACGGCGGTCACGTAGTTGGTGATGCCGGGACCGTTCTGGCCGATAACCACACCGGCCTTACCAGTCAGACGGCAGAAAGCATCTTCCATGTGGCCGGCGGTCTGCTCGTGGCGCACAGAAATGAAATCGATGCCGGCAGCGGGGAACAGGTCCAGCAGGTCCATGTACGCAGAACCCAGGATACCGCTGACGTGCTTGACACCTTCCTGCACCAGAACTTCGGCCATCGCCTCACTGGGAGTCATCTTGGGCATAAAACGCTCCTTATGCACACTGTTTATTGTGAACACAGCCGGACAGGGGGACTGTCCGGGACCAGAGCACCGTGCGGTGCGTGGCAGCCTCAGGCTTGCCATGCCTCCCCCGCGCGAGCTTGGGGGCGCATGAGTCCTTCATACGGCTTTTCAGGAGCCATGTCAACAGCATTCCAAAAAAATAGACGTAACTTGCGGAATTACCTAATAAAATTTTTTTTCACAACATTTTCTGCCCAGAAAGATAAAATGATTTTATATAATGATTAAGCATAGTTATAAACTTTGTCCCGACAATCAAACCTTCATGAGATTTTTCAGACAAGTAGCGCTGTCCGCGTACTGGCGCCGGATTTGGCGGTAATTTTTCACCGTATGTGCCCGGCCGCCACGGTACACCACCAGCGACGTGGCAAAGACTTCCACGTCCTCCGGGTCATGGGTAATCATGATCACCGGAATGCCGGCCTCCCGGACGCTGTGCAGCAGCTCCAGGCGCAGGCGTTCGCGCAAGAGCGGGTCCAGGGCCGAAAAGGGTTCATCCAGCAGCAGCAGCCGCGGGCGGGAAAACAGGGCACGCGCCAGGGCCGCCCGCTGCCGCTGCCCGCCGGAAATCTCCGCCGGCCGGCGTCGGGCCATGGCGGCCAGCCCGAAACGCTCCAGCATGTTCATGGCCTCGTCCTGCACCTCGCGGCTCAGGCGCCAGGGCAGCAGCCCTGTCCGGGCATAGGCCACATTGTGCAGAATGCTCAGGTGGGGAAAAAGGGCATAATCCTGAAACATGTAGCCCAGGCGGCGCTGCCTGGCCGGCAGGCAGATGTCCTGTGCCGAATCAAAAAGGCATTCGTCGTCCAGGGCAATGCGCCCCTGCTGCGGGCGTTGCAGCCCGGCCAGGCAGTGCAGCGTCAGGGTCTTGCCCGATCCCGACGGGCCAAAGAGCACCGCCGGTCCGCAGGACAGGTCCAGGCCATAATCCACATCCAGGCGGAAGCGGCTGCCCCCAGCCCACAGATTCATGTGCAGCGACAGATCGATCATGCCGCGTCCTCCCCGGCACCTGTGCCATCTTTCACGGGTGCCCGTCCGTCTCCCGCGGGCAGTGCGGCCCGCCTGCGCCGGAAGCGCAGCAGCTCGGCCGAGGCCAGCAGGCCGATGCACAGTCCCGATGTCACCAGCACAAGCAGCGTGGCGCGGGCATCGTTTCCGGCCTGAAAGGCATCATAGATGGCCAGGGCCAGCGTCTGCGTCCGGCCGGGAATATTGCCGGCCAGCATGAGCGTGGCGCCGAATTCGCCCATGCCGCGCGCAAAGGCCAGCATGAGACCGGCGATGATGCCGCGCGCGGCCAGCGGCAGGGACACGCTGGCAAAAACGCGCCATTCCGATGCCCCCAGCGTGCGGGCGGCGTTCTCCACGCGTTCGTCCACCTGTTCCAGGGCCGCGCGGGCCGATTTGTAGATGAGGGGAAAGACCACCACCGTGGCGGCCACCACGGCCCCCTGCCAGGAAAAGATAAGCGTGATGCCCACATCGGCCAGCCACTGCCCCAGCACTCCCCGCCGGCCCAACAGCATGATGAGATAATAGCCCACCACCGTGGGCGGCAGCACAAGCGGCAGGGAGCACAGGGCATCGATGACGGCCGGCAGGGGGCCGGACCGCCGCAGCAGCAGACGAGCCAGGGCCAGGGCGCCGATCGAGGAAAAAAACGTGGCCAGGGCCGCAACCTTGAGCGACAGCATGAGGGGAAAGAACAGGGCAAGCTGATCATCCATACGGAAAGACACCTCGCACCATACAGCGGAGGGCGGAGCCTCCCCAGGGGGAGGTCCGCCCGTCCGTCATGTGCGTGCAGCAAAAGAATGGAATACGGCAGAACAGTTCCTGCCGGCGGCGGTCGTCCTTACGGACGGGAGAAGCCATAGCGCGCCAGAACGGCGGCCCCCTCCTCCGAGAACAGGAATTCCACAAAGTCCCTGCCGCGCGCGGGATTCTTGCCGGTGGTGGCCACGGCCACGGGATAGAGCACGGGGGTATGCCCCTGCGCCACCAGCGCCACGTCCACCTTCTGTGCCATCTGCCTGGCATCCGTGGCGTAGACGAAGCCCGCGTCCACCTCACCGCGCGCCACGTAGTCCAGTACCTGACGCACACTGTTGCCCATGATCAGCGCGGGCTGCACGGCATCCCACAGACCGGCATGGGTCAGGGCCTGCCGCGCATAGCGGCCGGCGGGAACGGAGTCGGGATTCCCCACCGCTATGCGCTTACAGCCCTTCAGGTCCTCCATGCTGCCCAGCTTCTTGCTGCCGGCAGGCACGATGAGCACCAGTTCATTTCGCACAAAATCACGCCGCGTGGCCGGGTCCACCACCCCGGAAGCCACGGCCTTGTCCATGGTCTCCTGGTCAGCCGAGGCAAAAACGTCCACCGGCGCGCCTTCCTGCATCTGCTTGAGCAGCGGATTGGACGCCGCATAATTGGTATGCACCACCAGACCAGGGTTCTTTTTTTCAAACAGACTTTTCAGCTCGCCAAAGGCATTGGTCAGACTGGCCGCACCGGAAACGATCATTTCCTCGGCCATGGCCGCAGCCGGAGCCGCCAGCAGCAGGACAGCCAGCAGCAGGGCCGCCACGCCGCCACGCCGCCAGGTCAAAACAAACCATGTTCGCATATGTGCTCTCCCCTCACTATGTTTGCACCAAAAAACCATGCGTCTGTCATGCCCTGTCCCCCGCATCCTGACAAGCAGCTCACGTTTCCCCCCAAAAGCGTGACAGGGAAATATGCTTGCAGCCTGCTGATTTTTCATACTAAGATGCCGCATGGCAAAAAATGCTGCTTCTGAACGTGACAGGCTGGAAACCCTCTGGCGCTCCCTGAGCAGCCGCGACAGGCAGTGGCTGCGCCAGCGCCTCCAGCGCCGGGTCTCCCACGCGCTGACGGAGGAAGCCCCGCAGCTGGCGGCAGACGAGTGCCGGGCCGCGGAGGAATGGTTCCGCCAGCGCTGTCTGACGGCCCGCACCCTGCCGGAACGCAGCGCCCGGCTGCGCCTCTGGATCATTTTTCTGCTGCTGCGCTACGGGGGCCTGCGCCTGGTGGAAATCTTCGCCCTGCGCGAGGAAGACCTGGACTGGGAACGCGCCAGCCTGCACATTGCCGGCAGGCATGCGCGCACCGTTCCCCTGCCGCCGCACGTGGCCCGCAGCCTGCGGACCACCCTCGCGGACCCGCAGAGCTTTGGCGCGCCCCTGCAACTGCGCTGCGATGCCAGCCTTATCCGCCGCAGCCTTGCCCGCTGCGCCAGGGACTGCGGCCTTCCCCCCGGTCTGCTTTCGGCGCGGCAGCTGCGCCTCGGCAGAGCACGGGAGCTGCTGCGCCAGGGGCTGCCCGCCCCGCTTCTGGACCGTTTTCTTGGCCGCAGCAGCCGCCCGGAGGCCCCGGCATCGCTGCGCTGTTCCCCCCATACCGCACAGGGCCTGCTGTGCGAATATGTGACCGAAGAGGAAGTGGAAGGCCGGAAAAGCAGTGCCCGCAACCGCCTGCACGGCCGCGTGACCGGCTGCCGCCCCTGCGGCCTGGTCTCGGCGGTGGAACTGCTCACCCCCGGCGGCCTCAGCCTGCTGGCCTATATTACGGAAGGCAGCCGGCGGCGCATGCACATTCACAACGGACAGCGCCTTGTGGCGCACATCAAGTCGCCGCTTATCCATCTTGTGGGGGACGGCGTGACGCCGCCTCCCGATGCCACCCGCTTTCGCGCCCGCATCACGCAGGTGCGGCAGGATGAGCGCTGGCGCGAAATTCTGCTCCGCCTCTCCGACGGCACGCAGCTCTGTGTGCTGCAAGACGGCATACGCCTGCCGGCACTGGCGCCGGATAATGAAATCAATGCCTGGTTCAGCCCGCTGAGCGTCATTCTGTTGCAGGAATAGGTCGTCACGCCGGCCTGTCTGCCGCGCTTTCCCGCACGCTCTCCCTGCCGTCATGGCTTGCCAGCCGCGCAAATTCGGGCTAACAGCATGTGCCACAGCTTGACGACAGCCCGTTCTCACGGTAGGGACTCCCTCCCTCACAAGGAGCACTCATGAGCGAACACGCCACCGATACCCGCCCCCGCAAGTCCCTGCGGGAATCTGTCTGCGATATTGACCGGGACATTCTGCGCCTGCTCATGCGCCGCCATAATCTCCTGCGCCGCATGTACAACGCCAAGGGCCACCTGGATCCGGCCGAAGAAAAATTTCTGCGCGAAACCTGGGAAGCCGCCGCCTCCCGCCTCAGCCGCGACCCGCGCCTGAGCAGCCGCTTCTTCACCCTCATGCAGGAAGTGGAATTTCTGCCCCGTCCCGATGAGGAACCCGCCGAAAAGCGCCCGGCCTTCAATCTGGCTCCCGCCTCCGCGCCGGTACGCCTGAGCATGCGCGCTCCCCTGGCCTGCCGTGTCACCCGCGCCTGGCTGTATCTGGCTGCGGCCGCCGGCCAGCCCCTGCGCCTGTCGCCCTGCCTTATGAACGATCCCATCGTGGACTGTGTGAAAATGCTCAATCAGCTGGGCGCTGCCCTCACGCGCGAGGGCAGCGGCGTCAGCGTGCTGCCGGCTCCGCCCCTGGGAACGCCCGACAAGGTGATCCACGTGGGGGACAGCGCATGGAATTTCTACATGATGCTGGGGCATTTCCTGGGCCGTCCGTCACGGGCCAAATTTATCGGGGATGCCAGCCTGCGCCTGGCGGACTTTTCCGTAGCCCGCCGCTTTGTGGGCCAGATGGGCGCCCGCATGGTCCAGGCCGTCCCCCGCTGCGACGGTCTGCCCGTGCGGCTGGAATGTTCCGGCGTGCTGCCGGACAGCGTGCGCCTGCCCGCCGATGCCCCCGTGGAACTGGCCGAAGGCCTGCTGCTGGCTGCGCCCTTCTATGCGCAGCCCCTGTCGCTGGACCTGACAGACCTTGCCCAGCGCGACATGCTGCTGACCCGCATACTGCCTGTCCTGCAACAGGCCGGCGCCGATGTGCATCAGACGGGAACGGTGCTTCGCGTGGTGCCCTCCCGCCTGTCCATCCCGCAGCATCCCGACCTGCCGCTGGAAGCCGAGCTGGGCATGGGTCTGCTGGCCCTGGCGCCGGCCCTGGGCGGCAGCGTGCGCCTGGAAGGCCGCTGGCCCGCCACGCCCGATGCGCAGGCCGGCCTGGACTGGCTGCGCCTGCTGGGCATGGCCCCCGCCTGCGAGCATGGCGCCCTCTCTCTCAGCATGGACGCGCCCCTGACCACACTGCCCACCGTGGCCCTGCCGCCGGCCTTCCCGGCATGCTGGCAGCCGCTGGTCCTGGCCATGGCGGCCCTGGCGGCCCTGCGCTCCGGCACGGCCAGCCTGCCCCGGGAACTGCTGCACGACGAAACCTTCCGCACCGATGCCGAAAGTTTCTTCCACGCCCTGCAACTGCGGCTGGACGAGGATGCCACCCTGCACCGCAGCGACGCGACCGACACAGACACCCCGCAGGGACGCGGCTGGAACGCGCCCACGCCCGTATGGGCCATGGCCCTGGCCATTGCCGCCTGTGCCCGCGGTCCCCGTCAGCAGGTGCGGCTGGGCAATCCCGGTGACATCACGGCCCTTTTCCCGGCCTTCTGGCAGCTGTACAACAGCCTGCCTGCCCCGCAGATGGAGCGCACGCCGGCGGAAACGGCTCCGGCTCCGGCTCAGCGCCAGCGCCGCCGCATCATCACCTCGGCTCTGGCCGATATCCCCGACATGCCCGACGAGGACTAGGCCCGCCTTCGGCAAAAAAGAACAGCCCCGCTGCATGCACGAATACCGTGCCGGCAGCGGGGCTGTTTTCTTGCTGGCAAGATATGCTGGCGCGTCAGCGCATGGTCCGGGCAAAGCCCTCCTCATGCACGCGGGAGAAATCCACCGCGTCCTGCGGGGCCTTCTGCTCATTCGGGTAGCCCACGGCCAGGGCGCACAGCACGCCATAGTGGTCGGGAATGCCCAGCAGGGCGCGCACCGCCTCTTCCGAGGAACGCGGCGGCTCTTCCGCGCTGCGGCGCAGGCGCAGCTGTATCCAGCAGGACCCCAGCCCCTCGCTTTCGGCTTCCAGCTGCAAGAGCATGGCGGCCACCGAGGCATCCTCCACCCAGACATCGCTGCGGGAGGTATCCGCCACCACCACCACGGCCAGCGGTGCCGTGGCCAGGGCCACGGTGCCCGGCGCCTTGCAGGCCCGCAGTCGATCCAGGGTCTTCCTGTCCTGCACCACCACAAGTTCCACGCTTTTCCGCCCCATGGACGACGGCGCCAGCAGCGCGGCCTCCAGAAGGCGACGCACCGTTTCCGGCTCCACGGCTTTTTCCGTAAACTGCCGGATGCTGCGGCGCCGCCGCAGAAGATCAAGCATGGCAAACCTCCTTGTCTGCCTGTTGGGCCGCCCGCAGCGATCCCGCAGGACCGGCTTCCGGCGGCGGAAACAAAAAAACCGCTCCGAAGAGCGGTCATGACCATCAAAGGCAGGAAACTATCGCATGATTTCGCCCCACAGGCTCCCGCTGCGCTTTTCCATGCCTTCCAGCTTGACTTCGCACACACGGACGGCCAGGGGCTGCGCAAGCCCCGTGCGCATGGCCGAAACCACAAAGACGTAGGGCCGCGTTTCGCCACTGGGCGGACAGGGGCCGGAATACAGCCTGGTCAGCGCGCCTTCGGGAATCTCGCCCGATCCGTCATTGGTCCAGGAGCCGCCGCCCAGCAGGCGTTCCACCGGGGCCTTCTCCAGCAGGCGCACATCAAAGTGCGTTGTTCCTTCCGGGGCATTGCGTACCGTAATGCGGGGCGAAAGACGCGAGCACTGATGCACGGGCAGCACTTCCACGGCCACGCTCATGTCGGCAGGTGCCGGTTCCGGAGCCGGAGCCTCCTCTTTGCCGGCGCAGGCGCCCAGAAGCATTCCGGCCAGCAGGCAGCATGGCGCCAGCCCGCGACGGACAAGGAAATTCCGCATGACAACCTCCCTGGTAGCAATTGCCATAGACCATGCTTAAGAGCTATAACCAATCCCCGACAGATTGACAACTTGTTTAGGAGGGCAAACCATGTCCATTCTTTCCGACAGTGTTGCAGGCTACCTGGAGCATGCCTCCTGGATTCGCCGCATGTTCGAGGCCGGCGGCCAGCTCAAGGCCAAATACGGCGCCGACAAGGTCTATGATTTCAGCCTTGGCAATCCCGATCTTCCCGCGCCGCCCGCGGTGGAGCAGGGCCTGCGCGCCTTTGCCGACCACGCTTCCGAACCCTTTGCCTTCGGCTATATGTCCAATGCCGGTTTCCCGTGGGCGCGCGCCCAGCTGGCGGCCTATCTGAGCCGCGACTGGGGCCTGCCCCTGCATGCCGGTCAGGTCCTGCTGAGCTGCGGGGCCGCCGGCGGTCTCAATGCCTTTTTGCGCGCAGTGCTCAATCCCGGGGAAGAGGTGCTGACCTTTGCCCCCTACTTTGTGGAATACGGCTTCTACGTGGCCAACCACGGCGGCACCCTGCGCACCGTCATGAGCAAGGCCGATACCTTTGCCCCGGACCTTGAGGCCCTGGAAGCCGCCATTACGCCCAAAACCCGCGTGGTGCTCATCAACTCGCCCCACAACCCCACCGGCGTCATCTACAGCCGCGACGAAATCCAGGCCCTGTGCGATCTGCTGGACCGCAAGACCAGGGAACTGGGCAAGCCCATCTGGCTGCTCTCCGACGAACCCTACCGCTTCCTGGCCTATGACGGAGCGGAAGTGCCCACCCCGCTGGCCTTTTACCGCTACAGCGTGGCCGTGAGTTCCTTCTCCAAGAACATGTCCCTGCCGGGCGAGCGCCTGGGCTATGTGGTCATTTCTCCCCTGCTGCGCGAACACGAAGAACTCATGGCCGCCCTGACCCTGACCAACCGCATCCTGGGCTTCGTCAATCCCCCGGTGGTGGGCCAGTATATCATGAAGGCCGCCCTGGGCAGCGAGGTGGACGTGTCCATCTACGCGGCACGGCGCAAGGCCATGGCCGAGGTCCTCACCAACGCCGGCTATGAATTCCTCATGCCGGCCGGGGCCTTCTACTTCTTCCCCAAGGCGCCCGGCGGCGACGACGTGGCCTTTGTGAACCGCCTGCTGGAAGAACGCGTGCTGGCCGTGCCGGGCAGCGGCTTCGGCTATCCGGGGCACTTCCGCCTGGCCTTCTGCGTGGATGAAAGCGTTATCCGCCATGCGGCCGACGGCTTTGCCGCCGCCCGTGCGGCCTTCTAGGAGCCGTCATGCGCCTGCTGTGCAGTTTCTGCCTGGTACTGCTGCTGCTCTGCGCCGCTGCCGTCCAGGCTGCCGAAATCCGGGAAACCAGCATTGACGAGGCCGCAGCCCTGCTGCGGCAGCCGCCCGCGGGCCTGACCATTGTGGACATCCGCACGCCGGAAGAATTCCGCAGCGGCCATCTGCCCGGAGCCGTCAACATGGACTTTTTCGGACCGCGCTTTGAAATGCAGGTGGACAGCCTGCCCCAGGGGGCACCCGTGCTGCTCTACTGCCGCACGGGCAACCGCTCGTCGCAGGCCCTGCCGCATTTTGCACAGTCGGCAGCGGGAACGGTCTATCACCTCTCCCACGGCATTTCCGCCTGGATGCAGAGCGGGCATCCCGTGGAACGCTGAAAACGCCCTTCCTGCCGTCTACGGGGCATGCGCCATGGCGCATGCCCTTTTTTGTATCTCTGCCACCAGCGGCATGCCCCCGGAGCGCTATCCGTGCCCTGCCGGGGCCGGACCTCCTGCCCCCAGGGCCAGCAGCTGCACCGTTGCCAGATGCTCCAGCTGCTCCGTCAGCCCCAGGGCCTCGGCAAGGCTGCCGCCGCAGGCGCACAGGCCGTGCCCGCACATCCACACGGCGGGGTGCTGTCTGGCTGCTTCCGCCACGCCGCAGGCCAGGGCCTGGCTGCCGGGAGCCTGTGCCGGCGCCACCCCGAGACGGGCACGCCAGACCTGGGACTCAAACAGGGGCAGGCGCAGAAAATCTTCCATATGACCGGCCAGCCGCATCCCCAGGGCCAGCAGGCGCGGCGGATGGGTATGCAGAATGGCCCGGCAGTCCGGGCGGGCCGCATAGACGGCCAGATGCATGGCGCTTTCCGACGAGGCCGGTCCGCCGGCCAGCAGCGCACCGCTGCGGGCATCCAGCAGGCAGATGTCCGCGGCGGTCATGCGCCCCTTGCAGACGCCGGAACGGGTCATGAGCAGGCGCGGGCCGTCCTCGCTTTCCCACAGGCAGCTGGCATTGCCGTTGAAGCCCAGCAGGCCGCCGCCCAGCCAGGCCTCGCGGCAGCAGAACAGCATGTCCTGCACCAGGTCCTGCGGCAGCGTGTCCGCAGGCGGAACCGTAAGGGACGGCATCAGGCATCCTCCGCGGCAAAGTGGTCAAAGCCGTGCAGCTCATCCAGGTTTTCATTGTTGCAGTCGATGCTGCCGCTGTCGGTGATGACGCCGATGCTGTGAAAACCGGGAATGGCCGTATGCAGAATGGGCAGGATGTCCGGGGCGCAGGAACCCAGCAGGCAGTAGTCTTCCCCGCCCAGCAGGGCCTCGTGCACAGGGTTTTTGCCCTGCTCCAGGGCATGGCGCACCACTTCGGGATGCAGCAGGCCCTGCGGCAGCAGCAGCGAGGCGCCCAGCCTGTTCCGGCGCCCCTCGCCGCCCTCGCACAGCTCGCCCGTATGTCCCAGCAGACGAGGCAGATCGCGTATGAGGCCATCGGAAAGGTCCATGAGCGCCGGCGGGCGGGAATTGAGACCCAGACGGGCCAGCATGAGGCCCGCATCCACCTGCGGTTCGGGACGCAGATGGGCGGCGCAGGCCGCGGGCCACTGCGCCAGAGCGGCACGGCCCTGGGCTTCCAGCTCCTGAAGGCCCACACGGGCCAGACCGGGCAGGCCCACCAGAAACAGACTGTCACCGGGCAGGGAGCCGCCCCGCAGCAGAAAGGGCGCTCCGGCGGAAATGGCCTCGCCCCAGACGGTCACGCTGATGTGCAGCCGGTCGGCACGGGACAGATCGCCGCCGGCCAGCACCATGCGATATTTGCCGGCCAGTGCGGCCATGCTGCCGAAAAAGGCCTCCAGCCAGGGCACGTCCACATCCCGCGGCAGGCCCAGCCCCAGGGTGAAGCCCAGGGGACGGCCGCCGCAGGCCGCCACATCGCTGATATTGACGGCCAGCGCCTTGTGCCCCAGGTCTTCCGGCGAAAAATAGGCCCGGCGAAAGTGCACGTCCTCCAGAAAAAGGTCCGAACTGACACAGAGCGCCTGTTCCGCCTTGAGAATGGCGCAGTCATCCCCCCGGCCCAGCAGCAGGGAAGGATGCGTGGCCGGGAAATGACGCGCCAGAATTTTCAGGATGGCGTCCTCGGAAAGCGGAGCGCCGGCAGTATGCTGGGGCATCAGTCGTCCTCCATGAGCAGATATTCCGCAAGAATGACCTTGAGGCCGAAGCCGGGAAAATTCACCTGCACCTTGTCCGGCGGCATGAGGCGCACCACCTTGCCGCGCCCGAAAATGCGGTGCCGGCAGTAGCCCTGCGGCAGTGCGCCCTTCGCGCCCGCAGCCGTGGCCGCCGGAGCCGCCTGGCGGCGTCCGGCCACTTCCGCGGCTTCTTCCGGGGAAAGCTGGCTGTCGTCATCGGCCGCCGTCTCCGGCATGGCGACGGTACGCCGGAGGCCCCGGCCGCCGCCAAAGGCGGAGCGGGGCGCCGCCGCCCGTGCCGCAGGCATGTCTTCCGGGGAAGACTGCCGGACCCGCCGCAACTGGCCGCCGTATTCCTCGCACCAGGTTTCCGCCAGCCCGGAGGGCAGCTCCCGCACAAAGGGACTCTGGTTCACATGGGTCATGCCCTGTTCCGCCCGGCTGTACAGCGACGAGGGCGCATACAGGTCCAGCTGCTGCCGGGCACGGGTGCAGGCCACGTACATGAGGCGGCGCTCCTCCTCGAAATCGTCGGGGCGGGCCAGGGCATGCCGGGACGGAAAGCGGTCCTCCACCAGATCAATGAGCAGCACCACGTCCCATTCCAGGCCCTTGGCCGAATGGATGGTGGACAGGGTGATGCGCTCCCCGGCATCGCTTTCGTCCTCCTCGGGCGATTCCAGGGCCAGCTCGGCCAGAAAGACATCCAGGTCCTTCTGGTCGGCAGCCATCTGCAGCAGTTCTTCCAGGGCCTGCTGCCGCCGGGGCCAGTCTTCGGGATAGCCGGCCTCCAGCAGGGGGCGGTAATGCTCCAGAATGGCGGCCAGCGTCACGGACGGCGACTGATTGCGGGCGCGCAGCTCGTTGATGAAGCGGATATCCTCATAAAAGCCCGCATGCCGGGCAAAGGCTTTTTTCAGGCGCTCCGGCTGGCCGGACACCATGGCATCATAGAGTTTCCGGGCCGTCCTGGGGCCGATGCCCTCATGCAGGGCCGCCATACGTTCAAAGGCGGGCATGTCCAGGGGATTGAGCAGCAGGCGGGCATAGGCAATGACATCCTTGACGTGGGCCGCCTCGGTATAGCGCAGGCCGCCGTACTTGCGAAAGGGAATGCCCGCCTGATTGAGGGCCATTTCCAGGGCAAAGGAATGAAAGCCCGCCCGGAACAGCACCGCAATGTCGTGCGGCGCATGAAAGGCCAGCAGCTCGCGGATGCGCTCCACCACCAGCCGGGCCTGCGACTTGTCGCTGAGCGGGGCCACGAGCCGCACGGGATTTCCCCCTTCCCGGCGCGTGTAGAGGGTCTTGCGAAAGGACTGGGCCGCGTTTTCCAGCAGGCTGTTGGCCACGGACAGGATGGGCTGGGTGGAACGGTAGTTTTCTTCCAGACGGATGATGCGCGTGCCGGGAAAGAGCCTGGGAAAATCCAGAATATTGCGCACATCGGCGCCGCGAAAGGCATAGATGGACTGGGCTTCGTCTCCCACGGCCATGACGTTGCCCGGTGCGTCCCCCTGCTCTTCTGGCCCGGCCAGCAGCCGCACGATGCGGGCCTGCACCCGGTTGGTATCCTGGTATTCGTCCACCAGGATATGCCGGTAGCGCTGGCGCAGCAGGCGGGCGGCCTGCTCATTGTGCCGCAGCAGGTCTTCCAGCTCAAAGAGCAGGTCGTCATAATCCAGCACGCCCATTTCCCGGCGATAGGCCGCATAGGCCTCGCCCAGGGCCGTGAGCTGCTCGGCATAGGGCAGCAGATGAAAGGCCTCGCGTTGCAGGATGTCTTCCAGGGACTGTTCCTTGTTGCGCGCCTTGCTCAGCAGGCCCACCACGGCCTGCGTCTTGGGAAAGGAACGATCCCCCTTGCCCACGCCCAGTTCGTCCCGGCAGGCCTTGACGGCTGCGGTAATGTCTGCCCCGTCCATGACCGTGAAGGGGCGGTCCCCCAGCCAGGGCGGACGAAAACGCCGCAGGATGCCGTAGGCAAAGGCATGAAAGGTGCCGCCCTGCACCTGGGCCAGCGCCTGACGGGACAGCAGCCCCGCCCGGTGCAGCATTTCCTGCGCGGCCTTGCGCGTAAAGGTCAGCAGCAGCATGGATTCCGGCGCAACGCCGTGTTCCGCCAGCCAGGCCAGACGGTAGGTGATGGTCCGGGTCTTGCCGCTGCCGGCACCGGCCACCACAAGTACCGGGCCGTCTCCGCAGGTCACGGCCGCATACTGGGCCTCGTTGAGCGCTTTGGCATAATCAATCATGCAAACAGGCTAGCATAAAGCCCGCCGGCCCGCCACAGCCTTGTGCCAGGCCGGCACCGCCGCCTTGACGCCGGCCCCTCCGGCACCGTACACTTCAGCCCATTTCCGCAAGGAGGCTCCCCATGACGTCATTTCCCGGCCCGCAGGATGCCGTTGACCTGATTCTGGAAGCCGTCATGTTTGAAAGCTGGCTGCGCTTCTATTTTCTGCGTGATCTGCAGGACAGCCCTTCCGCCGACAACGGGGACAGCCCCGTCGGCGTGCGCCTGACAGAGGAGGAACGGCAGGACCTGTCCCGGCGCGAGCCGGCCCTCTTTCCCCTGATCCGTCTGGTGGACGGCCAGGAAGCCGGCTTTGCCACCTCCCGCAATGCCGTATGCCGCTACCTGATTGACGAGCTGGACGGCAGCCGCCTGCCGCAGGGCATGGCCGCCGGCCTGCTGGAAAGCCCGCAGTTCCAGGCCCGGCTCCAGCTTTTCCACAACTGGTTGCAGGAGCACCAAACCGTGCTGGACCGCACCTATCACGACTTTGCGGACTGGCGCATCAAGTTCGGCCAGTGGCGCACGCGGCCGGACCTGCTGCAACAGGTGGACCAGGCCCTGCGGCCTGCCATGGCCGCCCGGGCTGCCGGCGCGGATACGGACCCTGCGGCGCCCGCCCATGTGGACGGCCTCACGGCCCAGGACGTGCAAAGCGACCTGCGGGACCCGTGCTGATGTGCCTGCCCGGCCCGTCGGAGGCATCCCTGCGCCCCACCCGCGCCAGCCTGCTGGACAGCCTGGTGCATGCCGCCCTGCGGCGCGCCCTTGCGGCCGCCGCTGCCCCCCTGCTGCTGGACGCCACCCTGGGTAATGGGCATGACTGCGCCTTTCTGCTGCGCTGTGCGCCGGACCACTCCCTGCTGCTGGGTCTGGACGTGCAGCCGCAGGCCCTGGACGCCGCACGCGCACGCCTGGCCGGCATCTCCCGGCCGGACGTGCGGGTTCAATTTTTTTGCCAGGGGCACGAGCACCTTGCCCGTCTGTGGGAAACGTTGCCCCGGGAAGACCGCCAGCGCCCCCTCATGGCGGCGGTCTTCAACCTGGGCTGGCTGCCCGGCGGGGACAAGACCTGCCTCACGCAGGCCGCCACCACCGTGGCCGCCCTGGATGCCCTTGTGCCGCGCCTGGCCCCGCAGGGCTGCATCAGCCTGCACTGTTATACCGGCAATACCGGCGGCGCGGAAGAAGAAGCCGCCATTCTGGAGCGTGTGGCCGCCCTGCCGCCGCGCCACTGGCGCGTACTCCACTGCCGTGATGCCAACCGCCTGCCCGGTCCCGGACGCGCCGAAAGCCTGATTCTGCTAGAACGCCTGCCTGTCTCTGCAAAACGGGGCTGATGCGGGGGCGTTCCCCTGCTGCCTGTACAAAATCTTGTTCGCTCCTGCGGCCCGCTGCCGGCCCGAGGCGGAAAGCGTTCAATATCTTTAACGGCACAGCGGCAGTATTTTTTGAAAAAATACAGCATTTTTCAAGAGTTATACATCTTGTTCGTATTGGCATGCTGTATGCTACGCCTGAAGTACCTTCCTTTCTTCCTGACAGTTTTCAAACCAACGGCCCGTTTCCCCTGACGGGCCGTTTTTGTTTCCCCGCGCGGCCGCGGCTTCATGGACAAGTGCGGCGCTTTCTTTTATGTCAGGCGGAGCGTCCCCTGCCCCTGACCTGCACGCCTACGGAGGAACCATGCCCCAGTCTGCCTTTCTTGCCAGCGAATACACTCCTTCCCGGCCGGAAGACGCCGCCTTTCACATCATTCCCGTGCCGCTGGAACAAAGCGTTTCCTACGGGGCCGGCACGCGCCGCGGCCCTGCGGCCATTCTGGACGCCTCGCAGCAGCTGGAAGCCTGGGACGGCATCAGCGCCCCGGGCGAGCAGGGCCTGTACACGGCCCCGGCCGTGGACTGTGACGCCCCTGTGGAAACGGTGCTGGACCGCATTGAGGCCGCCACCCGGCGGGCACTGGATGCCGGCGCCCTGCCCGTGCTGCTGGGCGGCGAGCATACGGTAACCCTCGGCGCTCTGCGGGCGCTGGCTGCCCGCGCCGCCGCCACGGGCGAGACCTTCGGCGTGGTGCAGTTTGATGCCCATGCCGACCTGCGGCCTCAGTATGAGGGGTCCATCTATTCCCATGCCTCGGTCATGCACCGGGCCGTGGCCGATCTCGGCCTGCCGCTGGCCCAGTTTGCCGTGCGCGACATGTGCCGGGAAGAGGGCGATGTGCGCCTGCGCCATAATGTCATCCATTATGATGCCGCCCATCTGGCCCGCCACGGCCTGCCCGTCTCGCCCCTGCCGCCGGAATTTCCGCAGCGTCTCTACATCACCTTTGACGTGGACGGCCTGGATGCCTCGCTCATGCCTGCCACGGGCACGCCTTCGCCCGGCGGCCTCTTCTGGCACGAGGCCCTGCAACTGGTGGAACGCTGCCTTGCCGGCCGCCGCACGGTGGTGGGCCTGGATGTGGTGGAGCTGGCGCCCATTGCCGGCCTGCATCATGCGGACTTCACGGCCGCCAAGCTGGTGCATGCGCTCATGGGCTTTGCCCAGCGCAGCCACGACCCGCAGCGGGCGTGATCGCCCCGGCCGGTCCGCCATGCCGGCGGGGCGGCTTCTGCTTTCGTTTGCCCTGCCCTGCCTGCGCAAGGGGCGGGGGCAGGCTGCCGGTTCTGCCGCATGCGCGGCATAACCCTGCTCACGAGGAGGTCAACTCATGAAAACCACTGCCGTTTCCTTCCGCGCCGCCAAGGGGCAGCGCAAACTGAGCATGCTCACGGCCTACGACTACACCACGGCCAGACTTATGGATGCCTGCCAGATCGATGCCCTGCTGGTGGGCGATTCGCTGGGCATGGTCATGCTGGGCTATGCCGATACCCTTTCCGTCACCATGGAGGACATGATCCACCACTGCGCCGCCGTGGCCCGGGGCGCCTCGCGGCCGCTCATTGTCTGCGACATGCCCTTCATGAGCTATCACCTTTCGCCGGAACAGGCCTGCGCCAATGCCGGACGCCTGCTCAAGGAAGGACGCGCCCAGGCCGTCAAGCTGGAAGGCGGGGCAGACTTTGCCGAGCATATCCGCCTCATGGTGCGGGCTTCCATTCCGGTCATGGGCCATCTGGGGCTGACGCCGCAGTCCATCAATGCGCTGGGCGGTTTCAAGGTCCAGGGCAAGGCCCCCGAAGCTGCCCAGAAACTGCTGGATGATGCCCGCGCCCTGGAAGCGGCCGGCGTTTTTTCCATTGTGCTGGAATGCGTGCCGGCCCCTCTGGCCCGCCTTGTGAGCCAGCGTGTCAACGTGCCCACCATCGGCATCGGCGCCGGCCCGGACTGTGACGGGCAGGTGCTGGTCTGGCAGGACATGCTGGGCATGGTCAGCGGCCTTTCCCCCAAGTTTGTGCGCCACTTTGCCGAAGGCGGCGAGACCATGCAGCAGGCCTTCAATGCCTATGCCCAGGCCGTCCAGAACGGCACTTTTCCCGCGCCGGAGCATTGCTACGGCATGGACGAAGAAGTGCTGGAAAAGCTGCGCTAGCCGCCCCCCGTGCCACAACGGACCGGGCCGCCCCGCATGCGGGACGGCCCGTTTTTTTTGCAGGCAGCAGCGTCCCGCCATGGCAGCGCAGCAGGGCATTTCCCGCTGGCAGGACCTGCCGCACAGGCCGACGCGCATGAAAAAACGGGGGAAGGTTTCCCCTCCCCCGTCAGCGTTTTTTCACGTGTCTGGTGTCAGAATTAGGCCATGTCTTCCGTCAGCACCATGTGGCGGGCGGCCGTGGTTTCGTCCAGACGGCGGATGGGCGTGGTCACCGGCGCCTGGGCCAGCTCATCGGGATGGGCCTTGCCCTGGGCCACAATCTCTTCAAGGGCGGCCACATACTGATCCAGGGTTTCCTTGCTTTCCGTTTCCGTGGGTTCGGCCATGAGGCATTCCCGCACGATGAGCGGGAAATAGATGGTAGGCGCATGGATGCCGCGATCCAGCAGGCCCTTGGCAATGTCAAGGGCACGCAGCCCTTCGGGAGCGGAGGCCACGAACTCGTGCGCACAGATGCGGTCAAAGGGAATGTCCAGCACCCCTTCAAGGCGCTTGCGCAGATAGTTGGCATTGAGCACCGCGTATTCGGAGGCACGGGTCAGGCCCTCGCCGCCCAGGCGCATCATATAGGCCAGGGTCTTGGCCAGCACGGCAAAGCTGCCGTAGAAGGGGCCGATGTGTCCCACGGAGGCAGGCAGGTTCGCTTCCATGCCATAGGTGCCGTCCTCGTGACGCACCACGCGCGGCACGGGCAGGAAGGGCAGCAGGCGTTCGCTCACGCCCACAGGACCGGCGCCGGGGCCGCCGCCGCCGTGCGGGGTGGACAGGGTCTTGTGCACATTGAGGTGCACCACGTCAAAGCCCACATCGCCCACGCGCATCTTGCCCATGATGGCATTCATGTTGGCGCCGTCATAGTAGAGCAGCGCATCCACCTTGCGCAGTTCGGCCACAATATCGGCCAGATGGGTTTCGATGAGGCCCAGGGTATTGGGGCAGGTCATCATGAGACCGGCCACATCATCGGGATGCTCGGCAATGGCCTTGGCCAGGGCCTGCGGATCGACCATGCCGTCGCGGGACGGGATGTTCACGATCTCAAAGCCCGCCAGCGCCGCAGAGGCCGGATTGGTGCCATGGGCCGAATCGGGAATGAGCATCTTGGTGCGCTTGCGGCCCATGGCCTTGTGATAGGCCGCAATGAGCTTGACGCCCGTGTATTCGCCATTGGCGCCGGCCATGGGTTGCAGGGTGAAGGCCTTCATGCCCGTCAGCTCACAGAGCCACTGCTCCACCTCATAGAGTACCTCCAGAGCGCCCTGCACGCTGCCGGCATCCAGCTGGGCCAGCAGGGGATGCAGGCGGCTGAAGCCGGGCAGACCGGCGGCCTGTTCCGTGAACTTGGGATTGTATTTCATAGTGCAGGAGCCAAGGGGGTAGAAGTTGGCATCCACACAGTAGTTGAGATGGGAAAGGGCCGTAAAGTGACGCACCACGTCCAGCTCGGAGCATTCGGGCAGGCGGGGCGCCTGCTTGCGCAGCAGCCCTGCGGGCAGCATGTCCGCGGCGCGGGGAGCGTCTTCGGCCAGGTCCAGCACAAGGCCGGCCTCGTGACGGCCTGTTACGGATTTGGCAAAAATGGTTTTCACAGCAGGCCTCCCAGAGTTTGTGCGAGGGCGTCGATCTGCTCGCGGGAATTGTTTTCCGTGCAGGCCAGCAGCAGCACGTCGTCCATGCCCGCATAGTGGCGGCCCACGGGATAGCCGGGCACGCAGCCGGTGCGGCAGAGGCGTTCCACCAGCGGCGCCGCCGGCACGGGCAGCCGCAGGGCCACTTCATTGCCGTAGGGCGCATCATTGAGCAGGCTCACGCCGGGCAGGGCCGTCAGGCGCTGCACCGCGTAGCGGGCAAGGGCCATATTGTTTTCGGCCAGACGGCTCAGCCCTTCCGGCCCCATGAGGGACAGGTAGATGAGGGCACGCAGGGCGCACAGCGCCTGATTGGAGCAGATATTGGACGTGGCCTTGGCCCGGCGGATATGCTGCTCGCGGGCCTGAAGGGTCAGCACATAGCCGATCTTGCCGTCCACATCCGTGGTCCGGCCGGCAATGCGGCCGGGGAACTGGCGGATATGCTCCTTGCGGCAGGTCATGATGCCCAGATAGGGACCGCCGAAGCTCAGGGCCTGCCCCAGGCTCTGGCCTTCGGCCACGGCCATGTCCGCGCCCATTTCGCCGGGGGTCCGCAGCACGGCCTGCATGACCGGGTAGACGGAAATGATGCTCAGCACCTTCTTGCTGCGGGCATGGGCGAACAGCTCGGTATAGTCGTCGATCACGCCGAAGAAATTGGGGTTCTGCACCACCACGGCCGCGCACTGGTCCGTGATGGCCGCCATGAGGGCGTCCTTGTCGCTGCGGCCGTTTTTGTGGGGCACCACCTTCACTTCCAGCGCCAGGTCGGACGTATAGGTGGCCAGCTGGGCGCGCCAGAAGGGATTGACGCCTTCATCCACCACCAGCACATGGCGCCGGCTCACGCGCACGGCCGTCATGCAGGCTTCAAACAGGGCCGTGCCACCGTCATAGACGGAAGCATTGGCGCATTCCATGTCCAGCAGGCGGCTCACGGCCGTCTGGTATTCAAAGATGGCCTGCAACGTGCCCTGCGAGCATTCGGCCTGATAGGGCGTATAGGCCGTGTAGAATTCGCTGCGGCCGGCCAGGGCATCCACGGCGGCCGGTACCCGGTGGGCATAGAAGCCCGCCCCGAGAAACGACACCATGTCCGCCCGGTTCTTGGCAGCCAGCTTTTCAAAATAGCTGCTCACGGCAGCTTCGCTCCGGCCCTTGGGCAGGTCAAAGTGCGCGGGACGCATCTGCGGCGGGATGTCCGCAAACAGGTCATCCAGCGTGCGCACGCCGACAACGGAGAGCATCTCCGCCGTCTCTTCGGGCGTGTGAGGAATGAAAGGCATGGGATCCTCCTTGTGCGAGAGCCTGGGGCCTGCCCTGCTCCGGCAGGCGCGGGCGCGGGCGGAACAGGGCACGGGGCGGCAGGCTGCTCTGCCCCGCTGGCCGACGGCAGGTCACGACCTAGTGCTGTTCGTTTTTGCAGTGTTCCTCGTAGGCAGCGGCGTCCATGAGGCCCTGGGGCGCGGCGGACAGCCTCACCCGGATGAGCCAGCCCTCGCCAAAGGCTTCGGCATTGATCTTTTCGGGGGAGTCGGCCAGCATGTCATTGATGGCCACCACTTCCCCGCTCACGGGAGAAATGAGGTCGCTGGCGGCCTTGACGGATTCCACGGAACCAAATTCGCTTTGGGCGGTCACGCTGTCGCCCACGGCGGGCAGGTCCACGTAGGTAATGTCGCCCAGGCTTTCCTGGGCAAAGTCGGTAATGCCCACCACGGCATCCTCGCCATTGACTTTCACCCATTCATGGCTGGCGCTGTAGAGCAGATCGGTCGGATTGGACATGGTTTCCTCCACTGGAAGGGTTGCGTTGCAGAAAAAAAGGCGCCGGGAGGGCCTCGCCGCGGCGGGCCGCCGGCGCAACGAAAGCTACTTCAGCTTGATGCGGGCCGTGCCGTTCTTGTAGAAGGGCAGCTCCTCCACCCTGGCCACCAGCTCGGCACGGGCCGTTTTGATACGGTATTCCCCGGCGTCGGCGTGGGCGGCATCCACCCAGGCAAAGGCAATGACACAGCCCAGGGACGGCGCAAAGGAGCCGCTGGTGACCACGCCCACTTCCGTGCCGTCGGGCAGGGTCAGCACGTCGCCGCCACGGGCGGCGCGGCGTCCGTCAATGCGCAGGGGCAGCAGCTTCTGGCACACCTGCTGCGCACCCTCCCGGCCCACATAGGGGGCTTCGCTGGTGAGCATGCGGCCCATGCCGGCCTCGGCAGGGCTGTGGTTTTCGTCCAGCTCATGCCCGTAGAGGGGCAGACCGGCTTCCAGACGCAGGGTATCGCGCGCGCCCAGACCGACGGGCTTGACGCGGCTGTCCTGCAGCAGGGTTTCCCAGAAGGCCAGAACCTTGTCGGCAGGCACATAGAGTTCATAGCCCAGCTCGCCGGTATAGCCCGTGCGGCTCACCAGCAGGGAAACGCCCTGCCACGTGGTGCGGCGGAAGCTGAAATAGCCCAGATCATGAAAGTTCTCGCCCAGCACGGCTTCCAGCACGTCCAGGGAGCGGGGTCCCTGGAGGTCAACCTTGCCGGTGGCGTCGGACACATCCTCAAGGCGGATGCTCTGGGGCAGACGGGCGCGCAGGGCCGCGTAGTCCGTGGCCGCACAGGCCGCATTGACCACGATCATGAAGGAATCGGCGCCAAAGCGGTAGATGATGCAGTCATCCATGACGCCGCCCTTTTCGTTGAGAATGAAGCCGTAGCGGCACTTGCCCTCCTTGAGGGTGGCCAGATTGTGGCTGACGGCAGCGGCCAGGGCCTCGGCCGCGCCTTCGCCCGAAATGAGGAATTCACCCATGTGGCAGATGTCGAACAGGCCCGCCTCGCTGCGGGTATGCTGATGTTCCACCAGGATGCCTTCATACTGTATGGGCATGAGCCAGCCGGCAAAGGGCGCCATCTTGGCGCCGTGGGCCTCATGCCACGCGCACAGCGGCGTTTTGCGAAGTTCTTCGGACATGGCAGCTCCTCTTTCTGCGCCGAACAACGGTGGGGAACGGCGGTTAAATCATGAGGCCGTCACCCGCCCCGCAAAGGACAGGTGACGGCTTTTTCTTTTTTTCCGCAGCGTACCTGAAAAAACGGCCTTTCTCAAGTAGGAGGGCGTTTTGCAACGGTTTCTATTTCTTCACCTGTACGTGAAGAATTTTTGCATGACCGCCGCATCGCAGCCGCTGAAGTGCGCCTCCCAGTCCAGGCCTTCCAGGGCCTGTTCCAGCGCCTGCGGCTCATGCCGCACCCCCGCAAGGCGCCGCTCCAGGTCTTCCACCTCGGCAACGGCAAAGAAATCGCCGCTCACATGGCAGGAACGGATGACCCCGCGGACCACATCCAGGCGCACATCCACCGTTCCCCAGGCAAAGCGCTGCCGCCGCCGCTCGGTATAGGCCGGCGATGCGCCGAAGTTCCATTCCCAGGTGCGATACTTGCGGTCGGCCAGGGCTTCGGCCTCGGCCAGCACCTCCGCCGGCACCTCCTGTGCCGGACCATGGGGGGCGCAGCAGGCCGCCAGCGCCGCGCGCAGCCGGGCCATGCTGCTGCCCTCCTGCCAGAACTCGCTGATATTGGCCACACGCGCCCGCACCGAAGCCACGCCTTTGGAACGGTATTTTTCCGGGTCCACACTGAGGGCCGCGGTCATGTGCTCCAGGTTCACGTCCACCAGCAGGGTCCCGTGGTGCAGCACGCGCCCCTGCCGCAGGCACTGGGCACTGCCCGATATCTTGCGGCCTCCCGCCTCAAGATCGTTGCGCCCCGTAATGACGGCCGGAACGCCCAGTTCCTCCAGGGCGGCGCAGACCGGCCGCAGATAACGGCCGAAGTCCACCCGCCTGCGCTCCGGTGCGTATTCCATGAAGGAAAAATTGAGATTGCCCAGATCGTGATAGACAGCGCCGCCCCCCGTATTGCGCCGCACCACCGGAATGCCCTGCGCCAGCAGCCAGGGACGGTCGATTTCTTCCAGGGTATTCTGATGACGGCCCACAATGACGGCGGGGGCATTCTGCCAGAGCAGAAAAATGCCCGGCTCCTGTGGCCCGAGGCGGGAAAAGAGAACTTCTTCCAGAGCCAGATTGCAGGCCGGGTCCGTGCCGGAAACCTGATAGCAGCGCATGGCGCCTCCTGTACGGAAAGCAAGAAAAATGGCGGGCGCCCTGCGGCAGGCACCCGCCATCTCTCGCGGCAGACGGAACGGACATTCCCGGCATTCTCCGGGCACGCCCGCGGACGGTTAATGATGGCCGCAGATATGGGTCAGCAGATGATGCATCTTTTCTTTCTTGGTGCGCAGGTAGTCCTCGTTTTCCGGGCAGGCATCCACCTCGATGGGCACACGCTCCACAATCTCGATGCCGTAGCCGGAAAGCCCCACGATCTTCTTGGGATTGTTGGTCAGCAGACGGACCTTGTGAATGCCCAGGTCCACCAGAATCTGGGCGCCGGTGCCATAGTCGCGCAGGTCCGGGGGGAAGCCTAGCTTGCGGTTGGCCTCCACCGTGTCATAGCCCTGATCCTGCAGGGCATAGGCGCGTATCTTGTTGCTCAGCCCGATGCCCCGGCCTTCCTGCCGCATGTAGAGCAGCGCGCCGCGCCCTTCCTTTTCGATCTGGCACATGGCCGCCGCCAGCTGTGCCCGGCAGTCGCAGCGCAGCGATCCCAGGGCATCGCCGGTAAGGCATTCGCTGTGCACACGCACCAGCACGGGTTCCGGCCCGCTGATGTCGCCCTTGATGAGGGCAATATGCGTTCCGGGTTCCCGCTCGCTCTCGTAGGCGCAGATGGTAAAATCCCCGAACTGGCTGGGCAGATGGGCCTTGGCCACGCATTTGACGGACACCTGTCCCCGCTCCATGCGGTAACGGATGATGTCCTTCACCGCGGCGATCTTCAGGCCGTGCTCGGCGGCAAAGACCTCCAGATCGGGCATGCGGGCCATGGTGCCGTCATCCTTCATGATCTCGCAGATGACGGCAGCCGGCTTGAGGCCGCCCAGACGGGCCAGGTCCACGCTGCCTTCGGTCTGGCCGGCACGGGCCAGCACGCCGTCGGCCCGGGCGCGCAGGGGAAAGACATGACCGGGCGTCACAATATCCTCGGGGCGCGCGCCATCGGCCACGGCCACGCTGATGGTCCGGGCACGGTCCGCGGCGGAAATGCCGGTGGTGGTTCCTTCGCGGGCCTCGATGGACACCGTGAAATTGGTTCCGAAACGCGAGCCGTTGCGCTGGGTCATGAGCGGCAGCTCCAGACGGTCTGCCATATAGGGAGCCATGGGCAGACAGATGAGCCCGCGCCCGAACTTGGCCATGAAATTGATGGCCTCAGGGGTCACGAACTCCGCAGCCATGGTCAGGTCGCCTTCATTCTCGCGGTCTTCATCGTCCACCAGAATGATCATCCTGCCCTGTTTCAGCTCGGCAATGGCTTCGGGAATGGTGCACAGAGGCATGTATTTTCTCCTGCCGCACACGGCGGCGTTTTTATGGTATGAATAGGCAAAAGGTAGGCACCGTCCCCTTCCGTGTCAACTCGTCTGCCGTCCGCTCCCCTGCCCGTCTGCCCCGTCAAGACGGAAAAAGCGCAGACGCAGGGCATTGCTCACCACGGAGAAGGACGACAGGGCCATGGCCGTGCCGGCAATCATGGGCGACAGCATGGGGCCGCCGAAAACGTGCAGCAGGCCGGCAGCCACGGGCAGGCCGATGATATTGTAGCCAAAGGCCCAGCCCAGATTCTGACGGATGTTGCGCAAGGTGGCCCGGGAAAGGGCCAGGGCTACCAGCACGGCCTCCATGCCGTCACGCATGAGCACAATGTCCCCGGCCTCGGCGCTCACGTCCACCCCGCTGCCCACGGCCATGCCCACATCGGCCACGGCCAGGGCCGGCGCATCGTTGATGCCGTCACCCACCATGCCCACCACGTGCCCCTGTGCCTGAAGGGCGCGGATATGCTCAGCCTTCTGCTGCGGCAGCAGGCCGGCCTGCACATCGTCGGGCGACAGGCCAGCCCTGCGGGCCACGGCCTGGGCCGTGCGCGCATTGTCGCCCGTCAGCATGACCACGCGCAGGCCCATGTCCCGCAGGCGGCGCAGCACTGCCGCCGATTCGGGACGCAGGGCATCGGCCAGGGCCAGCAGCGCCGCCGGGCACGGGGCCGCCTCTGTGCCTGCGGGCGCCACGGAAAGCAGCAGCGGCGTATGCCCTTCCTGGGCCATGGCCTCCAGCCGCCGGGGCAGGGCGGCATCTGCCTCCAGGCCCAGACGGGCATGAAAGGCCATGCTGCCCACGGCCACGCGCCAGACCGCATCATGCAGGGTCACCTTGCCCGCAATGCCCAGGCCGGGCAGCACCTCCACGTCCTCCACAGGGCAGACAGGGCACTGCCGCTCCCTGGCGGCCGTCACCAGCGCATGGGCCAGCGGATGCTCTGACCGCCCTTCCAGCGAGGCGGCCAGCGCCAGCAAAGCCGTCTCGTCCAGGGCGTCCGGCGCCCCGAGGCAGCGCTCCAGGGCCATGAGCACGGGCTTGCCCGTGGTCAGGGTGCCGGTCTTGTCCACAGCAATAACATCCAGACGGCCGGTCTGTTCCAGAGCCGCCCCGTTCTTGATGAGCACCCCCAGCTGTGCCCCGCGCCCGGTGCCCACCATGATGGACATGGGCGTGGCCAGCCCCATGGCGCAGGGGCAGGCCATGACCAGCACCGCCACAAAGACCGTCACGGCCGTGCTGACCGGTTCGTCGCTGAACAGCAGCCAGCCCAGGCCCGCCAGCAGGGCCAGCAGCATGACCGCCGGCACAAAGAAAAAGCTCACCCTGTCGGCCAGCCGTGCAATGGGCGCCTTGCTGCCCTGAGCCTCGCGCACCAGACGGATGATACGGGCCAGGCGGGTATCCTGCCCCACATGGACAGCCCGCATGGTCAGCGGCCCCTGCCCGTTGACACTGCCGGCCACCAGCTCGTCCCCTGCGGTCACAGGCACGGGCACGGATTCGCCCGTGAGCAGGGAAAGGTCCACGGCACTGCTGCCCTCCAGCACCTCGCCGTCCACGGGAATGCGCGCGCCGGGGCGCACCAGCAGGCGGTCGCCGGGCAGCACGTCGCCCAGGGCGATCTCGCGGCTGCTCCCGTCTTCCTCCAGGCGCAGGGCCGTGTCGGGCGTGAGGCGCAGCAGCGCCCGCATGGCGTCGCCGGCCTTCTGCCGGGCCGTGGCCTCAAGAAACTGGCCCAGCTCGATCATGGTCAGCAGGACGGCGCAGGATTCATAGTAGAGGTTCATGGCCCTGTCCGCAGGCTGGCTGCCCGCCAGCCCCAGCAGGGTATTGCCCAGACTGAAGAGCAGCGCCGCTCCTGTGCCCACCGCCACCAGGCTGTCCATATTGGGCGCCCGCCGCCACAGCGAACGCAGACCCTCCACATAGAAATGCCGGCCCAGCCAGACCACGGGCAGGGTCAGACAGAGCTGCACCAGCATGAAGGCCCGCGGCGACTGATGCGGCTCCAGCCAGGCAGGCAGGGGCATGCCCAGCATGTGCCCCATGCTCAGCACCAGCAGCGGCAGGGCAAAGAGCAGCATGGGCAGCAGCCTGCCCAGCCGTGCCCGCCGGTCTGCGGCCGCCTGCCTGCGGCTTTCGGCCATCTGCCGGGCCGGGTCCTCCGCCTGCGAGGGCGTGGCGCCAAAGCCCAGCGTGGCCACCTTGGCCATGATTTCGGGCGAAAGGGCCTTTTCCCGCCCGCGCGGTACCCAGACCTGAGCCTTGGCCGTGGCCAGATTCACGGAAACCTTTGCCACACCGTCCATACGGCCTACCACCCGTTCGATGCGTGACGAGCAGGCCGCACAGTGCATGCCTGTAATGTCATAGCGCAGGGAACACAATGTTTCTTCCGCTGCCATGTTTGCCTCCTGCGACAGAAGTTCCCGGGGGGCAGCCTTGACGCTCCCCCGGGAGAGCGCTACAAAAAAGTGTGCCTCCAATGAAATTGAAAATCAATACGTATCGTTCTGCACAAAGGAGTCGCCATGAAAATACTGAAAATCGAGGGCATGCACTGCCCCAACTGCAAGGCCGCCGTGGAAAAGGCCGCTGCCGCCATTCCGGGCGTGAGCGCTCCCTGCGTGGACCTGACGGCCAAGGAACTGCGCTTTGAGGAAAGCGCCCCTGTGGATATGGACGCCCTGCGCAAGGCCATTGCCGACATCGGCTTTGATCCCCAATAGGGCCTGCGCAACGGGCAATATGCCCAAAAAGGCGGACCGCCATGGCGGTCCGCCTTTTTTTCTGTCCGTTGTGCCGGGCTGTGCCCCGGCGCTAGTCGCCATGGCTGTCGAAACGGATGCTGACCTCCTTGTCCAGCCCCTTCCGGACGAGCTTGTCCGCATCCTTGATGGCATCGCGCTCCACAGGGCAGGCTCCGCGGCCCATGATGTGCAGGGCAAGCCCCTTGCCGTTATCGTGGCGCGAAAAGATGGCCGTATAGACGTTCTGGCAGTGCGTGCGGTCCAGGCTTTCTGCCAGCGACAGAAAGAGGGCAAAGGGGCGCAGGCGCGTCCGCAGATTTTCGCCCAGGGCTTCACCGCCTTCCTGCAACTTGCGGGACGGCCCCTTGCTGTGCAGCAGGGCCAGCCGGGCCATGAATTCGATTTCGTCCTGGGTAAAGCCCAGCAGTTCCGTATTGCGGATCAGGTAGTGGCTGTGGGCGGCATGACGCGAATAGGCAATGAAAATGCCGATGTCGTGCAGCAGCGCGGCATAGCTCAGCAGTTCACGGGCCTGGGCATCCTCCTTCAGGCAGCCGCATTCCACGGCGGAATCGTGCAGTTGCAGGGTCAGATTGCGCATATGCCGGGCATGGCGCTCCTCGAAGGCGCAGCGCCGGGCCAGACGCATGACGCTCTGCTCGCGGATGCCGCCCAGACCGGGTTCCGCCCCCTGGCCCCAGCGGCGCTGCTGGTCCACAAGGATGCCGTCCAGAATATTCCGGTGGCTCACGAGCATTTCGGACATGTGCAGCTCTTCCAGCAGCGCCTGAAGAATGGCCGCCCCGGTCACCAGCACTTCCGCACGGCGCGGGCTGACCCCCGGCAGCTCCTTGCGCCGGGACAGGGGCAGCGCACAGATATGCTGTGCGGTACGGCGCAGGGTTTCCAGCTTCAGGGTATGCTGGTCCGGGCCGGGCGCAGAGCCGGTTTCCAGCCGGTGCCCCAGGGCATGCAGGGTTTCGATGGTGCCGGAACTGCCCACGGCTTCCATGATCTCAAAGGACTGCACGCGCTTCAGGCTGTGCGAGGCCTCCATGCGCACATAGTGGCGCATGGCCTCATATTCCGCTTCGGACACCGGCGCTTCCCGGCCCTGCAAGAACTGATTGTCAAGGCGCACGCAGCCCAGCTTGAGCGAATCCAGGGAGCTGTATTCCACGGAATTGCCCACCACCAGTTCGGTGCTGCCCCCGCCAATATCCATGAACAGACGCTGGGACAGGCTGTGCGGCAGGCCGCTGGACACTCCCAGATAGATGAGGCGGGCCTCTTCCTGCCCGGAAATGATGGTCACGGCCAGGCCGGTATTGTCATAGGCCCGGCGGATGAAGTCCTGGGCATTCTTGGCATCGCGCACGGCCGAAGTGGCCACGGTGATGATTTCCTGTGCGCCGTAGGAAGCACACATGGCACCAAAGGAACGCAGCACATGAAAGGCGCGCTGCATGGCTTCTTCCTGCAACTGGCGGGACTGGAAGGCATTTTCCCCCAGACGCAGCATGTGCTTGACCCGGTTGAGCACCGAATGCACGCCATTGGGCGCGGTGCGCACCACCATGAGGTGCGCGGAATTGCTGCCCAGATCAATGATACCCGTTATCCGGGTCAGGCCCGGGATAGCTCCCTGCATTGCCATGTTACCTCCATGCCAAAAACACGACGGAAAAGCGCGGCCTTTTTTCTGACCCGCTCCAGTTCTTCATAGCAGCCCAGTGGCGAAACCACGGACAGCACAAGGGCCGTGTTCTCCACGCGGGCTTCCAGCTGCTGCACGGCGCCGCTGTGGCTGTAGTCCAGCGCGTCCGCCAGACGCAGCAGGGCGGCCAGACAGCATACGGCGCGCTGTGCGCCGGGATCCAGCGCGCGAAAGCGCTTCTGGCGGCGCGAGGGCGCACGCCGGCGATGATAGCGGGCCACCAGGGCCACTTCCTCGCGGATGGCGTCGGGCACGTGGTAGCCGGGCACGGCATCTTCCCGTATCATGGCCGCGCTGCGGCGGTGATGCCGCCGCTGCCCGCCGATCCAGCCCACGTCATGCAGACGGGCGGCCCAGGTCAGCACCTCGCCCCACATGTCGTCCAGACCGTGCAGGCTGCCGGTGGCCTGGAACAGTTCCTGGGCAAAGCGGGCCACCCGCCGACCATGTTCCAGCGAGGCGTCCATGCCCGCAGGCAGCGCCGTCTGCGGCTGCGCCGGGGCTTCCCGCTGTTGCTGTGTTGCTTTTGTCATTGCCGTTCCTCGTTCTCCCGCTGCCTACTGGCCGAGACAGCCGTACTTTTCCAGCATGCGGTACTGGACTTCCGTGCCGCGCTGCCCCGGCCGCCGCACGTAGCTTCCGTCATCCTGCAATTCGTAGGCCCGCGGATCGTCCAGATGCGGCCACAGCACATCCTTGACCACGGCCGCACGCAGCACGGGGTCAAGAATGGGGGTCAGCACCTCGATGCGCCGGTCCAGATTGCGGGGCATGATATCGGCGCTGCCCATATACAGCACGGCATCGCCGCCATTGTGGAAATAGTAGAGCCGCACGTGCTCCAGAAAACGCCCCACAATGGACGATACCTCGATATTGTCGCTCACGCCGGGTACGCCGGGGCGCAGGCAGCACACGCCGCGCACCTGGATGCGCACGCGCACCCCGGCCTGCGACGCCTTGTACAGCTCCTGGATGCAGACCTTGTCCACAAGCTGATTGCACTTGAGCGCAATGAGGCCGTCGCCATGGACCTTGTGGCGCTCCACCTCGCGGCGGATGCCGGCCACCAGCCCGCGGCGGATGCCCTGCGGCGCCACCAGAAGATAGCGGTAGTCATCCTTGACGGCGTAGCCGGTCATGACATTGAACAGCTCGCTCACTTCCGAACAGATACCCTTGTGCGCGGTCAGCAGGCCCATGTCGCTGTAAATCTTGGCCGTGGACGGATTGTAGTTGCCCGAACCGATGTGCACATAGCGGCGCACACCCTGTGCCTCGCGGCGCACCACCAGGCAGAGCTTGGCATGAATCTTCATGCCCGGAATGCCGTAGACCACATGGACGCCGGCCTTTTCCATCTCCTCCGCCCAGCCGATATTGCTGGCTTCGTCAAAGCGGGCCTTGAGCTCCACCACCGCCGTGACCTGCTTGCCCCGCCGCCGCGCCTCGATGAGGGAATGCACGATGGGCGAATCCCGGCCCACGCGGTACAGGGTCTGCTTGATGGCAATGACGCCGGGGTCCTCGCTGGCGCGCCGCACAAAGTCCTGCACGGCCACAAAGCTCTGATACGGATGAAAGAGCAGCATGTCCTGCGAGCGGATGGCATTGAACACCGCATCCCGGTTTTCATCCAGAAAGGCCGGCGGCATGGAAGGATAGACCGGCTCATCCTTGAGGCCCGGCCGGTCCAGCCCGTACAGGGACATGAGCGAGGAAAAGGCCATGGGTCCCTTGACCCGGTAGACCTGATAGGGCTTGATGTCCAGAATGTCCATGAGAAAGCGCCGCATGTCCGCGGGCATGGAGTGGGCCACCTCCAGGCGCACCACATCCCCGAAACGGCGCTGATCCACCAGATCGCGCACGGCCTCCAGCAGATCGTGCGCCTCGTCTTCCTCTATCTCCACATCGGCATTGCGCGTGATGCGGAACAGGGAGGAATTGAGAATATGCATGCCCGGGAACAGCATGGGCAGGTGCTGCTGCACCAGGGTTTCCAGCAGGATGATGTCATTGTCCCGCGTATTGGAGCAGAAGCCCAGCGATGCGTAGCCCTTGGCTTCCTTGTTGCGCGGCGAAAAGACCAGGCGCTGGAAATTGTTGGGAATCTTGAGGCGGGCATAGCGTATGCTCCCCTGCCTGTCCTCCAGCTGCACCAGGAAGTTGAGGGTAAGTCCCGAGATGATGGAAAGGGGATGACTGGGGTCGATGGCCTGCGGCGTGAGCGCGGGAAAGACCTCGTCGGCAAAGTACTGGTCCAGAAACTTCTGCTGCTTGCGCGTCAGATCGCAATAACGCACAAGGCGCACGCCGCGGTCCTGAAGATGGGGCAGCAGGTACTTGTTCCAGTGTTCCTGGGCCTGGGCCAGCTGGGCCAGGGTCCGGCGCCGTATTTCCGCCAGCTGGCGCGAGGGCGGCGTGCGGTCGGGGCCGGTGGGCGGCACCCGGCTTTCGTACTGCCGCTGCACATTGGCCACGCGGATCATGAAGAATTCGTCCAGATTGCTCCGGAAAATGCACAGAAACTTGAGCTGCTCCAGCAGGGGCTGCTTGGTGTCCAGCGCTTCGCCGAGCACGCGGGAATTGAATTCCAGCCAGCTGATCTCGCGGTTGATGTACAGACCGGGACAGGACAGGTCCTGCACCTGTTCCATGGTACATTCCGCGATGCTTTCGTCATGCTGCAACGGGGGCATGGTCTCGTTCATGCTTGTCTGCTCCGTATCCGCCGCCTCCAGCGGGGCCTCCTCAAGGGATGAAGATGGTGCGTCTTCGCGCCATGCCGTGGCCGGCGCCTCTGCCGCACTCCCGGCGCGCGGGCTGTTTTCCGGGCCGGTTTCCCGATCATCCCGCGGCGCTGTCTGCGGGGCAGGCGCCCCGGTCTGTCCGTTTCTGCCCTCTGCGGATGCTTCCGCCATGTTCCCGTCCGCCGGGGCCTCCGGGGACGGGGACCGTGGCTCGTTACTGTTCATGGTGACTCTCCTCCGTTTTTCCGGCATATGCCGCAGGACCTGGCAGCCCTGCCCGGGCATCTCCCGCGGAACGCCCCACTATCCCGGCATACGGCAACTATTCTGTGAAAAAACGGTAACAAATACGTGAAAAAGGGGCAATGACGACCTGCTGCGCGCCATGACGGAGACCTTGCCCATCCCCGCGAAATGCGTCAGGATACACCCGCGCCGGGCCGTCCTTCCCGACTCCGGACGCTCAAACCGCTGGAATCAATGCTATGTCTGAAATGCAACGCTTCTGCGTGGCCGGGGGCGGCAGCTGGGGCACGGCCCTGGCCCACCTGCTGGCCGCGCGCGGTCACGACGTGACCCTCTGGCTGCGCGATGCCCATGTGGCGGAATCCATCAACCAGTATCACGAAAATCCCCGCTATCTGCCCGGCCTGCCCCTGCACCCCGGCCTGAAGGCCAGCACCCGTTCCGAATCCCTGTCCGCCCCCTGCGTGGTGCTGGCCATTCCCTGCCAGCAGCTGCGCGGCTGGCTGCGGGAGCATCAGTCCTGTCTGCATCCTTCCCCGGTGCTCGTCAATGCGGCCAAGGGGCTTGAAATCGAATCCATGGCCACGCCCAGCCGCATGGTGGCCGAGGTGCTGCCCGCCGGCAGGGCGCGCTATGCCATGCTTTCCGGCCCCTCCTTTGCCGCCGAGGTCCTGCGCGGCCAGCCCACGGCCGTGGTGCTGGCCAGTCGCGACGAAAGCCTGGGCCGCCAGCTGCGCGAGGCCATCTCCGGCCCGCTGTTCCGCTGCTATTCCAGCACCGACGTGGTGGGCGTGGAGCTGGGCGGCGCCCTCAAGAACATCATGGCCATTGCGGCCGGTATCTGCGACGGCCTGGGCCTGGGCAACAACAGCCGGGCAGCCCTCATCACGCGCGGCCTGGCCGAAATGTCCCGCCTGGGCGTGGCCTGCGGCGCGCAGGAGCGGACCTTCATGGGACTTTCCGGCCTGGGAGACCTGACCCTTACCTGCACGGGAGACCTCTCCCGCAACCGGCAGGTGGGGCTGCGCCTGGGCCGGGGCGAATGCCTGGATGACATCACCGCCAGCCTGGGCATGGTGGCCGAAGGGGTAAAGACCACGGCCGCCGTGCACATGCTGTCCCGGCGGCTGGGAGTGGAGGCACCCATCACCGCCGCCGTCTACAGCGTGCTCTACGAACAGTGCGCCCCCGCCGATGCCGCTGCCAGCCTCATGACCCGCGCCCTGCGCATGGAATGATTCCCGCACGCATCCCGTGCCGTCCTGCGGCATGAACAGGCGCTTCCGTCTGTAACAACGGGGTGTTGCTTGCATCGGCAGCGGTTTTGGGCTACGTCCTGAAGAACGTGGCCTTTTTTTCACATACTTTCTTCCGCTGCCGGCCGTTCCCCGTGAAACAGGCGTCCTTCCTGGCCGTCCTGTCACGACGGTACCCGCCGGGCAGCCAACGTCCGGGGCGCTTATGACCATACCGACGGCACTGGCCGGCTTTCCCCTGCTGTTTGTACCGGGGCTGTTTTTTCTCTTGATCGGTACCTGGCAGGCCGTCTGCCAGCGCAGGAACCTCCGGCGGCTCATCTGCTGGGGAGCCGTGCAGGATGCCGGCATCATCTGCCTGGCGCTGGGCTGTCCCGGTCCTGTGACGGGCCTGGGGGTTGTGCTGTATCTGCTTTTCCAGCTGGCCGCACGCGGTCTGGCCCTCACGGCGCTGCACAGCCTGACGCAGGACACGCAGGCGCAGCTGGATGCCCTGCGGGGTGCCGGAAAACAGCGGCGCTGCGCCGGCCTGCTGCTGGCGCTGGGACTGCTGGCCGCGGTGGGCGGCTCGCCCTTTCTGGTGCCGGAGGGCCGTCTGTTCATTACCCGTGCCATCCTGGGCGCCGGCCTGCCCGGCCAGACGGAGCTGGCCCTGTGCCTGCTCATGGCTGCCTGTACGCTGGTAACCCTGGCCCTGCATGTGCATGCCGTGCAGGTGACCCTGCTGGAAGCTCCCCGCAGCCATGCCCGCCCCCTGCCGGCCCGGCCCGCGGGCGCAGCAGCCCTGATCTGCTGTGTACTGGTGGCCGTGCTGGGCCTGGGGCGTGATCCCCTGACCGCGCTTGTGGCCGCCGTGCTGCACTGCCCGGCTCCTGCCCATGTGCCGCCGCATCCTGCCTTCTGGCTGCTCTATGCCGGTGCCCTGCTGGGAGGCGCCGGCAGCCTGCTGCGCTGGCGCCCTGCCCCGTGGCTGGTGGTGGCCGCATGCGCCCTGGCCCTGGGCAGCGTGTTTGCCGTGCCGGTCAACGGTCTGTCCAGCCTGTTTCTCTGCCTCATCGGCCTGGTGGCCCTGCTGGTCAGCCTGTATTCCATCGGCTACATGGCCCATGATACGGAGCCTGCCCGCTACTGGTTCTTTCTGCCCCTGACCTTTGCCTCGCTGGCGGGCATTGTGGCCACGCCGGACCTGGCGGCCCTGTACGGCTACTGGGAACTCATGACCTTTGCCTCCTATTTTCTGGTCGTGCACGAAGGACACCGGGCGGCCCGCGATGCCGGCTTCAAGTATTATGTCATGTGCGCGGGCGGGGCACTGCTGCTCATGCCCGGCATCATGGCCCTTTCCGGCGGGCATACCGCCTTTGCCCAGTGGCCGCTGGCCATGGCCCATCTGCCCTCCTTCAGCGTCAAGGCCGGGCTGCTGCTCTGCCTGGCGGGCTTTGCGGTAAAGGCCGGCCTGGTGCCCCTGCACTCCTGGCTGCCCGATGCCCATCCGGCCGCACCGTCTCCGGTGTCCGGACCGCTGTCGGGCATCATCACCAAGACCGGCATCTTCGGCCTGCTGCTCCTGACCTGCGCCTCGGTCAACGGCACCCCGCTCATGCCGGCCCTGCGCGGCCTGTACGGCCTCACCTGGCTGGGCACGGCGCTTGTCTTCATGGGGGCCTTTACCCTGATCTACGGCGAACTCATGGCCCTGCGGCAGGAGGACATCAAGCGCATGCTGGCCTTTTCCACCCTGGGGCAGCTGGGGGAAATCGCCCTGACCCTGGGCATGGGCACCGTCCTGGCCACCTATGCGGTGCTGGCCCATGTGAGCATGCACGCCATCATGAAGGACCTGCTCTTTCTGGGCGCCGGCGCCCTCATCCTGCGCAGCGGCTCGCGCCGCCTGGCAGACATGCGCGGCCTGGGCCGGCAAATGCCCTGGACCGTCTCCTGCCTGTGCGCCGGCCTGATCGCCATCATGGGCCTGCCGCCCTTTGGCGGCTTTCTGAGCAAGTATCTCATGATCCGGGCCGTGGTGGACGCTGGGCATCTCTGGCTGGGCGCCCTCATTCTGGCGGGATCGCTGGTGGGAGCCGTCTACTACATCCGCATTCTGAAGACCCTGGTTTTCGAGGAGCGCCCGGCGCACCTGCCGCCGGTGGAAGAGGCCCCGCTGACCATGCGCCTGCCCCTGCTGGTGCTGGCCCTGCTCTGTCTGGTGCCCGGGCTGGCGCCCTGGCTCTGGGACATGGTGCTCACCCCTGCCGTTTCTGCCTGCTTCCAGGTCGATCCCACGCAGGGCGGGCAGATTCCCTCGCCTCTGCTGCTCATCTTTGCCGACACCAGCATCTGGCCCCCCTTTGTGGCCCTGCCGGTCTTCGGTGCCATTCTGCCCGCGCTCTTCTACCGCAGTGCCCGGCAGGCCGGTCTCTGCGCCCTGCTGGTGCTGCTGGGTACGGCCGTGCTGGTGGGCCTGCTGGGGCGCGAACTGGACACGCTTTCCTTCGGCTTTGCCCTGCTGGTGCCTGTCATGGGCGCCATCAACGTGGTCTACGCCCTGGGCTACATGAGCCACAGCCACAGCCAGTGGCGCTTCTACTGTGCCTTTACGGCCATGTGCGGCGGGCTGGTGGGCATGGCCGCTGCCCAGACCCTGTTCAGCTTCTTCCTGTTCTGGGAAATCATGAGCGCCTGGACGCTCTATCTGGCCCTGGCCCACGAAGGCGATGCCCTGTCCCTGCGCGAAGCCTTCAAGTACTTCTGCTTCAATGTGTGCGGGGCGGGCTTCATCTTTGTGGGGGTCTGCTTCCTGGGCGGCAATCTGGCCATGACCGTGCGGCCCGGCGCGCTGGTATCGGCCCTGTCCTCCCTGCAATGGCATGCTGTGGGCACGCCCTTCCTGCTGGGCTTCTGCCTGCTGGGCACGGGCTTCCTCATGAAGGCCGCGCAGCTGCCCTTCCGCATTGACTGGCAGATGCACCCGGCCGTGGCCCCTACGCCGGTTTCGGGCTTCATCTCGTCAGTGCTGCTGAAAAGTTCCGTCTTTGGTCTCGTCAAGCTCTTTCTGCTGCTGGGCGGTGCGGCCCTGGGCAGCGGCCTCATGAATGCCCTGCACGTGCATGCGGTGCAGGTCGTGATCATGTGGATAGGCGGCATCACCATTGTCTATGCGGCCCTTCAGGCGCTGGTGGCCAATCAGGTCAAGCTCATCTTCATCTATTCCACCGTAAGCCAGATCGGCTACATGGTGCTGGCCGTGGCTGCCGGCGGTTCCCTGGGCTACGCGGGCGGCATGCTGCACGTGGTCAACCACGTCTTCTTCAAGGACCTGCTCTTTCTTGTCTGCGGGGCCATCATGTTTGCCAGCCATCGCGAAACCCTGGAAGACCTGGGCGGGCTGGGCCGCAAGATGCCCTTTACCCTGGCCATGTTCGCCATTGCCGGCCTGTCGGTGGTGGGCGTACCGCCCACCAGCGGCTTCAGCTCCAAGTGGCTTATCTACCATGCGCTCATGCAGGCCGGCCAGCCGCTGCTGGCCCTGCTTTCGCTGCTGGGCAGCGTCATTACCCTGGCCTATGTGGCCAAGTTCCTGCATGCGGCCTTCCTGGGGCAGCCTTCGCCCCTGCTGGACCGCATCGAGGAGGTACCGCCCGTCATGCGCGTGCCCATGGGGCTGCTGGGCCTGGGCTGCGTGATCACCGGGGTTTTCCCCGGTCTGGCGCTGACGCCGCTCAATGCGGTGCTGGTGGAATACGGCCAGGCCCCCCTGCCCGTGAGCATGGCCGGCCTGGTGGACGGGCCGGCGGCCTACAATGCCACAGGCATGTTTGTGCTCATGGCCCTGGCCTTTGGCGGCGGCCTGCTCTTTGTGAAGCGCTTCGTGCGGGTACGCGAAATTGACATCCATACCTGCGGCCTGCCGCCCGACGAGGCTACCAGCCGCGTGCGGCCCGAAGGCATCTACGGCGGGCTGGTCCGCCTGCTGGAGCATCTACCCGGCGCTCCCGACCCCGCCCGGGGCGAACGCCGCAGCAAGGAGCATGAGGCATGAGCGAA
Source organism: uncultured Desulfovibrio sp. (assembly GCF_944324505.1). NCBI lineage: Bacteria > Pseudomonadati > Thermodesulfobacteriota > Desulfovibrionia > Desulfovibrionales > Desulfovibrionaceae > Desulfovibrio > uncultured Desulfovibrio sp. Next base: position 292,578 of record NZ_CALUWO010000002.1, read on the forward strand.
ACGCTGTACGCCATCCTGCATATGGTTCTCTTTCCCGGCGGCCTGTTTGCGCTGACGCTGGGCCTGTTCTTCAAGGCGGTTGACCGGCGTGTGGAAGCGCGCCTGCAACGCCGCGTGGGGCCGCCCCTCGTGCAGCCCTGGCTGGACATTGCCAAGCTGTGCACCAAGGAAACGCTTCTCCCCAGAACGGCCTGCAAGAGCGCCTTTCTGCTGGCGCCGGTGGCAGGCTTTGCGGGCATGGCCGTATGCGCGGCCTTCATTCCCGTTCCCGGCGTCTTCGGCGGCCTGTACAATATGGGCGACCTGCTGGTGCTCTTCTATCTGCTGCCCATTCCGGCCATTGCCATGATGCTGGGCGGCTCGGCCTCCAGCTCGCCCTTCGGGGCCGTGGGCTTCTCGCGCGAGATGCTGCTCATGCTGGCCTACGAAATGCCGCTGCTCATGATCCTTCTGGCCGTGGCCATGATGGTGGGATCGCAGACCGGCACGGCGGCCGAATTTTCCCTGCTGCGCATCATCGACTGGCAGCTTGCGCAGGGGTCCCTGGGCTTTCACCCGGCCATGATACCGGCGCTGGTGGCCTATCTCATCTTTCTGCCCGGAACCATGGGCGTGGTGCCCTTTGACATCCCCGAAGCCGAAACCGAGATCATCGAAGGCCCGCTGCTGGAATATGGCGGTCCGCTGCTGGCCCTGTATCAGATGGGCAGTGCGCTCAAGACCTTTGTGGTGCTGGGGCTGGGCGTGGCCCTGTTCTTTCCCGGCACCATTTCTCCCTATGCCGTGGTCAATCTGCTCTGGTTCGTGCTCAAGTGCCTGGGCCTCATGCTCCTGTCCCTGACGCTTGTGAAGTCCGCCACAGGGCGCCTGCGCATTGATCAGGCCTTCCGTTTCTATGTGACTGTTCCCACGGCACTGGCCCTGTGCAGCCTGGTGCTGGTCTGGGCACTGTAAGGAGGCGACCCGTGAGCGTCGATACCCTGCTCAAGAAACTGTCCGTGCGGTCGCCATGGCTGTTCCGCATCAATGCGGGGTCCTGCAACGGCTGTGACGTGGAACTGGCCACCACGGCCTGCATCCCGCGCTATGACGTGGAGCGCTTCGGCTGCCGGTACTGCGGCAGCCCCCGCCATGCGGACATTGTGCTCATCACCGGCCCGCTGGCCACGCGCGTGCGCGACCGCGTGATCACGGTATGGAATGAAATTCCCGAACCCAAGGTCACGGTGGCCGTGGGCATCTGCCCCATTTCCGGCGGCGTGTTCCGCGACGGCTATTCCATTGACGGCCCCATTTCGCGCTTCATTCCGGTGGATGTGAACGTGCCCGGCTGCCCGCCCCGCCCGCAGGCCATTCTGGAAGGGGTCATTCTGGCCAAGCAACTGTGGCTCAAGAAACTGGGGCTGGAGGCATAGCATGACACGCATACAGCATGCTCCCGCCACGGCGCGCACGCTGCCGGCAGCCCTGTACGGCCGGGGGCAGCGCTTCCTGCAACGCCTGGGCCGCTTGCTGGCCTCCCGCAACAGCCGCATGCCGGGGGAAGGCAGCTGCCGCCTGTGCGGCATCTGCCACCATGTGTGCGGCCTTCTGGGCGACCGCCGCCCGCGCAACGGTTCGGAGGACTGATCATGGCGGGATTCCTGAAGATTCTTTTTCGCAACCTGCTGGACGGCCCCAGCACGGACCCCTTTCCGCTGGGAGAAACGGTTACGCCCCAGCGCCTGCGGGGCAGGGTACATGTGGATCCGGAACTCTGCATGGGCTGCGGCATGTGCCGCTATTCCTGCATGGCCGGCGCCATCCACATCGGGCACAAGCCGGACGGCACGGGCTATACCATTACCATCTGGCATAACTCCTGCTGCCTGTGCGCCTCCTGCCGGCACTACTGCCCCACCGGGGCCATCTCCCTGGACAACAACTGGCACTCGGCCCATGTGGAGGCCGAAAAATTCTCCCGCATCGAACAGCAGACCATCACCTACGAGCCGTGCGCGCATTGCGGCACGCTCATCCGGCCGCTGCCCCTGAAGATTGCCCAACGCCTGTACGCGCACAACAGGGAAATCGATGCCGATACCATCCGCCGCCTCTGCCCCAAGTGCCGCCAGCTGGAAGACGCCAAGCGCAATGCCTGCCGGCTGCCGCAGCACACGGACAGGGGCAATGCACCTGACGACAGGCTGGCCGCCTCCGCGGCCCCGCTGAAAAAGCTCGACTGAGACGGGCAAAAGGACATACCATGCAGGAAATTTTCAGGGGAAATGCCACCCTCATAGAAGCCCTGAGCGATTTTTGCGATGCACCCGGCGGCGTGCACCACAGCAATGATGCCTTTGGCAATGCCTTTCACTGGTTCCGGCTGACCAGTCCCCACTGCCTTGAGGAAGCAGCCCGCCGCCTGAAGGCCGCAGGGGCGCGCCTGTGCATGATCACGGCCTACAACCGCCGTCAGCTGAGCGACCAGATTCAGGAAATCTGCTACCATTTTGCCCTGGACGGTGTGGTCTACAACGTGACGGTCACCCTGGGCAGCCAGCATCCCGACGTGCCCTCCATCACGCCCATCTTCGCCAATGCGGACTGGCACGAGCGCGAAATGATGGAACTCTATGCCGTGCGGGTGACGGGACATCCCAATCCGCGCCGCCTCTTTCTGGATGACGAGCTGGATGCGGGCATCCTCAACGAGGCCGTGCCCCTGTCCATCGTCATGAACGGCGCCTGCACCACGGACCTCTGGGAATGTATCCTCAAGGATAAGGGAGGACGCGCATGAGCACGCCCAGTACGTTCAGCATGCCGCTTGGTCCGGTACATGTGGCCCTTGAAGAGCCGGTCTATTTCCACCTCACCGTGGATGGCGAAACCATCCGCAAGGTGGAGCTGACCTCCGGCCATGTGCACCGGGGCATGGAAGCGCTGGCCAGTCAGCGCAATCTCATCAAGAACACCACGCTCACCGAGCGCGTCTGCTCCCTCTGCTCCAACAGCCATTCCTTTACCTACAGCATGGCCGTGGAAAACGTGCTGGGCATGATCATTCCGCCCCGGGCGCGCTATCTGCGCGTCATGGCCGAAGAGATCAAGCGCGTGGCCTCCCATCTCTTCAATATTGCCATTCAGGCCCACATCATCGGCTTCAAATCCCTGTTCATGCACGTCATGGAAGTGCGCGAACTCATGCAGGACGTGAAGGAAACGGTCTACGGCAACCGCATGAATCTGGCCTCCAACTGCATCGGCGGCGTGAAATGCGATGTGGAGCCGGCGCATTTCGACTTTATCCAGTCCATGCTGGACAAGGTGGAACCGGCCGTGGAGGAAATACGCGACATCTATGCCACAGACCCCCTTGTACTGGCGCGCACCCGGGGGCTGGGGCTGCTGCCCAGGGAAGACGCCATCCGCCTGGGCGTGGTGGGGCCGGTGGCCCGCGCCTCGGGCATTGCCCATGACGTGCGCAAGGATGCGCCCTATGCCGCCTATGGCGAGCTGGACTTTGACATGGTTGTCCGCGACGGCTGCTGCGTGAACAGTCGCGCCCTGGTGAGGCTGGACGAAATCTTCCAGTCCATCCGGCTCATCCGGCAGTGCTGCGACCATACCCCCGACGGCCCGGTGGCCGTGCCCATGAACCGCATCTATCCGGCCGAGGCCTGCGCCCGCAGCGAGGCCCCGCGCGGCGAGGTTTTCTACTACATCCGCACCAATGACACGGACAAGCCCGCCCGCCTCAAGTGGCGCGTGCCCTCCTACATGAACTGGGAGGCCCTGGGCGTCATGATGAAGGACTGCAAGGTGGCGGATGTGGCCCTGATCACCAACAGCATCGACCCCTGCGTGTCGTGCACCGAGCGCTAGCCCATGCACGAGGCCAGTCTGGCCCAGGGGCTGCTGGGCACCGCCACGCGGGCCGTGGCCGACTACAATGCCCGGCAAGACGGGCCGCGCGCCGGGCGCATCACGCGCCTTACCTGCCAGCTGGGCCTGCTCTCCTGCGTGGAGGCCGAAACCCTGCGGGCCTGTTTTGAAATCTGCGCCGAAGGCACCCTGGCCCACGGCGCGGAACTGGTGCTGGAAACAGCCCCCCTGCCCTGCCGCTGCACGGACTGCGGCGCGGCCTTTGCCCTGTTCCGGCGGCATTTTGCCTGCCCCTTCTGCGGCGGAGAGGCCCTGCGGTTCAGCGGCGGGCATGGTCTGACCCTGACCGACCTTCAGGTGGAGGCGGAGGAACATCATGATTGAACACATTCAGGTCGTCCCGGACAAGTGCCGCGCCTGCCGCCGCTGCGAGGTGGCCTGCATCGCGGCCCATCACGGCATGAGCTTCAAGGAGGCCATGAAGCACCGCGACGTGCTTGTCTCCCGCGTGCAGGTGGTCAAGGCCGAAGGCTTCCGCACCACGGTGCGCTGCCATCAGTGCGATCCGGCCCCCTGCTGCGCCATCTGCCCCTCCGGCGCCCTGCAACAGGATGCCGATGGCCGCATCAGCATGCGGGTGCAGCTCTGCGTGGCCTGCAAGCTCTGCATTGCCGTCTGCCCGTACGGCACCATCTCTCTGGATACCATCGGCATGCCCGATGTAAGCGACGGCGCCGAAACCATGGCCCAGCGCTCCCGCCGCGAAGTGGCCGTGCGCTGCGACATGTGCAAGGCCTGGCGCGAGGAAAACGGCAAGCGCATCACCGCCTGCATGGAAGCCTGCCCGGTGCGGGCGCTGTCCATGGTGCTGCCCGACGGAACCGTGGTGGAAGCCCCGCCCGCCGAAAAGAAGGCCGCCACGGAAAAGCCCCGCAATCCCCTGGACCCCGCCGCGGCGTCCGGAGAACAGCCGGCCTGACGGCGACCCGACTACCCGTGACAAAACGGCATTCCCCCGCATGGAGGAATGCCGTTTTGTCTCTCAGACCGTCCGGCAATTTCCGCCGGACAATGCCGCCCCGTCGGCAGCGCCACATCCCGCGGAGCAGAGATCCGTCAGCCCTGCACCGCGGACGGCTGCCTCAGTGGCCACGCCGCCGCAGCGGAAGCCGCTGCAGAACGCCGCGCAGGTCCTGACGAGACAGACCCGCAAAGGCCGGCAGCAGGGCAATGACGCCCGCCACGGCCACGCTGTAGAGTATCCCGGCCACCAGAAAACGGGGCAGGGAATCCAGTCCGCCCAGGCCAAGATGCAGGGTCAGTTCCCGGCAGCCCAGCGCCAGCCCCAGCAGGATGGCCAGGCTCCAGAACTGATGCAGGAGATTGCGCCAGAACGAAAAGGGAATGAGGCGCGACGCCAGCCAGAGCTGGATATTCACCGTCACAAACTGCACGGCCACGGTCTTGCAGGCCAGGCCCACGGCCCCCAGATGCAGCCCCCCGTACTGGGCAGGCGCCAGCAGGAACCAGACCGTGGCAAAGCCATAGACAGCATCCAGCATGGTCACATTGCGGGTGGTGCGTGTGCGCCCGGCCGCATGAAAGACGGAGCTTGCCAGTTGTAGATAGGCCTGATGCAGGGGATACAGGGCCATGATCTGCACGGGCAGCACGGCAGCCAGAAACTGCTCGCCGCCAAAAATCCGCACCAGCACATGGGCCTCCACGGCGGTGAAGCAGGAGAAATAGGCAGCCACCACGTAGAGCAACGGGGCAAAGCGCCGCATGATGCGCCCCATGCCTTCCAGATCGCGCTTGCCCCAGGCGATGGAAAATTCGCGCATGATAAGGGGCGTCATGGCCGAGACAAAGAGAAAACAGGCAATGCTCACCTTCTGGGCCAGGGCAAAATAGCCCTGCTCCGCGCTGCCGTCGAACCACTGCAACAGCCAGCGCTCCACACTGAGCATGAAAAAGGTCAGCAGGGCCTGCACAAAGAGCGGATGGCTGTAGGAAAAGAACTCCCGGCTGTAGGCACGGGTCTGGGCCGCCTCCAGATGCAGGGAAAAGCGCCCGCCGTTGCCAAAGCGCTCTTCCCAGGCCCGCTTGCTCACCACCCAGTAGCCCAGGGCCGTGGCCAGCAGCATGGCATACTGCTGGAAAAAAAGGCTACAGATATTGAGCACATCCAGCCAGAACAGACCGGCCAGCACCACCACGGCCAGCAGGGCGATGACCGTGCGGCACAGTTCCGACGGCACGGTGGCCCCCACGGCATCGTTCATGGAGCGCAGCACCCGCCCCCACCAGGTGAGAAAGGCCCAGAGCGCGGCCAGCGGCGCCAGCCAGCCCGGCACATCGGGCATGAGCAGCGCCCCCACCTGCGGCAGCTGCATGCAGGCAGCCACCAGCAGCCCGATGACCGCCACCAGCAGGCTCACGCGCAGATAAAAGGCAATGAGGCCGGTTTCCTCCTGCCGGCGGGACAGGGCATTGTAAAAACAGGTGGACGTGCCCATGTCCAGAAAGCCGGAAAGCTGCTGAAAGAGATTGGTGGCAAAGCTGTAGTTACCGTACATCTGCGGACCGAGCGCACGGGGCAGGATGGCCTCCATGACCAGATAGACGGGCACGGAAGCCACATTGGCCAGCAGCTTGAAGAAATAGCGGCGTGCCAGGGTGGGGGTGGAGGCTTGCATGGCCGCAGACTAGCCGACTTCCGCCCGTCTTTTCAAGGACTTTCGCCCCTGCCCGCACCGGCTCCGGCAGCGTATGTCCGGGCAAGGAGACAGGGGGCGCCCCTTCCCAAGGCGCGCTTTTTGCCGTACAAAAATTTTTGCCCGCCCAGACGCGGGACGTTGTTCTTCAGCATAAGGAAATGCGTCATGGATGATAGCCGCAGCAAAAAAATGAAAGCCGGGCTGGAAAAGGCCCCGCACCGTTCCCTTCTGTATGCGCTGGGTCTGACCCGCGAAGAAATGGATCGTCCGCTGGTGGGCGTGGTCAATGCCGCCAGCGAGGTGGTTCCCGGGCATCTTCACCTGGGCAAGCTGGCCGAGGCCGTCAAGGCCGGCGTTCGCATGGCCGGCGGGACGCCGCTGGAATTTCCGGCCATTGCTGTCTGCGACGGCATCGCCATGAACCACGAGGGCATGCGCTTTTCCCTGCCCTCGCGTGAGTTCATCGCCGATTCCATCGAAATCATGGCCCGCGCCCATGCCTTTGATGCGCTGGTCTTCATTCCCAATTGTGACAAATGCGTGCCTGGCATGCTCATGGCCATGATGCGCCTGAACATTCCGTCCGTTCTGGTTTCCGGCGGCCCCATGCTGCCGGGCGACCTGAGCTATGACCGCAAGGGCGACCTCATCACCCTGTTCGAAGGGGTGGGCCGCGTGCGCAACGGGCAGATGAGCGAAGAGGAACTGACCCGCTGGGAAGAACGCGCCTGTCCCGGCTGCGGCTCCTGCGCGGGCATGTTCACGGCCAATTCCATGAACTGCCTGGCCGAAACCATCGGCGTGGCCCTGCCCGGCAACGGCACCATTCCCGCCGTGCATGCCGGCCGCGTCCGCCTGGCCAAACACGCCGGCATGCGCGTCATGGACCTGTTGCAGCGCAATATCCGCCCCCGCGACATCGTGACCCGCGGCGCGGTGGAAAATGCCATTGCCGTGGACATGGCCCTGGGCTGCTCCACCAATACCACCCTGCATCTGCCGGCCATTTTCCACGAGGCCGGGCTGGACATCGACCTGTCCGTCTTTGATGCCGTGAGCCGCAAGTCGCCCAATCTCTGCAAGCTCTCGCCCGCCGGCCATCATTACATGGTGGACCTGGACAATGCCGGCGGCATCCCGGCGGTCATGGCCGAGCTGGACAAGCTGAACCTCATTCACAAGGACTGCCTCACCGCCACCGGCAAGACCGTGGGCGAAAACCTGCGCGGTGCCCGCATCCTCAACCCCGACGTCATTCATCCCGTGGAAAAGGCCTATTCCTGCGAGGGCGGCATTGCCATTCTGCGCGGCACGCTGGCGCCTGACGGCGCCGTGGTCAAGCAGTCCGCCGTGGCGCCGGAAATGATGTGCCGCGAGGTGACCGCCCGCGTCTTTGAATCCGAGGAAGATGCCATGCACGCCATTCTGGACGGCAAGATCAAGGCCGGCGACGGCGTGGTGGTGCGCTACGAAGGTCCCAAGGGCGGCCCCGGCATGCGCGAAATGCTCTCGCCCACGGCCGCCATCACCGGCATGGGGCTGGGCAAGGACGTGGCCCTGTTCACCGACGGCCGCTTCTCCGGCGGCACCAACGGCGCCGCCATCGGGCACATTTCGCCGGAAGCCGCCGACGGCGGCCCCATTGCCCTGGTGCGCGACGGCGACCGCATCCTGGTGGACATCCCCAACCGCAAGCTGGATCTGCTGGTGGATGAGGCCGAACTGGCCCGCCGCCGCGCCGAACTGAAGGCGCCGCAGAAGGAATGCCCCTATCCCGTGCTGCGCCGCTATGCCAGCATGGTCAGCTCTGCGGACAGCGGCGCCATGTACAAGCCCGTCTAGATGCCTGGGGCCGCACGGCCCCCTTTGCCCGCAAAAAAAGCGCCCTGCCGGCATGCCGGCGGGGCGCTTCTGCACATATGAATCAAAGGCGGTGTAACCGCTACTTGTTGCCCAGCACTTCCTGCAGGGCATCGATCATGAGCGTGTCGGGATGGGTCTTGCAGTATTCCACAAAGGCGTCGCCACGCTTGGGACTGGAAAGCACGGACTTGTTGGTCACGTTATAATGCCGGTTATAACCGTCCAGCCAGACCACAAAGCCGTCGCCATCCGTGGGATTCTCGTTGTACTGACGGCAGGTGGTGGCATCGGCCCGCCACTTTTCGTCCTGCGGGTCCGGCATTTCCTTGCGCAGGTCCTGCCAGAGATCGGCCACCACGGCCGTGGGGTCCTTCTGGCACATGGCATAGGTTGTGGTCATGAGGGTCATGATCAGGCGCGGATCCACCGTGGCCTTGCCCATATTGGAACTGACAAAGCCGTCAATCTGCAAACCCTGGAACAGGGGCGGCTCTGCCTGCGTGGAGGCCAGGGCCACAAATTCCGCGCAAATGTAGTCGCTGGGGTCAATCATCTCATCTTCGGCGCGGGCCGTGTGTGCCAGCAGCGGCAGCAGGGACCACAGGCACAGGCAGACGCCGGCAAACCATTTCTTCATGTCGTACTCCGGGGGCTTGGCAGCCCAGCATAGCAGACGGCAGCCGTCCCGCGGCATCCTGCCCGGAACAGGCCGCCGTCCTTCATGCGCACAGCGGCAGCGCTGCCCGCATGCACAGTCTATTCAAAGCGGCTGGCGCCCGTGATGAGCACCATGTCGGTGGGCACGGCCTCGTGGGGACCCACGGCCTTGGTCTTGATCTTGGCAATCTTGTCCACCACGTCCATGCCGTCGGTAACCCGGCCAAAGACACAGTACCCCCAGCCCTGGGTGGTGGGGCTGCTGTAGTTCAGAAATTCATTGTCCACCAGATTGATGAAGAACTGGGCCGTGGCGCTGTGCGGGTCCATGGTACGGGCCATGGCAATGGTGCCGCGATCATTCTTCAGGCCGTTGTCGGCCTCGTTCTTCACAGGTTCGCGGGTGGGCTTGGCATCCAGACGGGCACCAAGGCCGCCGCCCTGAATCATGAAGCCGGGGATGACACGGTGGAAGATGGTATTGGCATAAAAGCCGTCGTCCACATACTTGAGAAAGTTGGCAACGGTTTCCGGGGCCTTGTCGGCGAACAGTTCAATCAGGATGTCGCCGGAGGTTGTCTCCAGCAGCACCGTGGGATTCTCGGACATGGGAACTCCTTGGGGATGGCGATTTACACAGGCGGCGACAGGCCCGCCGCAGCATGCGGGGGAAGCATACGCCAAAGCTCCACAGATGACAATGTGCCCGCCGGCGTGTAGATTCATGCCATGAAACGTCAGACCACCCCTGCGGCCTCCCCGTCTCCCCGCCAGGCCGTTCTTGTGACGGGGGGCACGCCCCCCCCAGGCCATCTTCCGCCCCTGGAAAACCTGCCCGCCCTGCAGGAGGCCCTGCTCAGCTGGTTTGCCAAGCACCGGCGCCCCCTGCCGTGGCGGGAGACCTATGCCCCCTACGAGGTCTGGATTTCCGAAATCATGCTGCAACAGACGCAGATGGAACGCGGCGTGGCCTATTTCCGGCGCTGGATGGCCCGCTTTCCCCATATTGCGGCCCTGGCCGCAGCGTCCGAAGAAGACGTGCTGCATGCCTGGGAAGGGCTGGGCTATTATTCGCGGGCACGCCATGTGCTGGCTGCCGCCCGGCACATATGCCAGCGGCACGGCGGGGTCTTTCCCTCCCGGCTGGAAGATATCCGCGCCCTGCCCGGTGTGGGACCGTATACGGCGGCAGCCATTGCCAGCATTGCCTTTGAAACGCCGGTACCCTGCATTGATGCCAATGTGGAGCGCGTCATTGCCCGCGTCTTTGATGAGGACAGCCCGGTGAAGGAAAAGCCGGCCGCCACCCGCATTGCCCAGCTGGCTGCCCGGCTGCTGCCGCCTTCCCGGGCACGTGATCACAATCAGGCCATGATGGAACTGGGGGCGCTTGTCTGCGGCCGCAAGGCCCGCTGCGAGGTCTGCCCGCTGGCAGCGTTCTGCACGGCCCGCCATCTGGGCATTGTGCACGAGCGCCCGGTCAGCGGCAAAAAAAGCGCCATCGTGCCCATTGAGGTGGTCACCGGCGTGCTGGAGCATCGGGGGCGCATCTTTGTGCAGAAGCGCTGCGATCAGGGCGCCTGGGGCGGCCTGTGGGAATTTCCCGGCGGCCGCCTGGAAGCCGGCGAAACGCCCGCCCAGGCCGTGGTGCGCGAATATGCCGAGGAAACGGGCCTGGCCGTGCGCGTTGACCGGAGCCATGGCATCATCCGGCACGGCTATACCACCTATCGCGTGACCCTGCACTGCTTCGGGCTGCAACTGGCGCCCGACAGCCCGCAGGCCAGCAGCGCCGAGCCGCCGCAACCGCCCGTGCTCACGGCGGCCAGCGCCTTCCGCTGGGTCACGCCCCAGCAGCTCCAGACCCTGGCCATGCCCGCCGCCCACCGCAAGCTGGCCGACAGCCTCTTCGGCCCCCGGCAGGGCCTGCTGCCTTGCCCGTCCCGGCAAGATGGGCTACCATAGGGTCATCATCCCCTGGCGCATGCCGCCGCAGTCCCGTGCCTCTGCCTATGGATACCACAAAAACCATCTATCTTCTTGATGACGATGCCGACATCCGCGAACTGCTGGTGGATTACCTGACCCGCAACGGCCTTACGGTGTCCAGTGCCAGCAATGCGGAGGAATTTTTTGCGCTCTGGCGCAATGCCCCTGCCGATCTGGTGGTGCTGGACATCATGCTGCCCGGTGACGACGGCTTTGCCGTGCTGCGCCGCCTGCGGCAGCAGTCCGCCGTGCCGGCCATCTTTCTTTCCGCACTGGACGGCAGCACGGACCGTATCGTGGGGCTGGAACTGGGGGCAGACGACTACCTGGGCAAGCCCTTTGAACCGCGCGAACTGCTGGCCCGCATCCGCACGGTGCTGCGCCGCAGCAGCGAAGCCACGCCCTCGCCCCCTCAGGGGCGCCTGCTGCATTTCGGCTCGTGGCGCCTGGACACCACGGCCCGGCATCTGCTGACGCCGGACAATGTGATCCTGCCCCTCAGCGGCGCGGAATTTCGCCTGCTGTGCATCTTTCTGGAACGGCCGCAACAGGTGCTCAGCCGCGATACGCTGCTGGCGCTGACCCAGGGCCGCAATGCCCAGCCCTATGACCGCAGCATCGACGTGCTGGTCAGCCGCCTGCGCAACCGCCTGCGCGATGGCGGCCGCTACGGCACCCTCATCAAGACCGTGCGCGGCGAAGGCTATGTGCTGGCCGCCGATGTCCGCAGCGAAGTCCTGCCCGCAGGCGGCAGCCGTCATACGTCATGAAGCGCTTTGCCCGCCTTGGCCTGCGCTCCCGTCTCTGGCTTTTTCTGGGGCTGACCTTTCTGCTGCTGCACAGCGTCACGGCCCTGCTGGCCCACCGCCTGGATGACGAACAGGCCGCCCGCATGGTGCTGTCTGACCATGCCTCCAGCCTGACCCTCTGCCTGCTCATGCTCGACCCCCTGCGCGAAGGCGGTTCCCCCCTGCCGGAACTGCTGGTCCGCCTGCGCCGCCTGGAGGCCGTCAATGCCCGCATCCTGCACACCAGCACGGCGCCGGTCCAGGTCTACGACGCGGCCACCCTCTACCTGCGCCAGCGCATCCGCGACAGCCTCAAGGGCTTTGTGGCCCCGCTGCCGCCCAATGACGCCTCTGCCCCGCCTTCGCCCGAACCGCGGGCCGCCACGCTGCTGCCCTGGAGCAAGGACATGGTTTCCCGCTACCAGGGGGAAGAAACCGCCCATCTGCCCGGCAGCGCCGAAGCAGATCACTTCCCGCCCAGCATTTCCTTCTGGCTCGACAACGACAACCCCCTGGAAGGCAAGGACTATTCCAATGCCCCCACCGCCGTGCCGCCGTGGGTTTTCGTCACCCGCGTCAGCCGTGACGGGCCCACGGGCCTGGCCCGCCTGCTCATGCTGCCGGGAACGGATCAGGCCGATATCTACATCAGCCAGCTTTTTGTCCGCCTGGATAACAAAACCTGGCTGGATATTCAGCGCATCAGCCGCCTGGCTCCGTCATGGCCGCTCATGCTTACCATGCTGGCCGTGGAAGCCCTGGTGATCATGCTGCTGGCCATGCTGGTGGTGCATCGCCTTGTGAAGCCGCTGCATCAGCTGGCCCTGGCCACCGAAACCCTGGGCCGTGATGGCCGCGCCGCCCCTCTTGCCGAAAGCGGCCCCCCGGAAGTGGCCCATACGGCACGAGCCTTCAACCGCATGAGTCTGCGCATCCGGGCAGCCCTGGAACAGCACGAGCGCATGCTTTCCGCCGTGGCCCACGATCTGCGCACCCCTCTGACCCGCCTGCGCCTGCGGGTGGAGCAGGTGGAGGACGAAACCATGCGCCGCAAGCTCCAGGCCGACATCAATACCCTGTCGGCCATCATGCGCAGCAGCCACGAGCTGGGGCAGGCCCAGCTGCCCACGGAAAGCCTGCTGCGCACGGACCTGGCCGTCTTTCTGCTCAGCCTGCTGGAGGACCGGCAGGCCGCCATGGAAGACGGCAGCGGAAGCCTGCGCCTGGATATCGGCAAGCCGCCCGCGTCCGGTGAATGGATTGTTCCCATCCGTGCCCACGCCCTGCACCGCTGCCTGGACAATCTGCTGGAAAATGCCCGGCGCTATGCCAGCCATATTGTCATACGCCTGCACTGCCACGAGGACGGCAGGACCATCCTTGTGGATGTGGATGACGACGGCCCCGGCATTCCCCGTGAATTCCGGGAGCGTGTCTTTGAACCCTTTTTCCGCCTGGACCCGGCCCGGGGCGCCCACGATGGCGGCAGCGGCCTGGGCCTGGCCATTGCCCGCAGCATGGCCCGGCAGAACAATGCCGATCTCAGCCTGCTGGACAGCCCGGAAGGCGGCCTGCGTGCCCGCCTCAGCTTTCACGTTCCGGTCTTTGACGAGTCTGCGGCTGCCGGCCGCTCCAACGGGCGCTGCTGACGCCGCGGCACGGCCGCCAGTCCCGGACACGCACGAACAAAAGACAGGCCCGCTCCCCTTGGGGAACGGGCCTGTGCGGTTTTATGTATGCAGGGCAGCGCGCCGCCCGGCAGCATCAGTGATTGCCCACCCCGTCCCGCAAACGGCGCTCCATGCGGGCCATGAACAGGGGCGACAGCACACCCACCACACAGAGCGCGATGAGCACCCAGCACAGCGGCGTGGAAAAGAGGATGGAGGGATCGCCGTCATTGATGAGCAGGGAACGGCGCAGGCCGCGTTCGCCGATGGGTCCCAGGATGAGGCCCAGCACAATGGCTGCGGCATTGAGGTCAAACTTGCGGGCCAGATAGCCGATGACCCCGAAGATGAGCATGATGACCACTTCCACGAAATTGTTGTGAATGGCGTAGGAACCGACCACGCACAGCAGGAAGATGGACGGAATGAGAATGGCGTCCGACAGGCGCGAGATATGGGCAAAGCCCCGGCAGCCCAGCATGCCCACGGCCAGCATGAAAAACTGCACCAGCACAAAGCCCGCAAAGAAGGTATAGGTCATGCCCGCATAGGTGGTGAACAGCTCCGGCCCCGGTTGCAGCCCGTGGATGATGAGACCGCCCATGAGCACCGCCGTTACCGATTCGCCGGGGATGCCCAGCGTCAGGGTGGGAATGAGCGAACCGCCGGTCACGGCATTGTTGGCCGCCTCGGAACCGGCCACACCTTCAATGGACCCCTTGCCGAAGTCCTCCTTGTGCCGGGAGAAGCGGCGGGCCTCGTTATAGCCGATGAAGCAGGCAATGGAGGCCCCGGCACCGGGCAGAATGCCCACAATATTGCCGATGAGCCAGGAACGGATGATGGTGGGCGAAATGCGCTTGTATTCCTCGCGGCTCAGGCCGAAGCGGTCCGTCATGGCCGAGGCTTTCGGCCGCTGCACAATGCGCTTTTCCGCCAGAATGAGCACCTGCGACATGGAAAACAGACCGATGAGGGCGCAGGTGGTGTTCACGCCATTGTACAGGGTGCTCTGTCCGAACATGAAGCGCGGCACCCCTTCCATGGGATCCATGCCGATGGTGGACAGCAGCAGGCCCAGCACCCCGGAAATCAGCCCCTTGAGAAGGGATCGGGAGGAAACGCCGGCAATGATGGTCAGGCCGAAGAGCGACAGCCAGAAATATTCCGGACTCTTGAACTGCATGGCCAGCTGCGCCAGCAGCGGCGAAAAGAAATACAGGGAAATGCAGCTCAGCAGGCCGCCGCAGAAGGAGGCAAAGCAGGCCGTGAACAGGGCCTTGGCCGCCTTGCCGCGCAGGGTGAGCTGATAGCCCTCGATGGCGGTGGCCGCCGAGGCCGGCGTGCCCGGCGTATGAATGAGAATGGCGCTGATGGAGCCGCCGAAAATGGCGCCGCAATAGATGCCGCCCAGCACGATGAGACCCGTTGCCGGATTCATGCCAAAGGTGACCGGCAGCAGCAGGGCCACGCCCATGGCTGCCGACAGGCCGGGCAGGCAGCCGATGGTGATGCCCACAATGGTGGACGCCAGCATGGCAAAGAGATTGATGGGCGCAATGGCGTGCAGAAAGCCCGCGCCCATGAGAGCCAGTGTTTCCGACATGACGCCTCCCTTTACCGGAACAGCAGGCCGCCGGGCAGCGGCACCTTGAGAAAGAGGGTAAAGACAACGTAGATCATCACACCCATGGCCAGCACCGTCAGGCCGATGTGCAGCGGCGGCACACGCAGAAAGGCCAGAGTGCCCATCAGATAGAGCGTGCTGGCAAGGTAGAAGCCCAGCATCTGGAGCAGCACCATATACAGGATGCAGCCCAGACAGAGCGCGCTGAACTGCTTCCAGCGAAAGCCCTCGAAAATGACGGGAAGATCATTGACCACCCCGCTGCGGCTGCGCAGCAGCTGATGCAGGCAGCGCAGCAGATACAGGGTATTGAGACCCAGAAGGCCCGCAATGAGACAGAGCGGATAGGTCTGCGCATCCGGCGGCAGGTCCAGGGTCATGTACAGGAAAAAGAGCGTAACGGCATAGATGAAGGCCGTCACGCCAATGTCGGATCGTTTCATACAGGCCGGCTCCAGAGGCTGGAAGACAGAAAAGCGGCGGAAGAGGTCTGCTCTCCCGCCGCCAAGGACGCTGTTCCGCTACTTCTTGTAGAGCTTGGACACCACATCGCGGCAGAAGATTTCCTGCGCGGCGATGAGGTCGGCCAGCTGCTTGTTGTCCTTGAAATCCAGGGTCATGCCGGCCTTTTCATGCGCGGCAATGCAGGCAGGGTCCTGCATGGTCTTGCGGAAGGCTTCCACATAGAAATCCACGATTTCCTGCGGCGTGCCCTTGGGCAGCACCAGGGCGCGGGCCGTGCCGTACCATTCCTTATAGTAGCCCAGCTCGCCCAGGGTGGGCACTTCGGGAAATTCCGGCAGCCGGGCCGTATTGAACACGCCCAGCACGCGCAGCTCGGGCTTGTCGCCACCGCACAGACCGATGACGTCAGCCACCTTGGCGCAGGAAAAATGCACTTCGCCCTGACGCAGGGCCAGCAGCTGATCCGCCGTGCCGCCGTAGGGAATGGCCTTGTAACGGAAGCCGGCGGACGTGGCCAGCAGCTGGGCAGCCGTATGGTTGGAGGCTTCCACGCCATTGGTGGAGCAGCGCAGGTTGCCCTTTTCCTTGCAGGCCTTCACCAGGTCCGTCAGGCTCTTCCAGGGGCTGTCGGCACGCACCACCACCACGCCGTTTTCGCTGAGCTGATTGCACACGGGAATCACGTCGCTCACGGCAAAGGTGGAATTGGGCTGCACGGCCAGCGTGGTGAAGGTGGGCAGGTTGATGAAGCCCAGGGTTCTGCCGTCGGGCTTGGCGTTGGCCAGTTCCGTCCAGCCGATCTTGCCGTCGCCGCCGGGCAGATTATTGATGACAAGGGTCCTGCCCACGTATTTTTCCGCCTGAGCGGCCAGCAGACGCGCGCCGGTATCCGTGCCGGAACCGGCCTTGTAGGCCACAATCACCGTCACGTCACCGTCAGGACTCCAAGCAGACACGCCCACAGGCAGACCCAGCAGCGCCACCATCAGCAACACCAGAATCTTCTTCATTACCTTCCTCCGCAAAAGGGGTATTGGCCGGCAGCATTGCCACGAAAAAGGCCGCGCCTTTCCGCTGCCCGCGCCATGACGCAAGGCCCCCTTATCGTCTCCGCGACATGGCGTCAAGGGGGGCTGCCGGAATCATGCGCAACGGTTCGGGGGGCATGGCGTCAGCCGCCCCCGCCCTGCCGTCAGCGCAGCTGGCAGCTCTGCCCGGGCACCATATCCAGGCAGGTACAGCCCGGAGCGCGCCGGGCCAGCTCGGCCTTGAAGGCATCGGTGGACTGGGCCAGCACCGGGAAAGTGCCCCAGTGCATGGGAATGACCCGTTTGCAGCCCAGCAAGGCGCAGGCCAGGGCCGCCTGCGGGGCATCCATGGTGAACACGCCGCCCACGGGCAGCAGGGCCAGGTCAATGGCATAGAGCTGACCCCACAGGGCCATGCCGCTGAACACGCAGGTGTCCCCCGCATGATAGATGGTCAGCCCGTCGGGCGTGCGGATGATATAGCCCGCCGGACAGCCGGACTGGCTGGAATGAAAGGCCGGCACCATGGTCATGGCAAAGCCGGCATGCTCCACGGTGCCGCCCATGTTGAAGCCGATGCCGTTGAGCAGCTGCTCCTGCGGCAGCCCGCGGGCCACCAGCGTTTCGGCCGTACCCACAATGGCGCCCAGCATGGCGCCGCTCCTGCGGCACAGGGCCACGGCCTCGCCCACATGGTCATCGTGGTCATGGGTGACCAGCACCACGTCCAGCGGTCCCATGCTGTCCGCCGTCACCCCGGAAGCCGGCGTGAGAAAGGGGTCAATGCACAGATGGCGCTCCTGCCCCCCCTGCGGGGAACTGATGCGAAAAGCCGAGTGACCGTACCAGGTAATGCTGCTCATACGCTCTCCTTTCATGGGGATGACGCCGCGGGGCAGGCGCTTTCGCCCCAGCGGCCCAGGGCATGGTCCAGATGCAACTGGTCAAGAATGCGGCCGCAGAACTGGTCCAGCAGCTCGTCCAGCGTTCGGGGATGAAGATAGAAGGCCGGCGAAAAGGGCATGATGACGGCCCCGGCCTCGTGCAGGGTCAGCATATTGCGCAGATGAATGCGGGAAAGCGGGCTTTCGCGGGTCACCAGCACCAGGGGCCGGCGCTCCTTGAGGCAGACATCCGCCGCCCGCTGGAGCAGATTGGCGGTCTGTCCGGCAGCCAGCGCGCCCAGCGTGTTCATGGAACAGGGAACGATCACCATGCCGGCATGCTGCCAGGAACCGCTGGCCGGCGGCGCGGCCATGTTTTCCGGCGCATGCAGCACCTGCACCGCCGCCGCCAGCTCCGCGACGGAAAGTCCCCCTTCCGCCCGCAGCACCGCCTCGGCCGCGCGGGTAATGATGCCATGGGTGCACACGTCCTCCCGTGCTCCCAGCAGCCGCAGCAGATGCAGCGCCAGCGGCATGCCGCTGGCACCGCTGACTCCCACAAGAATGTTCCGTTGCCGTGCCATGGGCACAGTGTAGCCAAAGGCCGCGGCCTTGTCAGCCGCTGCCCTCCGCGCCTGCGGCTTGACAGTCCCCCGGCAAAAGGCTACAGGGAAACGAGTGCGTCCGTAGCTCAGTTGGATAGAGCGTTGGCCTCCGGAGCCAAAGGCCGTGAGTTCGAATCTCGCCGGACGCGCCATATCCTGCCTTTTCTGGCCGTGTCCCTGGACACGGCCTTTTTTCTTGCGCGCTGCTCACAGCGCCATGCAGGCCAGGCGCAGGCCAAAGGCCATGAAGAATATCCCCGTCAGCCGATACAGCCAGAGCTGTACCGCAGGCCGCAGAAACAGGGGGCGGATGCGGTCCAGCAGATGGGCCAGCGCCTGAAACCAGGCCAGCACCAGAAGCGCCATGATGCCGCCCAGCAGCAGAAACTGCGGCGGCAGGGGCGCGTCGGGGTCCATGAACTGCGGCAGAAAGGTCAGAAAATAGATGACGGCCTTGGGATTGAGGGCATTGGTCAGAAAACCCTGACCAAAGGCCCGCCGCAGGCCGGTCCCTGCTGCCGGAAGGTCGCGGCGGCCCGGCTGTCCCGCCGCCTGCGCCTGCCGGCTGTCTTCCGTCCCGCTGTAGCGCAGCACGGCCGCCGCTGCCGCCGCTGCGCTGCGCAGGGATTGCAGGCCCATCCAGACCAGAAAGGCCCCGCCCCCGTACTTGAGCAGGGAAAACAGCAGGGGGGAATGGGCAATGGCCGCCGAAATGCCCAGCATGGCCAGTGCCGTATGCAGGCAGATGCCCAGGGTGATGCCGCAGGCCGCGGCCGATCCCGCTGCCCGCCCCTGCCCCAGGGTGAGGCGCGCCATGAGGGCAAAGTCCGGCCCCGGCATGATGACCAGCAGCGCGGACAGCACGGTATACAGAAAAAGACTTTCCAGTGACATGCCTCACGCTCCTTGCAGCCGGGCAGGACATCCTTCATGATGGTACCGGTTCATGTGCTGTCTGGCCGGCTTCCCGTGCCGGCCCGGCATTCCCTTTTTCCCCGGAGGACCCATGCCTGCCGTTCTTATTACCGGCGCCGCCGGCGGTATCGGACGCCATCTCTGCCAGGGCTTTGCCGCACAGGGCTTTCACGTGCTGGCCTGCGACAGGGAAGACTGCCGATTTGCCCATCCGCACATACACAGCCAGGTCATGGACCTGTGCTGCCCCGACGCTATCCAGGCCGCCTTTGCCAGGGCCGTGGACCTGTTCGGCCCGCTGCACGTGCTTATCAACAATGGCGCCGTCAGCCACTTCTGCAAACCGCTGGAAGCCCTGACCGTGGCAGAATGGGACGCTGTCCTGCACACCAATCTGCGCGGCGCGGCGCTCTGCTGTCAGGCCTTTCTGGCGGCCAATGCCGGTGCGGGCTACGGACGCATCATCAACATGGCCTCCACGCGCTGGCAGCAGAACGAGGCCCACTGGGAGGCCTATGGCGCGTCCAAGGGCGGCCTGGTGGCCCTGACGCAGTCGCTCTGCGTCTCCCTGCGCGGACGCGGCATCACGGTCAATGCCATCAGCCCGGGCTGGATCCACACCGGCGATGCCGCCGAACTTTCGGCAGAGGACCATGCCCAGCATCCCTCGGGGCGGGTGGGACGCCCAGACGACATTCTGCGGGCCTGTCTCTTTCTGGCCGATGCGGCCAATGACTTTGTCAATGGCGTCAATCTGCCCGTGGATGGCGGCATGACCCGCCGCATGATCTACAGCGAATAGGCGCCGGCACAACGCCCTTGCCCGCCCCCCTCCGCAACGCAACGGCCCCGCATCCGACGGATACGGGGCCGTTTCTGCAACAAGGAAGCGTGGTCTATTCGTCGGCCAGCTGCGGCGCACGGGCACGCAGCACAAGCATGACAATGATCATGACCGCCAGACCGGCGCCCAGACTGGGCAGCAGGCTGCCGCCGGTAAAGCCGGCCACCACATAGCCCACAAAGCTGCTGGCGGCAACAATGCAGGCATAGGGCATCTGTGTGGATACATGCTCGATGTGGGTACAGGCCGCGCCGGCACTGGACAGGATGGTGGTATCGGAAATGGGCGAGCAGTGATCGCCGAACACGCTGCCGGCCAGGGTGGCAGACAGGCAGACCAGCACCAGATTGGGGTCAACAGCCTGCGCCACGGGCACCACAATGGGAATGAGGATGCCGAAGGTTCCCCAGGCCGTCCCCGTGGAAAAGCTCAGGAAACCGGCCAGCGCAAAGATGATGGCCGGCAGCAGACCGCCGGTCAGGCCGCCGTCCGCTTCTACCAGGGACTTGACATACTGGGGCGTCTGCAAAAGATCGCGGCAGACCCCGGAAATGGTCCAGGCCAGCACCAGAATGATATTGGCCGGCATCATGGTCTTCATGCCCTGGGTGGCGCCGTCCATGAAGGTTCTGAGCGACATGCGCCCCAGGGCCACAAACTGCACAAAGGCCACCACCATGGCCGCAAAGGAGGCAATGACCAGCGCCTTGGAGGCCGTGCAGTTGCCGAAGGCCGCCGCCATGGTGTGATACGCCGGATTGTCCCCCCAGTAGCCGCCGTTATAGAGCAGCGCCAGCACGGCAAAGACGATCAGGCTGCCGATGGGCACAATCATGTCCAGCAGGTGCCCCTTGCCGCTGACCTCCGGCTGGCTGCGCTCCGTGGTGGCCGGTTCTTCCGCGCCGATGTCCCCCCGGCGGGCGCGCTGCTCGGCCCGCAGCATGGGGCCGAAGTCAAAACGTCCCATGCAGACCATGATCACCATGACCAGGGACAGCAGGGCATAGAAATTGTAGGGAATGGTGGCCACAAAGGCGGCAAAGTCGCTTTCAAAGGCATTGGTGGACTTGAGGTTGCTGCCCACGGCCGCCGCCCAGCTGGAAATGGGCGCAATGATGCAGATGGGAGCCGCCGTGGCATCGATGATATAGGCCAGCTTGGCGCGGGAAATCTTGAAGGCATCCGTCACGGGGCGCATGACCGTGCCCACGGTAAGGCAGTTGAAATAGTCGTCAATGAAGATGAAAATCCCCAGGCCGCTGGTGGACAGCATGGCCGAACGGCGGCTGGTGATGTGCTTGGTGGCCCACTTGCCGTAGGCCCGGGTGCCGCCGGCCATGGCAATGACGTAGACCAGCGCCCCCAGCAGGGTGCAGAAGATGATGATGCTGAAGTCCACCTTGGTGGTCATGACCTCAAAGGCGGTCTCCACGGGTTTCACCAGCAGCGAGCCGGTGCCGGCGCCGATGGTGTGAATGACAGTCCCGGCAAGAATGCCGAGAAAAAGGGAAGAAATGACTTCCTTGGTCAGCAGCGCCAGGGTGATGGCGATGATGGGCGGCAGCAGAGACAGCCAGCCAGCGGCAAACGGCTCCATGAAAACAGCTCCGGGTAGGTTGGGGTTGCAGGGGATGCACCTTGCCGGCGGCTGTTCCGGCTGTTCCTGCGGCAACAGCACGGCAGCTCTCCGGCACCATCATATCACAGTGTCCTGTCGCCACGGGCGACAAAATTTCCGTCATGCACAACGCCGCAGGGCCGCGCGGGACCTTCCGCGCCGCGACGCACACACAAGGCAGCAGCGTCTTCAGGGCAGGGCCAGGCGCTCCAGCGTCACAGCGGTCACCCGCCCCCGCGTCAGATGGCTGTTGGCCACCACGGCCAGTTCTTCCTGCACGGCGGACAGGCCGGTGCCGTCACGCAGCAGACGCACCCCCCGCTGGCACAGATAGTAGAACAGCGCGTCCCGCAGCTCCGGCTGCCGCCGGCGCGCTTCGTCCAGGCCGGGACCGTCCGCCATGTGCAACACCAGGCGGCAGACCACAAGGTCCCCGCGCTCCGGGCTTTCGCCGGTCATGCGCGGGGGAATAAAGAAGGGCGCCAGCACCAGCGCATGGTCAGACGGCGCACGGGCCACCGTTCCGCTGTCCGCCGGACGGGCCGGCACCGAGGCCCAGGCCATGGTCCAGCCGGTCAGCAGCACGGCACAGCACAGGACGGCCCCTGCCAGGCGCCAGCCCCCCGGCATGCTGCCGGTATGCGCGCGGTGTTTCCGTTGCATGGGCAGGCTCCCTCTCCCTGATGTTTTTCCGCCGGCACTACGGGATGATCGGCTGCCTTTTCTCCCCCAAGATGTGCCCTACGTCAAGCCTCCCCGGGCAGAAAACGCAGACAAAAGCGCCCCGCCTGTCAGGGAGCAGGACCCTGCCTGCCGCCTGTTCCATGCCCTCACGGAGCGCCGCACCGTGCCGGCCCGGCGCCACGGGAAGCGCCCTTTTTACGGTGTCGGGGAAGCATCCCTGTCCATAACGGCAGCAGCCGCCTTGCCGCAGCGCACGCCCAGGAGCACGCCCGGCCGGGAGAACGGTAAGCCCCTGCCAGACTCCCGGAGGCGAAAATCCGCCTAATGTTGCAGGAAATGGTGCAGCAGCCAGCTCAGCAAGGGCGCCAGGATGACCACCGTATACAGGCGCACAATATGAAAGGCCATGATGGTGGGCGCCGTTTGGCCCAGGTCCGTGGCCAGCCCCATGACCGCCTGCAGGCCGCCGGGACTGGTGGCCAGCACGGCGCTGGCCGCATCCATGCCCGTCATGGAGGAAATGGCCCAGGCCCCCACGCAGCCCGCCACCAGCAGCAGGCCGGTGGCGGCAAACATGAGGCCCGCCATGCTCCGGATTTCCAGCAGGGTTGTGGTGGTCAGCATATTGCCCACAAAGATGCCGATGGAAATCTGCGCCACCAGCTGAAACAGGGCCGGCGTATCCGCCATGAGCTGGCCCAGCAGCTTGCCCGCCAGCACGGCCAGCACGGCGCCCAGCATGGGACCGCCGGGAACATGCAGCCAGTGAAACAGCAGCCCCCCGGCCGTGCCGCAAAGAACAATGAGCAAAAAGGTCATGGCCCCCCCCTTGCGCTGAAGGTGAAAAAAACCCCCGCAGGGCGGGGGCGGATGGCTACGCTTCCTCGGCGTGGGCCTTGAGCGCCTCGGCCTGGGCAGCCGTGGCCAGAGCTTCCAGAAGCGGATCCAGTTCCCCTTCCATGATGCGGTCCAGGGAATACAGGGTCAGATTGATGCGATGGTCCGTGCAACGTCCCTGCGGGAAATTGTAGGTGCGGATGCGCTCGGAGCGGTCACCGGACCCCACCTGCGCACGGCGGTCAGCCGACAGCTCGCTGTTCTGGCGCTCACGTTCGGCCGCCAGGATGCGCGAGGCCAGAACCTTCATGGCGCGGGCCTTGTTCTTGTGCTGAGAGCGTTCGTCCTGGCAGGTCACCACCGTACCCGTGGGGATATGGGTGATGCGCACGGCGGACTCGGTCTTGTTGACGTGCTGCCCACCGGCCCCGGAGGCCCGGTAAATGTCGATGCGCAGGTCTTCGGGGCGGATTTCCACGTCCACTTCCTCGGCTTCGGGCATAACGGCCACCGTGGCCGCCGACGTGTGGATGCGGCCCTGCGTTTCCGTGGCCGGCACACGCTGCACGCGGTGCGCCCCGGCCTCGAACTTGAGGTGGCTGTACACGCGGTCCCCGGAAATAAGGCAGATAATTTCCTTGTATCCGCCGGAATCCGAGGGAGACTCGCTCATGATTTCCACCTTCCAGCCCTTGATTTCGGCATAGCGGGTGTACATGCGGAACAGATCCGCCGCAAAGAGCGAGGCTTCCTCACCGCCCGTGCCGGCGCGGATTTCCAGAATGGTGTTCTTGTCATCCAGCGGGTCCTTGGGCAGCAGCAGCACCTTGAGGTCATGCTCCAGCTTGGGCAGTTCCTTTTCGGCTGCCGCAATTTCCTCCTGTGCCATTTCCCGGATTTCCGGGTCGCTGTCGTGCAGCATCTGCTTGTTGTCCGCCAGGTCCTGCTCCAGCTTGCGATGCTTGCGGAACAGGGTCACCACATCCTTCAGATCGGCATGGGCCTTGGCCACCTTGCGGTACTGCTCCTGGTCATTGTAGACGGCAGGGTCCGCAAGCTGCTGCTCCAGCTCATCATATTTCTTTTCCAGGGCTTCCAGTTTAGCGAACATGTATCCTCCACGGAAACGGAACGCCTCAGGCGTTGTCGATGGTGTAGGGGGCCGTCTGAATGTCGCGCCCTGCCTGCTCGTCCCCGAGGGCTTCGCGCAGGGCCACCACGGCCACTTCCAGCTGCGGCCCGTCAGGCTCCGCCGTGGTCAGACGCTGGAGCATGAGGCCCGGCGTGCGCAGGACGCTGGCCCACGGGCCGTCGGACAGACGCGCGGCATAGCGGATAAGCTCGTAGGCCAGCGCGCTGATGGGGATGACCAGAAAAAGCTTGAACACCACGGTCAGCACCTGCTTGGCCAGCCCGCCGGACGGGGTGTACAGGGCCAGCATGGCCGGCACGAGCACGGCGTGCATAATGATGGAAATGCAGATCACAAACAGCAGAAAGGTGGTACCGCAGCGCGGGTGCAGGCGGCTCATGCGCCCGGCCGTCTGCGCGCTGACCACGCCGCCGTGCTCAAAGGCATGGATGGTCTTGTGCTCCGCCCCATGGTACTGATAGACGCGCCGGATATCCGGCAGCAGGGAAATGGCCCAGATATAGCCTGCAAAAATGCAGCACTTGTAAAAGCCGTCCCACAGGTGAAAGGTCAGTCCCTCCACACCGCCGCCCAGCCCCAGCCACTGCATGAGCAGCGAAAGCCCGTGGGGCACCACCACAAAGAGCACCAGCGCCAGCGCCAGCGAGAGCGCCAGCGTCAGCACAAGATGCCAGCCCTCCAGCGGGGTTTCGTCTTCCCCGGTCTGGGCCTCGGCCGAGCGGTTGAGCGCCTTGATGCCATTGACCATGGTTTCCAGCAGCACGGGAAAACCGCGCACAAAGGGCTTTTTCAGCAGGGGATGCCGGGTAAGCGAAAACCAGGGATGACGCTGCACGCCGATGCTGCCGTCAGGACGGCGCACGGCCAGCGCATAACGGTCGCCATGGCGCATCATAATGCCTTCCATGACTGCCTGTCCGCCCACGGCAGGGCAGGACGAACGCATGGCCAGCATGAGGGCGCGAAGAACAGTGCGAAACATAGACCCCCTATACGGATAGACCTCTGGAAAGGCCGCACAACAGGATGCTGACGGCCTTGCCAGAGGTAAGATCTGTCGTCCCCGGGGACGGCACAACGGGCTTGCCGCAGGTGCGGCAGGCGCTACTTCTGCTCGAACTTGGCGTACTTCTTGCGGAAGCGGTCGATACGGCCGGCCGTGTCGAGGAAACGCTGCTTGCCGGTAAAGAAGGGATGGCAGGCGGAGCACACTTCCACATGCACCTGCTCGCCCTTGGTGGAGAGCACTTCTTCGGTATTGCCGCAGGCGCAGGTGATGGTAGCCTTGTACACCTTGGGATGGATGTCTTTCTTCATGATCAACCTCGTGTATGGCCAACGGCTTGCGCCGTTGCAAAATCGTTGCCGGGCAGCGCCGGACGGGCGCGCCCAAACGTAGCAGGGCCAAAATCTATAGCCCGCTTTCGGGCATTTGGCAAGCCTTGGACGCCAGGCGGCAAAAATTTTCCCTGCCGCATTGCGGGCCATGGCGCAAGCCGCTACACTGCCGCCCATGTCAGCTACGCAATCCACTGCCAGACCGCCCCGTCCCAAGGTGGCCCGCCTGCGGGCCGATGCCCTTGTCCATGCCCAGGGCCTTGCCGAAAGCCGCGAACAGGCCCGCCGCCTCATCATGGCGGGCAAGGTGGCCCTCTCGCCCGAGGGCCTGCCGCCCGGCGCGCCGCCTCTCCTGGTGGACAAGCCCGGCCATGCCTATCCCGAAACCACCACCTTCGTGCTGCTGGAAAAGGAGCGCTACGTCAGCCGCGGCGCCTACAAGCTGTTGACCATTCTGGACAATTTCGGTCTGGATGTGCGCGGCCTGGTCTGCCTGGATGCCGGCGCCAGCACCGGCGGCTTCACGGACTGCCTGCTCCAGCACGGGGCAGCGCGCGTCTATGCCGTGGATGTGGGCAAAAACCAGCTCCACGAGCGCCTGCGGGCCGATGCCCGCGTCATCAGCATGGAAGGGGTCAACCTGCGCTCCGCCCCGGCCAGCCTGCTTCCCGAAGCCGTGGACCTGGTGGTGGGCGATGTGTCCTTCATTTCCCTGACGCTCATTCTGCCCACCTGTCTCCAGTGGCTGCGCCCCGGCGGGCGCATGGCCATTCTCATCAAGCCGCAGTTTGAGCTGGGTCCCGGCGAGACCGTCAGGGGCGTGGTGCGGGATGATGCCGCCCGCCAGCGCGCCGTGGACAAGATTCTGACCTTCTGCCGCGAGACCCTGCATCTGCACTGCGAAGGCGTCCTGCCTGCGGCCATCCGCGGCCCCAAGGGCAATCAGGAATACATGGCGCTCATGCGCCGCCCTGACGCTGCCGAAAACACTCCCCCGGACATGGCCTGATAGCTGCCGCCCCTCCGCCGACAACTACGCCGGGCGCCGGCGAGCCGCCGCGCCATGCGGCATGCTGCGGCCTGCCCGCCTGCGTCGCCGGATACCGGACAGACGCCACCGGCAGCGACGGCGCACGCGCTGTCTGGACAGCGGGCAGAACGCAGACAGGTCCCCTCCGCAACAAACGGCATTTTTCGCAGAACAGAGCGTCAGAAAACGCGGGCGCCAGGGGAGGCCGCATCCCGCACGAACACGGTCTTGTCGATGCCGACATGCGGAAAACGACCGCTGGCAGCAGGCCGAAACGGTACGCTGCCCCTAGGGCTTCTGCCGCGTGCCTGCCGCGGCGGCATGGGGATCAGCGCCTGTGGCATGGTGCATGATGGGCGTACAGATTTCCGCCGCCAGCGTGTCCGCCATATCCGGCGGCAGTGCCCGCGAGCTGTCCAGCCTGCGGTGCGCCAGCAGGCCGATGCGTATCTGGCTGCTGGCCAGGGCCTGCCGGTTGGAAATGGTGCGCAGGGCCTGCTTGCTGTCTGCGCGGGGAACCCGCCGCAGCACCAGCAGCGCATCGGCCACCACGGCGGTGGTGCCCTGTCCGCTCAGGCGCGCAGGCGCGCCGTAGCCCGCATTGACCACGGACTTCACCTCGTCGGCGGAGGACAGCCCGCAGGCCATGAGAGAAATTTGCAGAATGTAGCCCGCCTGGCTGGGATTGTCGGTCAGCACGATATGGTGCAGTTGCAGGCGGCTGGCCACATCGTTGCGCAGGTCGGGCATAAGACCGTTCTTGTCCTGCACATGCACATAGACCACATCGGCCACATCGGCCTGTTCCTCGTCCAGGTGACCGTGCCGGTAGACATCCAGCGGGCCGGAACTGGCGGAGCCGTACTGATGCACGCAGGCGCCCAGCAAGAGCGCAAAAAGCAGCGGCATCAGCAGAAAAAGCAATATTTTTTTCATGACATATCCTCAAAGCAACCTGCGCGGAAAGAGCGCCCTTCCCCGCAGTGCCCATTACGCGCGGCCGCAACGGCCGCCTGTGCCGGCAATGCGGCATTGCCCGGCGCAGCGCCGGGCGCGTGCAACCGTCCCCTGCGGGGCCTAGCTCCCGCTTGTGCCATCAGGAAGGCGCCGGGCCGGGCCGCCCATATCCAGGGACTGGGAAATCTTCTGGGCCAGACGGTCCTGCAGGGTGGGCAGGGCCTCGTCCCGCGTGCTGATGCCGTCGGCGCTCACCACCACCTCGTCCAGACTGTCCGGCGCGGCGCCGCGGCCCACGCCCACCCCGGCCCGCAAGGCCCAGGTGGTCTTGGTCTTGCTGTCCAGGGCCGACACGCCCAGCCCCGTTACGGCACCGGTGCCCGCCCCCACCAGTGCGCCCCGGCCGCCGCCGATGAGACTGCCCACCATGGCCCCGGCCATGACGCCCAGCACCGTGGTGTGCATGGTTTCCCGCGCATCCATGCGGGACGAACCGTGCGGAAAGATTTCGCGCACATCCACCCGCACCACCAGGGTGTCCGGCTGCACCGTATCCACCATGGAAAGGCCGTGGTCGCTTTGCAGGTACGCCATGATGGTATAGGTGAGGTCCTCGCGGTTCACGCCGCTGCCGCTGCACTCCACGTGAAAGGTATCCCCTTCGTGGATGGTGGTGCGGGAGACACTGCCGGAATCGGGACGTGCCCCGCATGCGGCCAGCAGCACGCCGCACAGCAGCAGGACACAGACGGCAAAAAGACGGAAGGAACGGGAAGAGAAAAAATGTGGCGTCATACGTTTTCCCTGTCGCGATGCGCAAGACGGACGGGCGGACAATGGCGTGCACAGGGCCTTTGCCGGGGGAGGGAAAAGGCTGCGGTCACCCATTTTTATAGCCCAGCGGGCTGTGCCTGTCCACCCGGGCCGTCCCGGCGCGGCACGACATGCCGCCATGCCCACCGCGGCATACTTGACGCGCTGCCTATTTGCCGTATTCTCCCTGCCGACACGCCCAAGGGGGAAAAGGACAAGCATGGGTAAAGAGCTGATCATTGTGGAATCACCTGCCAAGGTGAAGACCATCAAGAAATTTCTGGGACCAAACTACATGGTGCTGGCCAGCGTGGGCCATGTGCGCGACCTGCCGTCCAGCAGCCTGGGGGTAGACGAGGCCAACGACTTTGCCCCGCAATATCAGGTCATTGACAACAAGAAGAACATTGTCAGCGAGCTGCGGACCGCCGCCGGCAAGGCCGATACCGTCTACCTGGCCCCCGACCCGGACCGCGAGGGCGAGGCCATTGCCTGGCATGTGGCGGACCTGATCCGGGACAAGGCCAAGAACATCAAGCGCATCCAGTTCAACGAAATCACGGCCCGCGCCGTGCGGGAGGCCCTGGCCCACCCCCGCGAGCTGAACAAGGACCTGTTCGATGCCCAGCAAGCCCGCCGCGTACTGGACAGGCTGGTGGGCTACAAGATTTCCCCCCTGCTCTGGAAGACCATCAAGCGCGGCATCTCCGCCGGGCGCGTGCAGTCTGTGGCCCTGCGGCTCATTGTGGAACGCGAGGACGAGCGCGACGCCTTTGTGCCCGAAGAATACTGGCAGTTCCGCGCCTGGCTTGCCGCCGCGGTGCCGCCCACCTTCCGGGCCGAGCTGGCCCGCATCAACGGCAAGAAGGCGGTGGTGCCCGATGCCGCTGCCGCCCAGGCCCTGGAAGACGCCATCAAGGGACAGCCCTGGGTGGTGGACAGCGTGGAACAGAAGGAACGCGAACGCGCCCCCCAGCCGCCCTTCATCACCTCCACCCTGCAACAGGCAGCCAACCAGCGGCTTTCCTATACGGCCCGGCGCACCATGAACATCGCCCAGCGCCTCTACGAAGGGGTGGAGCTGGAAGACGGCAGCATCACGGCCCTCATCACCTACATGCGTACCGACTCCACCCGCATTGCGGATGAAGCGCGCACGGCAGCCCATGACTTCATTGCGGCCACCTACGGCCAGGACTATCTGCCGGCCAAAAGCCGCGTGTACAAGGCCAAGAGCGGCGCCCAGGATGCCCATGAAGCCATCCGTCCCGTGGATGTGAACATTACCCCGGACAGTCTCAAGGGACACCTGCCGCCGGATCAGTACAATCTCTACCGCCTCATCTGGTCACGCTTTGTGGCCTCGCAGATGGCCGGAGCGCGCTTTCATGATACCACGGCAAGCATTTCCTGCGGCCCCAGCCAGTGGAAGGCCAAGGGCGAACGCCTGCTCTTTCCCGGATTCCTGGCGGTCATGCCGCGCAGCAAGGACGAGGGAGATGCCGAGCTGCCGCCCCTTGCCGCCGGCCAGACCCTGACCCTCGACAAGCTGGAAAAGGAACAGAAGTTCACCCAGCCGCCGGCCCGCTACAGCGAAGCCAGCCTGGTGCGCGAGCTGGAGGAACGCGGCATCGGCCGCCCCTCCACCTATGCCAGCATCATTTCCACCCTTCAGGATCGCGAATATGTGAGCCTTCAGGACAGGCACTTTGTGCCCACGGACCTGGGCCGCATTGTCTGCAAGCAGCTGGTGGAGCACTTCGGCAGGCTCATGGACGTGGGCTTCACGGCCCATATGGAGGAAAGCCTGGACAAGGTGGCCGAAGGCAAGGAACAGTGGGTGGACCTGCTGCATGCCTTTGCCGACGACTTCAACCCCACCCTGGCCGCCGCCTCGCGCAATATGCAGTCCGTCAAGGGCGGCATTGCCACGGACCTGACCTGCCCGCAGTGCGGCAAGCCGCTGGTCATCAAGTTCGGCAAGGCCGGCCAGTTCCTGGCCTGCACGGGCTATCCCGAATGCCGCTATACCAGCAATTTCCAGCGCAATGCCACCGGCGGCATCGAGGTGGTGACCCCGCAGAAACCGCAGCTGGAAAAGGTAGGCGAATGCCCCCGCTGCGGCAGGGACCTGGTGGTCAAGACCTCGCGCACGGGCAGCCGCTTCATTGCCTGCACGGGCTATCCCGAATGCGACTATGCCGCGCCCTTCTCCACAGGGGTTGTCTGCCCGCGCTGCGGTGAAGGGCGCCTGGTGGAAAAAAGCAGCAAGCGCGGCAAGATATTCTATTCCTGCGATCAGTACCCCAAGTGCGACTTTGCCCTCTGGGACCGGCCCGTTCCCCAGGCCTGCCCGCGCTGCGGCTCTCCCTATCTGGTGGAAAAGAAGACCCGCGACGGCACGCGCATCGTCTGTTCGGTCAAGGGCTGCGGCTATGTGAAGGAGGAGGATGAGCATGCCTGATACCCCCGCCCCGGCGGCCCCCGCAGGGCCGCGCATCACGCCCCTGTCCAGCCCCCTGGACCTGGAACAGCACATCGCCCGCATCCTGCAACGCGGCGAACCGGCCGTTCTCATGACCGTGGTCAGCCGCCAGGGGTCTGCCCCGCGCGGCGCCGGCACCCGCGCCCTGCTCACTGCCGACGGCCTGCTGGGTACCGTGGGCGGCGGCCTGCTGGAAGCCCAGGCCCTGGAACTGGCCCGCCGCAGCCTGCGCGACGGCCGTTCCGCCTGCCACCGCTGCGTCATGGACGGCAGCAGCGAAGCGGACATGATCTGCGGCGGCAGCATGGAAGTGCTCTGCGAGGCGCTCCAGCCCGCCCAGGCGGCACTCTTTGCCGCAGCGCAGGCCGCGCTGGAGGCGTGCATACCGGGTATCTGGCAGGTGGACCTGCCCGAGGGAGGCCAGCCCCGGCGCAGTCTCTGGCTGGAGCGGCTGCCGGATACCGTGGCGGCAGATACCCCCGGCCTGCTGGCAGCGGCAGGGAGTCTGACGGAAAGCCTGGCCCGCCACAAGGGACACCCCGCCCTGGAAGACGTGCCCGGCGGACACCGCTATGTGGAAGCCCTGGACAGTCCCCCCGTGCTGCTGCTCTGCGGAGGCGGGCATGTTTCGCTGGAAGTGGCCACCCTGGCCCATGCCTGCGGCTTTGTGGTGGATGTGGCCGATGACCGGGCCGAATTTGCCACGCCGCTGCGCTTTCCCATGGCCCGTCACTGCCATGTGCTGCCGGCCTTTGCCCATCTGGTCAGTGCCTGCGGCGTGGGCCGTCGCCACTATGTGGCCATTCTCACCCGCGGGCACAGCTTTGACCGGCAGGTGCTGGAACAGGTGCTGCCCAGCGGTGCGGCCTATATCGGCATGATCGGCAGCCGCACCAAGCGCGACAGCATCTACGCGGCCCTGCGCCGGCAGGGCGTGAGCGAGGCGGCCCTGACCGCCGTGTACTGCCCCATCGGCCTGCCCGTGGGAGCGGATTCTCCCCAGCAGATTGCCGTATCCATCGTGGCGGAGCTGCTGGCCGCCCGGGCCGGCACCCTGCCCCGGCTGCGCCCCCGGAACTGACAGTTGTCTCCTGACGGGGCATCGGCCCCCGCAGGAGGCGCTTTCCAAGGAATATCGCGACACAAGAAAGTCGCGAAAAAATTTGTGCAGCAATTTCAATAGGTTGAAAAAAATCATACGTATTTTCAACCTATTGATTTTATTTACTTTTTTTGTTGCCGTTTTGAAAAGATTTTTCGCTGCCCTTCCTTGACAGGACCGTGGGAACTGTGTTTTCCGACTCTTTATCTCTTTGACCGCCCCGGCGGCAAACCCGCGTCCCGGCTTCGGCCGCTCATGGAGTTTTTATGAACGCCAAACATATCCTTTTAACGACATTCGCGATGCTCGCGATCTTCAGCCTTTCCGCCTGCTCCGGTGACGACAAGCAGGCCCAGCACGGCGGCCAGGGACCGCTGGTAAGCGTCTTTACGGTGGAAGTCAAGGATCACCCGTGGACCGCACAGTACCAGGCCCAGGCTTCCGGCTCCCGCTCCGTGGAGGTGCGCGCCAGAGTGGAAGGCATCATCGAAAAGCGCTGCTATGAAGAAGGAGATTTCGTCAAGCAGGGGCAGCTGCTCTTCCAGATCGAGCGGGACCAGTACGAAGCCCTGGTGCAGCAGGCCCAGGCCCAGTTTGACAGCGCCTCGCGTGAATGGAACCGTATCCGCCCCCTGTATGCCAAGAACGCCGTGTCGCAGAAGGATCGCGACAATGCCCGCGCCGCCTATGACAGCAGCCGCGCCGCCCTGCGCCAGGCCAAGATCAATCTGGACTACTGCCAGGTGGTGGCCCCGGTGTCCGGGTACAGCTCCAAGGAAAACTTCACGCCCGGCAACCTCGTCAGCAACAATTCCCTGCTGACCTATGTGGATCAGACCGATCCCATGTATATCGACTTTTCCATTGCCGCTCCCGAACGCATGCGCCGGCAGCAGCTGGCTGTGGAGGGGCGTCTGCGCTTTCCTGAAAACAATGTCTACAAGGCCCGTCTGCGCCTGCTGGACGGCAGCATGAGTCCCGTGGAAGGGGTCATTGACTTCATCGATACCCGCGTACAGCCCACCACGGGCGTCATCAAGGCCCGCGCCACCTTCAACAACAGCGATGGCGCCATCATGCCCGGCCAGTATGTGCGCATCTTCATGGAAGGCGATGTCCTGGTCAATGCCATCCTCATTCCCCAGAAGTCCCTGCTCATCACCCAGAAGGGGTCCTTCGTCATGGTGGTGGGCAAGAACAATATCGTCCAGCCCGTGCCCGTGGTGGTAAGCGAAACCGTGGGCGACATGTACCTGGTGGACTCCGGCCTCAAGGGCGGGGAAGTCATTGTGTGCGAAGGCCTGGTCAAGGCCCGTCCCGGTCAGCCCGTGACGCCCAAGGACGTAAATGCCGCTCCTGCCGGCAAGGACGGCTCGGCGCCTGCGGCGGAAACGGCCAGCAAGTAGGTGATGCACCATGGCAGCCTCCGCAAAACCCAATCTCTTCCTGCGCCGACCCATTCTTTCGTCGGTCATCTCCATTGTCATCACGCTGGTGGGCGCGCTGGCCATGAAGGCCCTGCCCATTGCCCAGTATCCTGACCTGGTGCCGCCCACGGTCAACGTCATGGTCTACTATCCCGGGGCCTCGGCGGAAACCATTGCCGCCACCGTGCTGGCCCCGCTGGAAGTGAACATCAACGGCGTGGAAAACATGCTCTACATGACGTCCACGGCCTCGTCCGGCTCGGGGTCCGGCTCCATCAACATCTATTTCTCCCTGGGCAGCGACCCTGACATGGCCCTGGTCAACGTGAACAACAAGGTTAACCTGACCCAGAGCACCCTGCCCGAAACCGTGCGCCTGCAAGGTGTGACCGTGACCAAGCGTTCACCGGCCATGCTGCAGATCATCGCCATGTACTCGCCCGACGGGCGCTACGACGAAGTCTTCATTCACAACTACATGCAGGTGAATGTGGCGGACGAACTCAAGCGCGTGCCCGGCGTGGGCGACGTGTCCGTGTTCGGCCAGATGGACTACTCCATGCGCATCTGGCTCCAGCCGGACAAGCTGGCCAAATACGGCCTTACCGTCGGGGACGTGGCCGCGGCCGTGCAGGAACAGAACTCCCAGTTCTCTCCCGGCCGCCTGGGTGCCGCCCCCCTGCCCAAGGACGCGGAAATCTCCTGGCAGATCGATACCCAGGGCCGCTTCAGCACGCCGGAGGAATTCGGCGAGATCATCATCCGCACCGGTGAGGACAGCGCCACCCTGCGCCTCAAGGATGTGGCCCGCATCGAAATGGGCGGCAAGGACTACAGCGTCAGCAACGAATACAACGGCATGAAGGCCCGCGGCATGGGCGTGTACCTGCTGCCCGGCGCCAATGCCATTTCCACCGGCGATGCCGTGACGGCCCGCCTCAAGGAACTGGAAAAGAGCTTCCCCGACGGCATCGCCTACAAGGTCATCGTGGATACCAACGACTTCGTTATGGAATCCATCAACGAAGTTATCCACACCCTCATCGAGGCCATGATCCTCGTGTTCATCGTGGTCTTTGTCTTCCTGCAGAGCTGGCGGGCCACGCTCATCCCCTGCATTGCCGTGCCGGTGTCCATCATCGGGACCTTTGCGGGCATGTATGCCCTGGGCTACACCATCAATACCCTGACGCTCTTCGGCATGGTGCTGGCCATCGGCATCGTGGTGGACGACGCCATCGTGGTGCTGGAAAACGTGGAACGCATCATGTCCACGGAACACCTGCCCCCCAAGGAAGCCACGGCCAAGGCCATGAGCGAGGTAACGGCCCCGGTCATCGCCATTGTGCTGGTGCTCTGCGCCGTGTTCATTCCCGTGTCCTTCATGGGCGGTCTGGCCGGCCAGATGTACAAGCAGTTCGCCATCACCATTTCGGTCTCGGTGGTGCTCTCCGGCATTGTGGCCCTGACCCTGACCCCGGCCCTGTGCTCCCTGCTGCTCAAGCCGCATGCCCACGACTATCAGCCGGCCAAGCCCTTTGTGGTCTTCAACTATCTCTTCACCAAGACCACGCACCGCTATGTGCGCACCGTGCGCTTCATCAAGGACCACGGCATTTTCTCCACCGCGCTGTTTGCCGGCATGATCCTGGCCATGGTCTGGCTGTTCAAGGTGGTGCCCGGCGGGCTGGTGCCCAATGAAGACCAGGGCTATGTGCTTGGCATGGCCATTCTGGATGACGGCGCCGTGCAGTCCCGCACGGAGGATGTCACCCGCGTCATCAGCCAGCATCTGCTCAAGAATCCCGCCGTGGACAGCACCATGTCCATCAACGGACTGGACATCACCTCCATGTCCACCAAGAGCAACTACGGCACCTTCTTTGCCACGCTCAAGCCCTGGAGCGAGCGCAAGACCCCGGACAGCAGCGCTGATTACATCAGCGCCAGCGTCATGGCCGTGACCATGATGCAGCCCGAGGCCGTGACCATGGGCTTCACGCCGCCGCCCATCAGCGGCATGTCCACCACGGGCGGTTTTGAATGCTACCTCCAGATGCGCGGTGACGGCACCATGCAGGACCTGGAAGCCAAGGCCAATGCCTTTGTGGCCGAAGCCCTGTCCACGGATGCCAGCGGACAGCGCAAGTATCCGGCCATCGGCACGCTGCGCAGTCTCTTCTCCACCGGTGCGCCGCAGATCTACGCCAATCTGGACCGCGACCGCTGCAAGGACATGGGCATCAGCATCACCGATGTCTTCTCGGCCATGAACGCCACCTTCGGCGCCATGTACATCAATGACTTCAACTACGTGGGCCGTACCTTCCAGGTGCGCATGCAGGCCGAGGGCGACTACCGCCTGCTGCCCGAATCCCTGCACGACATCTTCGTGCGCACCAACAAGGGCGAAATGGTGCCCCTCTCGGCCATCATGACCCTGGAACGGCGCACCGCTCCCCAGACCGTGGAACGCTACAACGTCTTCCCGGCCGCCCACCTCATGGGCGATCCGGCCCCGGGCTATTCGTCCGGCCAGGCCCTGGAAGCCATGGAACTGGTGGCCGCCAATGCCCTGGACAGCGACTACTCCCTGGGCTGGGTGGGTTCTGCCCTGCAGGAAAAGCTGGCCAGTGCCGACACCACCATCATCTTTGTGCTGGCGCTGGTCATGGTCTTCCTTATTCTGGCCGCCCAGTACGAAAGCTGGTCCCTGCCGCTGGCCGTGCTCACCGCCGTGCCCTTCGGGGTCTTCGGCGCCCTGCTGGCCACCTGGGTACGTGACCTCTCCAACGACGTGTATTTCCAGGTGGCTCTGGTGACACTGGTGGGTCTGGCAGCCAAAAACGCCATTCTCATTGTGGAATTCGCCGTCGAGGCCTGGCGCGGCGGGCGCAGCCTTGACGTGGCGGCCATGCACGCCGCCCGTCTGCGCTTCCGTCCCATTGTCATGACTTCGCTGGCCTTCATTCTGGGCTGCGTGCCGCTGGCCATCAGCTCCGGCGCCGGTGCCAACAGCCGTCATGCCATCGGCACGGCCGTGGTGGGCGGCATGCTGGCGGCCACCTGCCTTGCCACCCTGTTCATTCCGTTCTTCTTCCGCTTCATCATGTCCGTCTCTCTCCGCCTGCAGGGCAAGCGAGACCCCAATGAAGGGAAGGGACGCATCGAGGAGGAAGAAGACATATGACCCGCGTCCGCACCCTCTGCGTGACCGCTCTCGGCATGCTGCTTGTCCTGTCGCTGGGCGCCTGCTCCCTGGCGCCCAAGTACGAACGGGAAACCTTTGACATGCCCAGCGAGTGGCGCAAGGTAACCATCCATTCCACCCCGCTCTACACCGACTGGTGGAAACGCTTCAATGATCCGGTGCTCAACGATCTGGTGGCCGAAGCCCTGAAGAACAATCAGGACCTCAGCGAATCCCTGGCCCGCATTGATTCCGCCGCCGCCCAGGCCGGTGTGGCCACATCGGCCCTCTTCCCGGCGGTGGACGGCAGCGCCGGTGCCGGCGCCCAGAGCATGTCCGAGCGCACGGCCAATTACAGCAACCTGGCCAACCGGGCCTATACCACCTATCAGGGGGCGCTCAGCGCCGCATGGGAGCTGGACTTCTGGGGCAAATACCGCAACCAGCGCACCATGCTCACTGACGTGCTCATGAATACCCTCATCAGCCACGAGGCCCTGCGCCTTTCCGTGGCCAGCCAGACCGCGCAGAGCTACTTTGCGCTGCTGGCCCTGGACATGCAGCTGGCCACGGCTGACCGCACCCTCAAGAGCCGCGAGGAATCCTTTGCCATCTACACCAGCCGCTACCAGCAGGGCGACATCACCGAACTGGACTGGCAGCGCGCCCGCGCCGAAGTGGAAACGGCCCGCTCCCAGCTGCACAGCGCCATCGTGGCCGTGGACTCCGCAGAGGCCAGCCTGGCCGTTCTGCTGGGACGCTCCCCGCGTGAAATTCTCGAGGGCCGCATCCGCCGCGGCAAGGCCATAGAAAGCATGCCCAGCCCGCCGGTGCTGCCCGAGGGCCTGCCCTCGGATCTGCTCATGCGCCGGCCTGACGTGCGGGCTTCGGAATTCCTGGTCATGGCCTATAATGCCAATATTGGTGTGGCCCGTGCCCAGTTCTTCCCCTCCATCTCCATCACCGGCGCCCTGGGCACGCTCAGTGCCTCCTTCGGCCATCTGTTCACCAATTCCTCGGGCACATGGAACTACGGCGCCACCGCCAGCGTGCCGCTGCTGGACTTTGGCCGCAACTGGTACAATCTCAAGGACGCCGAAGCCCAGAAGAAGGCCGCCATCGCCACCTACCGCAAGACCGTGGCCAGCGCCTTCTCGGATGTGCGCACGGCTTTTACCGCCCAGTATGAGGCCAATGCCATCGTCAACAGCTATATGACACAGGTCAAGAGCCTGCGCCGCTCCGTGGAAATTGCCCGCCTGCAATATGATAACGGCTATTCCGACTATCTGACGGTGCTGGATGCCGAACGGCAGCTCTTCTCCGCCGAACTGTCCCTGGCCAATGCCCTGCGTGACCGCCTCAATGCCGTGGTCAGCGTCTGCATGGCCCTGGGCGGCGGCTGGCAGGACCCCGGCGTCACGCCCGGTCCCGTGCTGGTTGACACCGAGGCCCTCAAGGAGGCCCAGCGCACGGCCGGTCCGGCCACGCCCGCGACGGACGCCACCCCGGCCCCCCGTCCTGCCTCCCGGTAGCCTCTGGCAGCCCCTTTCCCTTCCGGTCATGACACGGGCCGGCCCCGCAGGGGGCCGGCCCGTGTTGCCTGTTCTCCCGGCATGCACCGTGTGCGCCAGCAGCTTTCTCCTTTACAGCATGCCTGTCCGGGGATAGACTACGGCATGCCCATATTTGTCCTTTGCCTTACCGTTACCCTTGTCTGGGGCCTTTTCCCCGGCCCGATGCCGTCCGGCAGGACGGCTTTTCCGTGGTCAGCAATCGTGAGCACTGCCTGGGCCACCGACAGCAGCGCCCGCCCGGGCAGCTCTGACGGCAAGGCCCTGCATGCCCAGCCCTGGGCGTTCGGCACCTCGCCGCACAGAAAGGACTCTCTCTGGCAGTCGGGAATGCGCGGCGGCAGCCTCACCGGCCGCAAGGGGCAAACGCGTCCTGCCAGCCCGCCAGCTGCCCAGGAAAAAACGCACCCGTCCCGGGAGGGTCTGGGCATACAGCTGAATCGCGAGGCTGCCCACTGGCGAGATACCCTGCCCCATGAATTTTCACCGGATGAACAGGCTCCGCTGGGCGGCACCCGCAATATCCTGCGCGCCTACGGGCAGGCCTCGTCCGATGATTTTTCCGTCAAGGTGGGGCCGGAACTCTCCATCAAGAATCATGACGGCATTGACCACATGGCCAGAGACAGTGAACCGGATGCCGCCGTGGGCATGGGCATGCGCTTCAAGCTGGATTTCTGAACCTGCACAGGGGCCATCCTGCCCTGCCACCCTTCCGCCCCAGAGGCCCGTATGGACATCAACGCCCTTATCCGCCGGGTTCCCGACTATCCGCAGCCCGGCATTCTCTTTTATGACATCACGCCCCTGCTGGCCTCGGCCGAGGGCTTTGCCCACGTGACCGACTGGATGGTCGCTGCGGCTCGCCCCCTGCGGCCCACCATGATCGTGGCTGCCGAAGCGCGGGGCTTTCTCTTTGCCGCGCCGCTGGCGCAGCGCCTGGGCATCGGCCTGGCGCCGGTACGCAAGCCCGGCAAGCTGCCCTGCGCAACCCTCAGCATCAGCTATGCTCTGGAATACGGCACCAGCACCCTCTGCCTGCACAAGGATGCCCTGCGCCCCGACGATCGCGTGCTCATTGTGGACGATGTGCTGGCCACGGGCGGTACGGCCAGGGCCATGGCGCATCTGGTGCGCCAGAGCGGCGCCAGCGTGGCCGGCTGCTGCATGCTCATGGAGCTGGACGCCCTCAACGGACGCCAGGCACTGGACGGCATTCCCCTGTCCGTGCTGCTGCACGTCTAGGCCGCCTTTCCGGCAGCGGCCGCAGGCCGTGTCTGCTTCCGGGGCAGGACGCTATGCCCGCCCGGGACGCGGCGGTTCGCAGCGGGGGCAGAAGCCGGCCATCTCGCATGTGGTACAGCGCGGATTGCGGGCATGGCAGACATCACGGCCAAACCAGACCATGCGGTGATTGACGTCGCCCCATTCCGCGCGCGGAAAAAGCTGCATGAGGTCCTGCTCCACGTCCACGGGGTCCGTATGGGCCGTCAGCCCCAGCCGGTAGCTGATGCGCTTCACGTGTGTGTCCACAGCCAGGCCCTCATTGATGCCGAAGGCGCCGAAAAGGACCACATTGGCCGTCTTGCGGGCCACGCCCGGCAGGGTGATCAGCTCGTCCAGGCGGGCAGGCACCGTACCGCCGTACACCTCGCAGACGCGACGGGCCGCCCCCAGCAGATTGCGGGCCTTGCTGTGATAGAAGCCCGTGGGCCGGATGACGGCCTCCAGTTCCTCCTGGCTGGCCTGCATCAGCCGGGCCGCATCGGGCCAGCGCCGGAAGAGTTCCGGCGTCACCGTATTGACCCGGGCATCGGTGCACTGGGCGGCCAGCACCGTAGCTACCAGCAGCTGCCAGGCATTTTCCGCCACCAGATGGGTGGCCGGCCGGGGATAACGTGCCTTCAGGGCCTCAAGAACAGCCTCGGCGCGACGCAGCGCGCCACGGGGCAGGGAAGATTGCTTGCTCATTCCCCAGCTATGCCACAGGGCGCGCCGGGGGGCAATGCGCCGGGCGCGTCGCGCGGCTGCGGGAAGGCTTTTACTTTCTGCCGCTTCCCTGTATGCTGACCAGGGCGCACCGGCGCCCGCAGGAGCGCGCATGCTGGTCTATGTCACCCTTCCCCATGACTATGTCTGGCCCCCTGCCCCCGATGCCACGCCGCCCGGCATGGCCGCGGCCCGGCAGCTGGCCCGCCAGCTGGTGGAGCGGCGTCTGGCGGCCGGCATCAATCTGCTGCCCGGTGCCCTTTCCGTCTACCGCTGGCAGGATACCGTCTGCGAGCACGGCGAAATCCTGCTGCTGGCCCAGGTGGCGCCGGCGGCCCTGCACGATTTTCAGGAAGCCCTGCGGGCACTGCATCCCTACGAGGTGCCCTGCCTCATGGCCCTGGCCCCGGACGACGGATATGCCCCCTTTCTGAACTGGATCGACCACAACAGCCGCCCCGCCTGCGGGCGGACGAGCACGAAAAGAGGATAACGCATGGCCATCTACGTTTGCGGTTCCCTGGCCTTTGACCGCATCATGACCTTTGACGGCAATTTTCAGGACCATGTTCTCATGGACAAGCTGCACATGCTCAGCGTGAGTTTCATGGTGGACAGCATGAACGAACTGCGCGGCGGCTGCGCGGGCAACATTGCCTATACGCTGGCCCTGCTGGGCGAAAAGCCCATCATCGTGGCCTCGGCCGGCCGGGACTTTGCCGGCTACGGTGCGGAGCTGACCCGCCTTGGCCTGTCGCT
The DNA here is from genome assembly GCF_944324505.1 of uncultured Desulfovibrio sp. Classification (NCBI taxonomy): domain Bacteria; kingdom Pseudomonadati; phylum Thermodesulfobacteriota; class Desulfovibrionia; order Desulfovibrionales; family Desulfovibrionaceae; genus Desulfovibrio; species uncultured Desulfovibrio sp. The sequence goes on from NZ_CALUWO010000002.1 coordinate 333,456, forward strand.
GGAAGGCATCCGCCGCGATGCGGATGTCTTCACGGCCCTGTGCTACATCACCACGGACCGGAACAACAATCAGATTACGGGCTTCTATCCCGGCGCCATGACCCTGCCCTCCAGCTATACCTTCCCCAACCTCAATCCGGCGGAAGACTGGGCCATCGTCTCGCCCGGCAATATCGAGGATATGCGCCGCCTGCCCCGCTTCTTCCGCGAACGGGGCGTGCGCTACATCTACGACCCCGGCCAGCAGCTGCCCGTGCTCTCGGCCCAGGACCTGCTGGACGCCATCAGCGGTTCCTATGCCTGCGTGACCAATGACTATGAAATCGGCATGGTCTGCAAGACCACGGGCAAGAGCGAGGAAGACCTGCTGCACCTCACGGGCTGGCTGGTCACCACCCTGGGCGCCAAGGGGCAGCGCATCCGCAATGCTGCCGGCGTGGACATCACCGTGCCGGCCGTGCCCTGCGCTGACGTAAAGGACCCCACCGGCGCGGGGGACAGTCACCGCTCCGGCCTGCTCTACGGCCTGGCCGCCGGTCTGGACATGCCCGAAGCCGCCCGGCTGGGCGCCGTTACGGCCTGCTATGCCATTGAAAAGGTCGGCACCCAGGCCCACACCTTCAGCCGGGAGGATTTCCGCCGGCGCTACGAGGCGGCCTTCGGCCCCCTGCCTGCGGCCCTGGCCGCCGCCCTGACGGACTAGCCCGCCGCGGTCTGCCGTCTTCGCCGGCTGTCCGGCATCCGGCGGGCCGCCGATCACCTTTTTTGCCTGTTCTGCGGAGAATGCGTCATGCGTGTCAATGAGGTAAAGGCCCATCTGGACCGCTTTGGTCTGGGGCAGCGTTACCGGGAGTTTTCCACCTCCAGCGCCACGGTGGAGCTGGCAGCCCAGGCCCTGCACTGCGAGCCGGGCCGCATTGCCAAAAGCCTGTCCATCATGACCAAAGAAGGCCCCCTTGTGCTGGTGGTCATGGGCACGGCCCGGCTGGACAACCGCAAGTTCAAGGACCGCTTCCACCAGAAGGCCAGCTTCATTCCCGGCAGCGAACTGGAAGCCCTGGTGGGGCACCCGCAGGGCGGGGTCTGCCCCTTTGCCCTGCCCGCCGGGGTGCCCGTCTATCTGGACGAGAGCCTGCGGGCCTTTGACCCCGTCTATCCGGCAGCCGGAGCGCCCAACAACGCCGTGGAACTGCATCTGGACGAACTGGAACGCATCACCGGCGGCCAGTGGGTGGATGTCTGCAAGAATGCAGACTAGGCCCCGCAACTGCCCGGCCGCGGCGCACTGCCCACGGGTGGTGCGCCGCAGGCGTTCCGGGCGGACGGCACGGTGGCCGCTGCGGGGCCGTGTTGCCTTGCCGCGCCACCTTTGCTAAACTGCCAAGCCAAACATTTTCCCCTTTTCTGTGGAGCACAACATGGCCAAAAAACCGGCCCTCACCCCTGAAGAAGCCCGCGCCGAAGCCCTCAGCACCGCCCTCAGCACCATCGAGCGCAAATACGGCAAGGGCGCGGTCATGAAGCTGTCCGACGAGGCGCACGTCCAGATTCCGGTCATTCCCACCGGTTCCATCGGTCTGGACCTTGCGCTGGGCGTGGGCGGCATTCCGCGCGGGCGCATTACCGAAATTTTCGGCCCCGAATCGTCGGGCAAAACCACCCTTACCCTGCATATCGTGGCCGAATGTCAGAAGCTGGGTGGCACCTGCGCCTTTGTGGACGCCGAACACGCCCTGGATGTGAACTATGCCCGCCGCCTGGGCGTCAATACCGACGAACTGCTCATCTCGCAGCCGGACTACGGCGAACAGGCCCTGGACATTGCCGACATGCTGGTGCGCTCCGGGGCCGTGGACCTTGTGGTGGTGGACTCCGTGGCGGCGCTCATCCCGCAGGCCGAACTGGAAGGCAATATGGGCGAATCCCAGGTGGGCGGACAGGCCCGCCTCATGTCCCACGCCATGCGCCGGCTCACCGGCACCATCCACAAGTCCCGCACCTCGGTGGTCTTCATCAACCAGATCCGCATGAAGATCGGCGTCACGGGCTACGGCAGCCCCGAAACCACCACCGGCGGCAATGCCCTCAAGTTCTATTCCTCGGTGCGCATGGACATTCGCCGCATCCAGACCCTCAAGGACAAGGAAGAGTCCTTCGGCTCGCGCACCCGCGTCAAGGTGGTCAAGAACAAGGTGGCGCCGCCCTTCCGCAGCGCCGTTTTCGACATTCTCTACGGGCAGGGCATTTCCCGCTCTGGAGAGCTGATCGACCTGGGCGTCGAGGCCAAGATCATCGAACAGAGCGGCTCGTGGTTTGCCTTTGGTTCCGAAAAGCTGGGGCAGGGCCGCGAAAAGGTACGCGCCCTGCTGGACGAGGACACGGAACTGCGCAACCGCATCGAGGCCAGGGTGGTGGAATATCTGGGCATGCATCCGCAGGAGCTGATGCCTGCCTCCACTGATCTGGACAATGACGACATGACGCCGGGCGGCATGGACGATACCGTGCCGGACGACCTGTAGTACCGGCTGTCCGGGTGGCGCCGCGCCTGTCACCGCCCCATTCCCCCCGTGAGGTTTTCCATGCTTACCGCCAAAGAAATACGACAGAAATATCTTGCCTTCTTTGCCCGTCACGGGCACATGATCGTGCCCTCCGGCCCCATCATTCCCGCCAAAGACCCCACCCTGCTCTTCACCAATGCGGGCATGGTGCCCTTCAAGAAATACTTTACCGGTGAGGAAACGCCGCCCTGCCGCCGCATGACCTCGGCCCAGAAGTGCCTGCGTGTTTCCGGCAAGCACAATGACCTGGAAAACGTGGGCCGTACCGCCCGGCACCATACCTTCTTTGAAATGCTGGGCAATTTCTCCTTCGGCGACTATTTCAAGCGCGAGGCCATCCACATGGCCTGGGAATTCGTGACCGAGGAACTGCGCCTGCCCAAAGAACGGCTCTGGATCACCATCTACCGCGATGATGACGAGGCCGCGGCCATCTGGCACGACGAAATCGGCATTCCCCTGGAACGCATCGTGCGCCTGGGCGAGAAGGACAATTTCTGGACCATGGGCGATACCGGCCCCTGCGGTCCCTGTTCGGAAATCCACTTTGACCAGGGCGAGGACATGGCCTGCGGCCCCCACTGCGGCGTGGGACAATGCGACTGTGACCGCTTCCTGGAAATCTGGAATCTGGTCTTCACCCAGTTTGACCAGCAGGCCGATGGCAGCCGCCTGCCGCTGGCCAGGCCCAATATCGATACGGGCATGGGCCTGGAACGCATTGCCGCCGTCTGTCAGGGCAAGCGCTCCAATTTTGACTGCGATCTTTTCCAGGACATCATCCAGTACGCGGCGGCCCAGGCCCATGTGCAGTACAGCTACAGCGCGCCGGATACCAACGAGGTGGACACGGCTCTGCGCGTCATTGCCGACCATGCCCGCTCGGCGGCCTTCCTCATTGCGGCGGGCATTCTGCCCTCCAACGAAGGCCGGGGCTATGTGCTGCGCCGGCTCATCCGCCGCGCGCTGCGTTTTGCCACGCTCATGGGCGTGCACGAACCCTTCCTCTACCGTGTCTGCCGCAAGGTCACGGACATCATGGGAGACGACTATCCCGAACTGATCGAGCAGGCCGACTTCATCAGCCGCGCGGTCCACGAAGAAGAACAGCGCTTTTCCCTGACCCTGGGCAAGGGGCTTGAGCTGCTGGAAGCCGAGCTGACCCAGCTGGCTGCCCGCGGCGAAACGCTCATTCCCGGAGAATTCTGCTTCAGGCTCTCGGACACCTACGGCTTCCCGCTGGATATCGTCACCGACGTCTCCGAAAAGCGCGGCTTTCAGGTGGACGCCGAGGGCTTTGAAGAACAGCTGGCCCTGCAACGCCGCCGTGCCCGCGAACATCAGAAAAAGGCCGGTCTGCTGGGACAGGACAACGGCGAAAATCCGCTGGCTCACCTGGTGGATGCCGGCCTGACCAGCACCTATGTGGGCGACACCACGCTGGAGGCGGATTCACGCATCACGGCCCTGCTGGATGCCCAGGGGCAGCCGGCCCCCAGCCTGAACCAGGGAGAACGGGGCTATGTGGCCACGGCGCAGACCCCCTTCTACGGGGAATCCGGCGGACAGGTCGGCGATACGGGCAGCCTGAACGGACAGAACGGGGCACAGGCCCGCGTCCTTGCCACGCTGAAACCCGCGGCGAGCCTCATGGTGCACGAGGTGGAAGTGACTGCCGGCGCCCTGCACGCGGAAGACGCCGTCCGCCTGATCGTGGATGCCACCCGCCGTGAAGCCGTGACCCGCAACCACAGCGCCACCCATCTGCTGCATGCGGCCCTGCGCAAGGTGCTTGGCAAGCATGTGAAGCAGGCCGGCTCGCTGGTGACGGACGAACGCCTGCGCTTTGACTTCTGCCATCTGTCGGCCCTGACGCCGGAGGAACTGGCGGCCGTGGAACGGGAGGTCAGTGCGTCCATCATGGCCGATGCGCCGGTGCATATTGACGAAATGGCGCGCGAAGATGCCGAAAAGCTGGGCGCCATGGCCCTGTTTGGCGAAAAGTACGGCCATACCGTGCGCGTGGTGCGCATGGGTGATACGGCGCAGCCCCTTTCCTGCGAATTGTGCGGCGGCAGCCATGTGACCCGCACCGGGGTCATCGGCCCCTTCCTCATCATGAGCGAAAGCGGCGTGGCTGCGGGCATTCGCCGCATCGAAGCCCTCACGGGCTGGAAGGCCCTGGAAGCCATCTGGCAGCAGCGGACCGGCCTGCACGAGGCCGCGGCCCTGCTCAAGACCCGGCCCGATCAGCTGAACGAACGCATCCAGGCCCTTCAGGCCGAAACCAAGAAGCTGCGCAAGGCCATGGAAAAAGCCGCCGCGCCCGCATCCGGCGACATCATGCAGGGACTTGAGGAAGTGAACGGCATCAAGCTGCTCACGGCCCGCCTGGACAATGTGCCCGTCAAGGCCCTGCGCGATCTCATGGACGGCGTGCGCTCCCGCCTGCCTTCGGGCATTGCCTGTCTGGCCACGGTGGAAGGCGAGAAGGTGGGCCTGCTGCTCTATGTTTCCAAGGATCTTCATGACCGCTTCACCGCGCCCGCGCTCATCAAGGCCGTGGCCGCGCCCTGCGGCGGTTCCGGTGGCGGCCGTCCCGACCTCGCGCAGGCGGGCGGCAGCAAGGTCGACGGCATCGATGCCGCCTTCAGGACCCTCAAACAGGAAATCGGCGGCTAGCCGCCAAAAGGATAATATGTCATGATCGGTATTTCCAAACTCTACTGCGGACAGGTGGAACCCTCCGACGCCCTGCGCTACGGCCGCCAGTCCGGTCAGCTGCCTTCGCATCTGCTCCAGTTCTCCAAGGACAAGAAACCCGTGGTCGTGTGGAACATGACCCAGCGCTGCAATCTCAAGTGCGTGCACTGCTACGCCCAGGCCGTCCCCGTGGATGGCGCGGACGATATTTCCACCGAAAAAGCCAAGGCCATGATTGACGACCTGGCCGCCTACGGCGCGCCGGTCATGCTCTTCTCCGGCGGCGAACCGCTGGTGCGCAAGGACCTGGTGGAACTGGCCAGCCATGCCACGGCCAAGGGCATGCGTGCGGTCATTTCCACCAACGGTACCCTCATCACCAAGGAAAAGGCCCGCCAGCTCAAGCAGGTGGGGCTTTCCTACGTGGGCATTTCCCTGGACGGCATGGAAGCGGTGCATGATCACTTCCGCGGCGTACCGGGCGCCTTCAAAAAGGCCCTGGAAGGCATTGCCAACTGTCAGGAAGAGGGTCTCAAGGTGGGCCTGCGCTTCACCATCAACAAGCGTAACGTGGCCGAAATTCCCGGTATCTTCCGCCTGCTGCGCGAACGCCAGGTGCCCCGCGCCTGTTTCTATCACCTGGTCTATTCCGGCCGCGGCTCCGAACTCATCAAGGAAGACCTGGACCATGCCGAAACCCGCCAGGTGCTGGACCTCATCATGGACGAGACCCGCGCCTGCTTCGATGCCGGCCAGCCCAAGGAAATCCTCACCGTGGACAATCACGCCGACGGCCCCTACGTCTGGATGCGCCTCAAGCGCGAAGATCCCAAGCGCGCCGAAGAAGTGTTTGAGCTGCTGCAATACAACGAGGGCAACAACTCCGGCCGCGGCATCGGCTGCATCTCCTGGGACGGCAAGGTGCATGCCGACCAGTTCTGGCGCAATCACGTCTTCGGCAATGTGCTGGAGCGCCCCTTCTCCCAGATCTGGGATGATCCCAACATCGAACTGCTGCACAAGCTCAAGGACAAGAAGGCCTATGTGAAGGGCCGCTGTGCCAAGTGCCGCTTCCTCAACATCTGCGGCGGCAACTTCCGTGCCCGCGCCGAAGCCTACTATGGCGACGAATGGGCGCAGGACCCGGCCTGCTACCTCACGGACGAGGAAATCGGCCTGTAATTCCCGCCTTTCCGCCCGGCACGTCCGGCGCCCCTGCGGCGCCGGGCGGCCGGGAAAGGCTGCCCCCTACTCCCGGGGGCAGCAGCCCGCCCGGTACGCCCCCAAACCTTCCCGTGACACCCGGCGGCAACGCCCTTCCCATGCTGTAAAGGACGCACTATGCGCCTGCCTGCCTCCCTTTCCGGTAGTGTCGTTTCCCTTCTGCTGACCCTGACCATGGCCGGCCAGAGCCTGCTGACGCAGCATCTGAGCGGCATTGATGTGCAGGGACTCATCCTTATGGACGTAGCGGCGGCCCTGCTGCTTGTGCTGCTCTGTAGCCGGGGCCTGCTGCGAGCAATGAGTCTGCTGCAAAGCCTGTTTTCTCTCTTCTGTCTCAGCTATGCCTCCTGCATGGGCATGCCGCCGACGCTTGCCGCCGTCCTTCACGGCAGCAAACAGATACTGGGCATGGATCTGCGCAGTCTGTACAGCTATCTCGATGTTGCCGCCCTGGGCATTCTGTCACTCTTCCTTATTGCGCAGTGGTGGCTTTGCGGCCACATTCCCCGCCACAGGCGGCGCTGGCCGGCCCTCATTCCGGCCTGCATCCTGCTGGCGGCGCAATGCAACGCCTGCCTGATCCAGCCGCCCCGGCAGTTCTCGCCGGAATTTGTGACGGGCGAAGGCCGATCCCTCTTTGAGCCTCCGGCGCGCCGCTCTCTCAAGTACCGGGGCTATCTGTCCACCTTTCTGCTGGAAGCAGGATCAGGCGCAGCCTTCTCTCCGGTTCATGCTCCCGCCCAAATCTGTTCTGCTGCGGGAACGGAAACCCTGCCTCTCCCCGCAAGCCCTTCACAGGTGGCACTGGTACAGGTGGAATCCCTTGACTTTGAACTGCTGGAAATGAACGTGGACGGGCAGCCTGTCATGCCCTTTCTGCGCTCCCTGCTCCCGGACGCCATCCTGCTTCGTCTGAACGGCATCAAGAAACTGGCTTCTGCCAATTCCGACTTTGAAATCTTCAACGGCCTGGAAGCCAGCACAGATATTGTTCATTACGAATACGAAAAGGACTATCCGCGCAGCCTTATCCCGCATCTGACCGCGGGAGGCCGCCCCGTGGAAGTCTTCCACGGTCTTCCTGCCGAGTATATGAACCTCAAGGCAGCGTACAAATTGCAGGGCTTCACGCGCTACCATGACATCGAGGTCATGCGTGCTGCCGGTGTCAGGCCGCTGGACTGCTGGTGGGCAGGCGTCGTCAGAGACAGCGATCTTTTCGACTATGCTGCCCGCAAGATGCCTTCTGGTCCCTTTGTCCAGTTTATCATCACCATGAGCATGCATCTGCCCGAATATGTGCATCTGGTCACCAAAGACCGGCGTTTCACCTCGTCTCCACGCGCTGCCTTTCTCACGCTGGCCCACGATACGGATGCCGCCCTGAAACGCTATGTGGAAAAACTGCCCTCAGGCACCATGCTCATCCTCTGGGGCGACCACCGCTCCTACGCCCCGGGCAATTCCGGCCAGGTTCCCTTCCTGGTCTATACCAAGGGGCAGCGGCACCATTTTGACGGCCGCGACCTGCCCGGCCTGACCCGCTGCAAGATGCATTACTATCTGCGCCGCCTGCTGGGCTGCCCGGCCATGGCGCCGCAGGGACAGTGCCCCCGCACAGACCGCACGGAGCCGCAAAAGCGTCCGTAAGGCATGCGCCTCTGCCAGTGCCGATATGTGCACAGTATAGTCAGAAGAAAGAGGAACCTTGCCCGGGGTCACGGGGAGAAACGTGGCGAGCGACCCCAGCGAAAGACGGCCGACCGTCAGTCCAGCACACGCGCCAGCAGAAAGCCCAGCCAGACCACGGCCAGAAAGCACTGGGCCGTGAACTGCGCCGCGCTGCCCATGTCCTTGGCCTTTTTGGACAGGGGATGGCGCTCCAGCGAAATACGGTCCACCACGTTTTCAATGGCGCTGTTGAGCAATTCCACCAGCAGGCAGATCACCAGGGGCAGTACCAGCACTATCCGCTCGCTCCAGCTCTCCCCCAGCCAGCAGGCCAGCGGCATGCCCGCCACCGCCAGCAGAACAATCTGACGAAAGGCCTCCTCGTCCTGCCAGGCGGCCCTGTACCCGTCCAGCGAATAGCGTACGGCATTCCGCAGGCGCTGGAGGCCGCGTCGTCCCTTCATGTCATTGCGTTCTTCCATGGGAGATTCTCCTGGGAACGGCCGCCGTGCGGGCGGCGGCTTTGTGTGATGGTCCACTTTTCCCCTGCGTCATTTTGAGCTATAGTGCCTCGCACATCAGGACAGCCTGATCGTATCAGTCCACAACCGCGGGATTTTCCCGCATCGAGGTATATCATGCAAAGCTTTCATCGTGGTCGCCGCCTGCGCAGCTCTGCCCGGGTGCGCGAAATGGTGCGCGAAACCGCGCCCCTGCTGGCTGAAGACCTTATCATGCCCTACTTTGTGGTGGAACATGACGATCCCCACTTCCGCAAGGAAATCAGCGCCATGCCCGGCCAGTACCAGCTGTCGCTGGACGAACTGGAAAAGCAGGTGGAAAAGGCCGTGAATAACGGCCTCAAGGCCACCATCATCTTTGGCATTCCGGCCGTCAAGGACGAAAAGGCCTCGGGCGCCTATGCCGAAGACGGCATCGTACAGCAGGCCGTCCGCCGGCTCAAGAAGCGCTGGCCCGACCTGTATGTCATTACCGACGTCTGCCTGTGCGAATACATGAGCCATGGGCACTGCGGCGTGCTGACCCCCGAAGGGGCCGTGCTCAATGATCCCACCCTGCCCCTGCTGGCCAAGACCGCCGTGAGCCATGTGGCGGCCGGCGCGGACATGGTGGCGCCCTCGGATATGATGGACGGGCGCGTGGCCGCCATCCGCCAGGCGCTGGACGAGGCCGGCTACAGCATGACGCCCATCATGTCCTATGCCGTGAAATATGCCTCCGCCTTCTACGGTCCCTTCCGCGAGGCGGCCGAATCCGCCCCTGCCTGCGGTGACCGCAAGGCCTATCAGATGGATCCCTGCAATGCCCGCGAAGCCCGCATCGAAGCCCTGGCGGACCTGGACGAAGGGGCAGACTGCCTCATCGTCAAGCCGGCCGGTCCCTATATGGACATCCTGCGCCAGGTGCGCGATCTGACGGATGTGCCCCTGTGCGCCTATCAGGTCAGCGGCGAATATGCCATGATCCGGGCAGCGGGCATCAACGGCTGGATCGATGAAGAGGCCGTCATGCTGGAAAGCCTGCTGGGCCTGAAGCGGGCCGGCGCCAAGATGCTCATTACCTATTTCACGGAAACCCTGCTGGAAAAAAGGCTGGTTCGCTAATGGACGGACATACCGCACATCCCGCAGCCGGACATCCCGGCGGACACCCCGGGCATCCGGGGGGACATCCAGGGGGAAAGCCGGGAGGCCATCCCGGCGGCAGGCCGCGCCTGCTGCCCGACGGCTCCCCCACCTGCAAGCTCATTGCCTGGGAGGTGACCCGCTCCTGCAACCTGGCCTGCAAGCACTGCCGGGCCGAGGCGCACCCGGAACCCTATCCGGGCGAGCTGTCCACCGAAGAGGCCAAGGCCCTCATCGACACCTTCCCCGAGGTGGGCAATCCCATCATCATTTTCACCGGCGGCGATCCCATGATGCGCCCCGATGTCTATGACCTGGTGGCCTATGCCCACGGCAAGGGACTGCATTGCGCCTTTTCGCCCAACGGCACCCTCATCACGCCGGAACTGGCACAGAAAATCCGCGATGCCGGTGTGGAGCGGGTCTCCATCTCCATTGACGGGGCCGATGCCGCCAGTCATGACGACTTCCGCGGCGTGCCCGGCGCCTTCGAGGCCTCCATGCGGGGCATCGACTACCTCAAGCAGGCAGGGGTGCCCTTCCAGATCAATACCACGGTGACCCGCAACAATCTGCACAGCTTCCGGGATATCTTCCACCTGTGCGAACGCATCGGAGCCGCGGCGTGGCACATCTTCCTGCTGGTGCCCATGGGCCGGGCCTCCGGTCTGGCCGATCAGGTCATCAGCGCCCAGGAGTACGAGGACGTGCTGCACTGGCTCTATGACTTCCGCAAGACCACCAGCATGCACCTCAAGGCCACCTGTGCGCCGCACTATTACCGCATCATGCGGCAGCGCGCCCACGAGGAAGGCATTGCCGTCACGCCCGACACCTTCGGCATGGATGCCCTGACCCGCGGCTGCCTGGGCGGCACGGGCTTCTGCTTCATCAGTCATACGGGGCAGGTGCAGCCCTGCGGCTACCTGGAGCTGAACTGCGGCAACATCCGGGAAACGCCCTTCCCGGAAATCTGGCGCAACAGCAGCTACTTCCGGCAGTTCCGCGACCAGTCCGCCTACGAGGGCAAATGCGGCGTCTGCGAATTCCACAAGGTCTGCGGCGGCTGCCGCGCCCGTGCCTGGAGCATGACCGGCAATCACATGGGGCCTGAACCCCTGTGCACCTACGAACCCAAACGGCAGGCCCGCTAGCCCGCCGGATTGTCCAGGGGCGGCCCGCCATGGCGGGCTGCCCCGCCTGCAAGGAGAACCATGCCACACACCACGCAGCCCGTGCCCGACGGCGCCACCTTTTCTCCCGAACCGGTGACCCTGGATGCCCTGGACAGGCAGCTGCTGGACATTATCCAGACTGCCTTTCCCCTGACGCCCCGCCCCTATGCCGACCTGGGAACCATGGTGGGCATCAGCGAGCAGGAAGCCTTTGAGCGCATCCGCTCCCTGCGCCAGCGCCACATCATCCGCCGGCTGGGGGCCAATTTTCAGTCCTCCAAGCTGGGCTTTGTCTCCACCCTCTGCGCTGCCAAGGTGGACGATGACAAGATGGACGCCTTTGTGGCCGCGGTCAACGCCTGCCCGGGCGTGACGCACAACTATCTGCGCGAGCACCGCTACAATATCTGGTTCACCTGCATCGGCCCCTCTCGCGAGGACGTGCAGCACACCCTGGATCAGATCACTGCCCGCACGGGGGTCCCCATTCTCAATCTGCCGGCCACCAGACTGTTCAAGATCCGGGTGGATTTCCGCATGAAGGACGGCAAATAACTTCTTTTCGATCCGCCCGGAGCGGATCCTCTCCCAAGGAGAAACCATGACCTGCGATGTCTGCATCATCGGCGGCGGCCCCGCCGGAACGCGTGCCGCACGCCTGCTGGCCGCTGAAGGCAAATCCGTCGTTCTGGTGGAAAGCGCGGAACTGGGCGGCACCTGCCTCAATCGCGGCTGCATTCCCACCAAGATGCTGCTGGGGGCCGTCACCACCCGGGCCAGCGTGCAGGCCCTGAACAAGCTGCGGGTGCTCTCCGGCGATGTTTCCCTGGAATTTCCGGCCATGCACACGCGCATGCGGCGTTTTGTCAGCGGAACGCGCCAGGCCCTGAGCAAGCAGCTGACCGCTGCCGGCATCACCGTGATGGAAGGGCATGCCACCTGCCTTGAACCGGGGCTTGTCCGCGTGGACGGCAACGAGGGCAGCCATCATGTCCGCGCTGCGGACATCATCATTGCCACCGGTTCCCGCCCAGCCGCCTTTCCCGGTCTGGCCGCCGACCACCTGGCCGTGCTGGACAGCACCGACCTGCTGGCCTCGTCGGACATTCCGGACAGTCTGCTCATCGTGGGGGGCGGGGTCATCGGCCTGGAACTGGCCGATGTCTACAGCGCGCTGGGCAGCCGCATCACCATCGTGGAGGCGGCCCCGCACATCCTGCCTGCCGAAGATGATGATATTGCCGCCGAAATGGCCCGTGCCTGCAAGAAAAAGGGGCAGTCGGTCATCTGCGGCATCCGGGCCACCTCGCTGGAAAGCCGGGACGGCCAGGCGGTGCTCATGCTGGAAAACGGCCAGATATTCACGGCCACCCGCGCCCTCATGGCCGTGGGACGGTCGCCCAATACCGCCGGCCTGGACTGCGACAAGCTGGGCTGCACCCTTGACCGGCGCGGCGCTGTGATGGTGGACACCTATTTGCAGGCAGCCCCCCATGTCTATGCCGTGGGCGATGTGAACGGGCGCGTGCAGCTTGCCCATGCGGCCGAGCATCAGGCCCTGTATGTCTCCCGCCTGCTGCTGGGACAGATCCATGCGCCCTATGATGACGGTCCTGTGCCGGCCTGCGTCTACGGCAGCACCGAAGTCATGCGTGTGGGCCTCACGGCGCGCGCTGCGGCGGCGCGGGGCAAGGTGACGGTTTCCGTGGCGCCCCTGAGCGCCAATGCCATTGCCCAGGCCCATGGCGACATCAGCGGCTTTGCCAAGGCCGTGCGCTGCGACGGCAAGCTGGTGGGCATGGCCGCCGTGGGGCATGATGTGTCGCACCTTGTCACGGCCGCCGAGCTGCTGGTGCTGCACGGCGCCCGGCACGGCTATTCGCAGGACTTCATGTACGCGCATCCCACGCTGGACGAATGTCTGGCCATGGCCCTTGACGCGCCCCAGCGCCCCTACCCCGCCAACTAACCGGCGACGGACGCCCCCTTTTACGGGAGAACCGACCTGTGACGGTTCTCCCTTTCTGCTCGTCCGCGGGCACGCTACCGGGCCATTCTGCCCGCATGCCGTGCCCGCGACAGGGCATCTGCCCGCCATTGAGCACCTGTATCCGGCCCCAACATGCTGACGGGCGGGCACTTTTCCGCGCACGGCCGCCATGGGCAAACGTGCCCTGATGGGCACACAGCACTTGCAGCGCCCGGCGTTTTGCAGTATTGTAACAAAAACTTTATTTCACAACACGTGTTTTTATCAACAGGATATCCTCATGGTTTCCCAACCAAAGAGCAAGCACATACCGCGCGCCACCATCCAGCGCCTGGCCACCTACGTACAGGTTCTTGAAAATCTTTCCCGGGACGGTGTGGAGGTCATTTCCTCCAACCCCCTGGCCGAGGCCTGTGGCGTCAACGGCTCGCAGGTACGCAAGGACCTCGCCTATTTCGGCGAGTTCGGCATCCGCGGCGTCGGCTATCACATCACATCGCTCATTGCCTCCATCACCTCCGCCCTGGGGGTGGACCGCGAATGGCGCATGGCCCTCATCGGAGTGGGCAATCTGGGCAAGGCCATTCTGAATCACGGCGAATTCCGCTCCCGCGGTTTCAATATCGTGGGCCTGTTCGACTGCGACCCCTTCAAGATCGGGGAAATCGTTCACGGCCTGGAAGTGCACTGCACCAAGGACCTCAAGGGCATGGTAGCCGAGCTGCACATCGAAATCGGCATCATCACCACCCCGCCGGAACGTGCCCAGCGCGCCGCCCAGCACCTCATGGATGCCGGCCTGACCAGCATTCTCAATTTTGCGCCCGCCCGCATCAAGGTGCCGGACCACGTTTCCGTGGAATATGTGGACTTTTTCCACCACCTGTACTCACTGGCCTTCAATCATACCCAGCAGCACAGCTAGGGGGCATCCCATGGATTTCAAAACCCTTGTGACCACGGCCCGCACCTGCCGCCGCTTTGTGGAAGAACAGCCTCTGCATCTTTCTGACCTGGAATGGCTCACCGACTGCGCCCGCGTCACGCCCAGCGCCCGCAATGCGCAGGTGCTGCGCTACATCCTGGTCAGCGGCAAAACCGTGGAGGCGGCCTTTCCGCTGACCACCTGGGCCGGCGCCCTCAAGGACTGGGGCGGCCCCTTCCCCGGTGAACGCCCTACGGGCTTCATTGCCATGCTGGTGCCGGAGGATGCCCGCGAGCTGACCTTCATCGATGCCGGCATCGCGGCCCAGACCATCCAGCTGGCCGCCACCTCGCGCGGCTGGGGCTGCTGCATCATCGTCAGCTTCAATCATCCCAAGATGCAGGCCCTGCTCCAGGTGCCGCAGGGCTACAAAATCGAACTCATGCTCGGTCTGGGCGTTGCCAAGGAAGAACGCCGTATCGCACCCCTGCCGCCAGACGGCTCCGTTGCCTACTGGCGCGACGCGCAGCAGGTGCATCACGTGCCCAAGCGCGCCCTGGATGACATCATCGTGGGCCGCTTCAGCGACTAGGCTGCCGTTCTTCCTTTCCCGCACAAAAAAGCCGCCGGATCACCCGGCGGCTTTGCTGTCTGCAGGCCATGCCATGGCGCGGGGGCGTGCCCCGGCGTCAGTCGTGCGCCCGTTCCGCGGCAAAGGTGGCGGCCGCTGCCACAAAGCGGCCGGCCCATTGCGGCACGGCCGGAGCAAAGCAATGCGTATAGGATGCCCACACGCGCCCGCGCACCAGGGCATCCCGTCCCCCGCCCATGCCCACGCCCCGGCGCAGCTCCAGCGCCGTGTCCAGCGGCGCCGCCGTCAGGGGAAGACAACGCGAAAAATGGAATTCGTGCCCGCGCAGGACCTCACCTGCCCTGAAATAGGGCGTATCCCGCAGCAGACGGCCTTCCACATAGCCCAGCCCCTGCGGACGGGCACAGAACTGCGCGCACACGGGAAAAAGGCCGCTCATGGCATGGCGCACGCCATCCCGCTCCAGCGCCGCAGCCAGCACCATGAAGCCCCCGCATTCCGCAAAGACGGGCAGGCCCGCTGCCGCCAGATCAGGCAGGCGGGCAAGGTGAGGAGACGCCGCCAGCCCGGCGGCAAAGTCTTCGGGAAAGCCGCCTCCCAGATAGAGGCCGTCCAGCTCCGGCCAGGGCGCCGGGTCCAGCAGGGACAGGCGCACCAACTGCGCCCCGGCCCGGCGCAGGGCCTCCAGATTTTCCGGATAGTAGAACCAGAGCGCCGCATCGCGCACATAGCCGATACGCGGCGCAGCCTTCGGGAGCCGGGCAGGGCCGAACAGGGCCTCGGCCGCATCGGCACAGCCTTCGGGCAACGGCACCGTCAGCGGGGCCGCCGAGCGGGCCACCTCCAGCACAGCCTCCACATTCACATGTTCCGCCACCAGCGAGGCCAGACCGTCCAGCACGGCTTCCGTCTCGGCCGAAAAGCTGTCGCCCTCCAGCGAGGCCAGCCCCATGTGCCGTTCCGGCAGGGGATTCTGGCGCTGCCTGGGCAGACAGCCCAGGACAGGCACATCCGTATAGGCTTCAATGCTCCGCCGCAGGATGCTTTCGTGGCGCGTGGAGGCTGTCTGCCCCAGAATGACCCCCGCCACGCGCACGCCCGGCTCGAAACGGGCCAGGCCGGCCACCACGGCAGCGGCCGTGCGCGTCATCTTGGTGCAGTTGAGGCTGAGCACCACAGGACAGTCCAGCGTGCGGGCCAACGCCGCCGTGGAGCAGCTGCCCTGCACATCCAGGCCGTCATACAGGCCGCGATTGCCTTCCAGCAGGGCCAGGTCCACGTCCGGCGCCATGCCGGGCCGGTCCTGCCCGGCGGCATGGGCAAACAGCCGCCGCAGACCGTCGGCATCCAGAAAGAAGGGATCCAGATTGCAGGCCGCCCGCCCGCAGGCCTGGGACAGCCAGGCAGCATCAATATAGTCCGGCCCCTTCTTGAACGGGCGGACCCGCAGACCGCGCTGCCGCAGCAGACGCGCCAGCCCCAGAGAAAACAGGGTCTTGCCGCCTCCGCCGGACACGGCAGACACGCACAGGCGCGGCAGGGAAAGCTGCAAGGACGTCATGCCGCCGTTCCCTGCCGGGCAGGCTGCCGCTGAGGAATGCTCGCTGTGCAACGGCCGCTCCTAGTGCTTGAAGGAACGCTGGCCGGTAAAGACCATGGCCACCTGCGGGCTGGCCTCGTTGCAGGCCATGATGACTTCCGCATCCCGCAGCGAGCCGCCGGGCTGGGCAATGGCCGTGACCCCCTGCTTCATGGCCGCATCCACGCCATCCCGGAAGGGGAAGAAACCGTCCGACACCAGCACCGATCCCGCAAGACCGCCCCGGGCTTCCCGGGTGCGCCGTTCGATATCCTGCAGGGCCTCGTCAAGGGCCGGGTCCGTGGCGGCCTTCTGCTGCAATTCGTAGAGCGACAGGCCGTGCTCACGGAAGGCCAGCACATCGGCATGCTTGGTATAGGCCTTGTGGGCGGCCAGTTCCACACAGCCCACGCGGTCCTGCTCACCCGTACCAATGGCCACAGTGGCGCCGTTGCGGGCATAGATGACGGAATTGGAGGTCACCCCCGCTTCCACGGCCCAGGCAAAGCGCAGGTCGGCCATTTCCGCCGGTGTGGGCATGCGGGCAGCCACGGAAAGCCCGTTCTTGTCCGTGGCGGCCGCGGGCAGAAAATCCTCATTGCGCAGGATGCGGTTCACAAAGGATTTCTGCACCACGATGCCGCCGTCAGCCAGGCTCTTGATGTCCAGGAAGGAGGACGCCGTCAGCTCTTCCAGGCGGCCCAGACCGGGCAGTTCCATGATGCGCAGATTCTTGCGGCTCTTGAGGATGTCCACCACGCCCTCTTCAAAGGACGGGGCCGCCACTACCTCGAAATAGCTGGCCGCCACCATTTCGGCCGCCTCGCGGGTAAAGGCACGGTTGGTCACCACCGCCCCGCCGAAGGCCGCAATGCGGTCACACCAGAAGGCACGCTCCAGCGCCGTGGCCACGCCCTCCTCGGCCCAGGCCGCGCCGCAGGGATTGTTGTGCTTGAGGATGATGGCCGCCGGGCGATCGGTGAGATATTGCAGAATATTGGCCCCGTTATCCACATCCGTAAGATTGGTCTTGCCGGGATGCTTGCCCGCCTGGATCATCTGCGCCTCGGTAAGCGCAGAAACAATGCCCTGCCCCGGACCGCGCCAGCGCAGGCCCCCGCAGGTGATGCCGCCGTCCACCAGTTCGTAGAGCGCGGCGGGCTGATCGGGATTTTCGCCGTAGCGCAGGCCCTTTTCTTCCCCGTCCAGCGTCCAGGTACGTTTTCTGTAGATCAGTTTTTCCTCTCCCAGCAGGATGGTCATGGTATCAGGAAAAACGTCTTTCTGGACATTCTTGTACATGGCCTTGAGATCGCGCATCGTGGTTCCTCCCGAAGTAACTGTCTCTTCACGCCCGTCCTGCCGGCCGGCCAGAACAATGCCGGACGGCGCAGGGGCGGCACCGTCCCTGCATAGCAAAAAGCGGCCCGCAAGGCCAGCACGGGCATTTGACGCCCGCCCGGCAAGACCGTACAAGAGGCTCGGGAGGATTTATGGAAAAGCTGCTTGCCCGCATTGCCCGCCAGCTGGATGCCGTTGACGAGGCCTCGCTCATGTCGCTCTGGAACAAGTACGCCACCATTGCCAGCCGCTTTGAACCCACCAAGCGCTGGGAAGAGGCGGTGCTCATCTTTTCGCTGATCCAGGCCAAGCACATGAAGAACCAGCTCTTCAACTTTTACTGGTCTGCCCAGGTCCGCACGGAACATGCGGAAAAGGGCAGCCCGCCCCCGCCGTCCCCCCTTGCCGCCTTCCACCTGGACAGCCCGGCAGACAGCCAGCCGGCACACGACGAAACAGCGGAACGCCCGCCCCATACCTGCCGGGTGCTGCCCTTTCAGCCGGCACAGCACAAGGACTGACCCCCGCCGGTTTGACTTGCCGCCCCGGACAGGATAGGGAATATCAAAGGAATTGCGCGTGGGGCACGGCCCCCCTTTTTTATCCCCCCGTGTGGAGGACGAGGTAAGCATGGCTAATACAGTGATCATCGGCGCCCAGTGGGGCGACGAGGGCAAGGGCAAAATCGTGGATATGCTCAGTGCCGAAAGCGACCTCATCGTGCGCTTTCAGGGCGGCAACAACGCCGGGCACACCATCAAGGTGGACGGCAGGGAAACCATCCTGCATCTCATCCCCTCCGGCATCCTGCATGAAAACAAGGTCTGCCTCATCGGCAATGGCGTTGTGCTGGACCCGGAAGTCTTCCTTACGGAAGTGGACGCCCTGGCTGCCAAGGGGGTGGACGTATCGCCTGCCCGCCTGGGCATCAGTCCCAAGACCCATCTGATCCTGCCCTATCACAAGGCCATGGACCAGGCGCGCGAAGCCAAGCGCGCCGGCAAGAAGATCGGCACCACCGGCCGCGGCATCGGCCCCTGCTATGAAGACAAGGTGGCCCGCATCGGCGTGCGCGCCGGGGACCTTGCCCAGCCCGATCTGCTGCGCGAAAAGGTGCGCCATGCCCTGCTGGAAAAAAACGTGCTGCTGCGCGACCTGTACCACTTCCCCGTCCTGGATGCGGACGAAGTGGTCTCGACCCTGCTGGCCCAGGCAGAACGCCTGACCCCCTACCTCACCGATGTGTCCGCAGCCATCCAGAAGGCCCAGAATGCGGGGCAGGACATTCTTTTTGAAGGGGCACAGGGCATCCATCTGGATGTCGATCACGGGACCTATCCCTATGTGACCTCTTCCAATACCGTGGCCAGCTCCGCTGCGGCGGGCAGCGGCGTAGGCCCCCGCGCCCTGGATCGCATCCTGGGCATCGTCAAGGCCTATACCACCCGTGTCGGTTCCGGCCCCTTCCCCACGGAACTGGAAGACGATACCGGCAACTACCTGCGCACGCAGGGGCACGAATTCGGCGCCACCACGGGCCGGCCCCGTCGCTGCGGCTGGCTGGATACCGTGGTGCTGCGCGAAACCGTGCGCCTCAACAGCATGACCGACATGGCCCTGACCAAGCTGGACGTGCTGCGGGGGCTGCCCGCACTCCGCATCTGCGTGGCCTACGAGCTGGACGGCCAGCGCCTGGAATACATGCCGCAGATGGAAGGCGCCCTGGGCCGTGTCACCCCCATTTACGAGGAACTGCCCGGCTTTGACGAGGACATCAGCGACTGCACCAGCTACGATCAGCTCCCGCAGCCTGTGCGTGACTACATTACGCGCATTGAAGAACTGAGCGGCGTGCGCGTGTCCATTGTTTCCGTCGGGCCGGACCGCAAGGCCACCATGGTCCGCTAACCACGACAATCATGCCAAGGCCCGGCCAGCTGCCGGGCCTTTTTTGTTCACGGCCGGCGCCATGCCCCGCCGGCATCTCCCGGATAGCCCATGACCGCACCCACGCTCTTTGCCTCCCTGGCAGATGATGCCTTCCGGCATCTGCTGCTCGCGCTGAGCCGTCTGGGCCAGCGCCCGCCGCAGGTCCTGCTGCTGGAAGGCGGCACGGAAGAACAGCGGCTGGACATGGCCCGCTGGTGGGCCTGCCGCCTCAAATGTCCGCAGCCGCTGCCCCAGGGCACACCCTGCCTGCACTGCCCCACCTGCCTGCAAACCGGCACGGGCGAGCACCTGGACATGCTGGCCTACGACGGACGCATCAGCAACCGGGAAGACGAGGAAAACCCCGGCCTTGTACGGGCCTTCAATATGGAGCAGGTGCGCCTGCTCAAGAGCCGCCTGCGCGATGCTCCCCACGGGCCTGGTCCGCGCGTTGTCATCCTCATGGGCCTGTCCCTCACGCGGGACGAAGCGGCCAATGCCCTGCTCAAGAGCCTGGAGGAACCGTCGCCCGATACCCGCTTTGTGCTGCTGGCCGCACAACGCGAACAGCTGCTGCCCACGCTGGTTTCCCGCTCTCTCTGCCTGACGCTGCCCTGGCCGGACAGCCAGACCCGCGATGCGCAGGTCCTGCCGTGGGAAGAGGCCCTGGGCGAATTTCTCACCAGCGGCCGGGGCCTGTTTGAAAAAAGCGGCGCCCGCAATGCCCTGGACGCCCCGCTGACAGGCCGCATCCTGCTGGCCTGCCAGAAGTCCCTGAGCCGGGTGCTGGCCGGGCAGGCCGACAGCCACAGCCTGCTGGACATGGCCCTGCTCTCCCTGGACGCCCGCGCCCGTGCCCAATGTGCCAGCTGGCTTGCCGAAGCCCAGGAAGCCCTGGCTTTCAACGTCACGCCCGCCCGTGTGCTGGAAGCCCTGGCCGCCCGTCTGTTTGTATTGCGCCACGGCGGATAATCTTCTCTTTCGCCGCGCCGATCCTCCCCTCCCCGTTTTCTGCTGCAAACCGCCTCTTTTCTTTTCGGAAAAGAGGCGGTTTGTCTTTGGTTAACCGGTCTGCCGCCTCTCTCCAGAAGCGGCCTGCGTCCTGCAATCTCAACATCGAGGAGAACAGCAATGGGAAAAATATACGGCTATGCTCGCGTATCCAGTGGCGATCAAAATGAAGGCCGCCAGCTTATGGCTATGCGCCATCACGACATACCCATGGCACAGATATTTGTGGACAAGATATCAGGCAAAAACTTCATCCGGCCACAGTACCGGCGTCTTCTGTCCTGCCTGCGACCGGGCGACATGCTCTGCATCACCAGCATCGACCGGCTGGGCAGAAACTATGAGGAAATACTGGAACAGTGGCGTCTGCTGACCCGCAAACTGCGGGTGGATATTCAGGTTTTCGACATGCCGCTGCTCAACACCCGCCACGACAAGAACCTCATGGGCACCTTCATCGCCGATCTGGTGCTACAGATATTGTCCTTTGTGGCGCAGAACGAGCGGGAAAACATCCGCCGGCGCCAGGCCGAGGGCATAGCAGCAGCCCGCCTGCGGGGCATCCGCTTCGGGCGGGAGCCCCGGCCGCTCCCCCACAATTTCGAGGAGATTCGCTCGCTGTGGGAGCAAGGCCTCATTTCGGCCGGCGAGGCCGCCAGACGCTGCGGCATGGCCCGATCAACCTTCCGCTATCGGGCAAAACGCCTGTCATAACACATAGATATGTACTGACAATATTGTGTACATTTTCGACACGTTATAACATTTTTTAAAAATATACCAATAACTGTATATTCTGTAAAGAATAAAAATATTAGGAGCGAAAACTCCCCCATGACGAAAAAGTACACTTTTTCGCCGTTCATTTCTGAAAAGTACATGGTTTTCAACGCATCCATAATACTTTTCAGACAAACAACATGGGGGAAGAGATGCTGCAATATGTTGTTGAAAAAATTCAATTGACGTACTTAGTTATTCTGAAAAAATGTCTGCAGCCGGAAATGGCGGGCATCCTGCTGCTGGCATGGGGAACATTCTCCGGACTGACATATCAAGCTGTAGCCGCCGATGTTACACTTACACAAAAAAACATCCATTTTCGTGCTGATGACAATCACCCAGACGGTTATTCCAAAATATATGACGGAAGTGTAACAATAGATATTACTGCGACAGGCTCACTCTCTGATAAAAATTTTACGGAAGAGAATTTCAGGCCAAACGAGGGAACATGTCTATATAACAATAAGGAATTCGGAACGGGTGTTCTTGTCTGGAGCAGGAGTGATCTTGCCATACGCGACAATCTATCCATCTCAGTCATTCCCGAGCATTTTACCGGTTCGAAAATCGAAACGACACGTCAGGGTATCCATATCCAAAGCGGCGGGACCATGCATGTGGGCGGTGATACCACCATTTTTGTGGATAATTATCGGCATACAGACGTGTACCCTCCGGCTGCTGCTGACGAAGATTATGGTCTCAACTCCCAGAAGGGTATCTCGCTTTCTGGTGAAGGTTCCACCCTTGTACTGGATGGCGACCTCGACATCACCATGCTGCACGGAAATCGCTCCACAGGGATTCTGGCCCAAGAGGACGCCAGCTTGACCGTTGGCGGCAATACCTCCATTCTGGTCAAGGATGCCCCCTACTATACCTACGGTATAGCAAATCGCTACTCGGATCAGAAATACGCATTTGCCGGCTGGGCTGCCGACGATGCCGATCTTCACTTCAAGGGAGATCTGGACATCACGGTAGAAGGTGGCAACAACGCCGTGGGCATTAATCTACAGCATACGAATGGAGAGGCATCCGCTCTCACAGTGGACGGACATCTTCACATCACGGCGTCCGGCGCCCGTGAATATGAAAACAAAACCAGCCTCCAGGACTTTCCCAATGCTGTGTCCAACTATGGAATTTTTCTAAATAACATTGAAAATGCCACATTTACCAGCGCCGACATCAGCACTATGTCCATGGGGAATGATGTGGAGTCCATCGGTACCTATGCCTACTGGAGATCATCAGCCACCTTTACGGGTCATGTGGCCTATCACACAACCGCCGATGAGGATGCCGTTGCCATTTCGGCTCTGGCGCGGGCGGGCAGCCACCTGGACTTTCAGCAGGGCCTCCAGGCCAAGGGACGTGTTGTCCTCAACGCCGTCGGCAATACCTGGGAAGAGGCCTCAACCATCACAGTGAATTCGTCCCGCAATACCGAAGCCATTGTCCAGCTTGAAGGCAATATTGTGGCCGGACAGACGGACACCGCCTCCATCTGGGGCAATGCCTATGATACAACAACGGACAGCCCCGCCACCACAAATAGCATCAGCGTTCATCTTCTGAACAAAAATTCCTTTTTTACCGGCAGAAATGTTCTAGGCAATGTGGGCAGCAAGATCGACCTTACCTTCGACAGTGCAGCACACTGGAACATGACCGACAGCTCGCCGGTTTCCGCACTCACCCTGAACACCTCCGGCACCGTAGACATGACCTACCAGAATACCGCTGCCGCTGCGGGCTTCCGTACCCTGACTGCGGACAGTCTGAACGGCAACAACGGCCTGTTTATCGTCAATACGGATATTGATGCCGATAAGAGCGACCAGATCATCATTGGTCATGCCAGCGGTACACACCGCCTTTACGTAAACCCCACTGGCGCGGAACCATCGCGGGAGGCCATGGCGACCTTTATTGTGCAACAGCAGGAAGGCAGCGGGAACTTTTCCCTGGCCAATGCCGGCGGCAAGGTGGAACACGGCTTGTATTTCTATGAGCTGGCGGACCGAAGCATGGGCACGGATGGTCGGGAGTGGTACCTCCGTCGTGCCGTGGGAGCGTCCGGCCAGGGAGACAAGACGCCCACAGGCGAAACTGTGCTGGGCTTGTCCGGCATGGCCTCGGCCTATGCCATGTGGATGGGGCAGCTTTCCGACCTGCGCGAGCGCCTGGGGGAAATTCGCTACGGCAACGGCAAAGATGGCCTGTGGGTGCGCGGCTTTACACAGGAAAATCGGCTCTCCGGTCTGGATGGCGTGGACTTCAGCCAGAATTTCTACGGCACATCCTTTGGCTATGACCGGCTCGTAGAGCAGGATGAAAACAACAAATGGCTCTTTGGGCTGCGCGGCCAGATCACCAGGGCCGAACAGCGCATCGACGGCCTGCACGACGGCTCCGGTGACAGCCGCTCCTACGGTGTGGCGGCCTACGCCACCTGGCAGCACAGCGACGGCTGGTATACCGACACCGTGCTGAGCTGGGACTGGTATGACCAGAACCTCAAGACCCGCATGCTGGACCGCACGCGCGTGCACGGCTCCTATACGACCTATGGCGGCGGCTTCAGCCAGGAGTTCGGCCGCATGTTTCGCTTTGACAACGGCTTTTTTATGGAACCGCAGCTACAGCTTGCCTGGTACTGGATGAAGGGCACGGATTTCACTACCAGCAACGGCATGGACGTGGATCAGGACGACATGTACGCCCTCACCGGCCGCGCCGGTCTGGTACTGGGCAAGAAATGGGATCTAGACGAAGGCCGCTATTTCCAGCCCTATCTCAAGGGTGGCGTGAACCACGAGTTCCTTGGCGACCAGACCGTCACCGTGAACGGGGTGCAATTCAGTGATGATTTGCGCGGCACCCGCGTCTATTACGGTGCCGGCCTTGACCTGCAGTTTGCGGAAAACGCCCGCCTGTATGCAGAATTTGAGCGGGAAGACGGTGTGAAAGCCTCCACCCCCTGGGGCATCAGCGCCGGCCTGCGTGTGGAATTCTAGTCCTGATACCAGAACACGTTTTGCGGGGAGAAGTCTGTCCGTCGTCTCCCCGCGTGTTCTGCCGCCCGGCAGCACGCGGAAGTCCTGCGCCGGACAGCCCGTCGTTTGATGCCCCCTGAGTAACGTATTCGCCTGTTGCCTTACCGGCAGGCGACTTTCCGCCACTGTCCTGTCAGTGCGGGGGACCTGGCAGCACCCGGCAATGCAGGCGGGCCGTGCGCTGTTCTGGCCGGCCTGCGCCAATCCGCCTGACGCAAAAATGGCGCCACACCCTGCGGTGTGGCGCCATACTCCCATGACGTAAAAGATGCGCCTACTTCCAGAGGTTCTCGTACTTGGCGGCAATGCCGTCCGTACGTTCCACCAGCTTGGCCACCAGTTCGTCCACTTCTTCCATGTTCAGCGTGCCCACTTCACGGGACAGCAGGAAGCCGAGGTAGCCTTCGCCCTGCTTGAAGACCCAGCACACGGAGTACACCGACCCCACATGCGGGCGGCCGGGAAATTCGGGCTGTGTCATGATGAGCAGCTGGAGCTTGGGTTCGTCCTTTTCATTGAGCACAAAAAGATTGCTCTGATTAAACGTTTCCTTCAGCCGGGTGGCCAGGCGCGCACCGATGCTGTCCGTGCCCTCGTTGACCACAGCGACGGAAGTGACCCGCACCTGCGTCTTGACAGGCTTGTCGGCCTGGGCCTTGCCGGCCTGCGGCGTTCCCGCCTCTGCGGCCTGCACGGCCAGCGACGGCGAAAGGCAGCCCAGGGACAGGGCCAGCGCGGCAGCACACAACAGTTTTTTCATGCTTATCTCCTTGTTCCGGCCGGCCAGCCGGACAGGACAAGCCCTGCCGGAAGCGCAGCGTACGTTTTTTCATGGTAGATAAAGTCAGGGCAAAAGCCAAGCCCGCACGCCGCAGCAGGCATGACTTGAGCCTTGCCGGCATTCAGGCTACAGTGCCGCTATCCCCCTTTTTTTCCCATTCACCGTTTACAAGGCAAGGACATGATGCAACGCACGCTTATCGCCGATGCGCTGGCCGCCACGGCGCCGCAGCGCGACATGACGCTTTGCGGCTGGATACGCACCCGCCGTGATGCCAAGGACTTCAGCTTTGTGGAAGTGAACGACGGCTCCTGCCTGGCCAATATGCAGTGCATCGTGGATGCGGGAACTCCCGCTCACGAGGCGCTGGGCGATGCCTCCACCGGCGCCGCCATCTGCGTCAAGGGCGAACTGGTGCCCTCGCCGGGCAAGGGCCAGCAGTGGGAAGTCCGCGCCGCGGCCATCACGGTTTTTGGCAAGGCCGATCCCGAAACCTACCCCCTGCAGAAAAAGCGTCATTCCGACGAATTTCTGCGCACCATCGCCCACCTGCGCAGCCGCACCAATAAATACGGCGCGGCCTTCCGCATCCGCTCCGAAGCGGCACGGGCCGTGCATGACTTCTTTCACAGCCGCCGCTTTGCCTGGGTGCACACGCCCATTCTCACCGGTTCGGACTGTGAGGGGGCGGGCGAAATGTTCCGGGTGACCACCCTGCCCGGCGCGCCCAATCCGGCCGAGGACTTCTTCGGGCGCTCCTGCAATCTCACCGTGTCCGGCCAGCTGGAAGCCGAGGCGCTGGCGCTGGGCCTGGGCCGCGTCTATACCTTTGGCCCCACCTTCCGGGCGGAAAATTCCAATACGCCGCGCCACGCGGCCGAATTCTGGATGATCGAGCCGGAAATGGCCTTTGCCGACCTGGAAGACATCATGGAGCTGGGTGAATCCCTCACCCGCCACGTGGTGGAGCACTGCCTCAGCCAGTGCGAGGCCGACATCCACCTGTTTGATGCCTATGTGGACAAGGGTCTGGTGGAACGCCTGCAGGGCATGCTCCGGCAGCCCTTTGCCCGCTGCACCTACCACGAGGCCATCCAGATTCTTCAGGACAGCGGACGGAACTTCACCTTTCCCGTGGCCTTCGGCGTGGACCTGCAAACCGAGCACGAGCGCTACCTGGCCGAGGAGCACTTCCAGCGGCCCGTCATCGTCTACAACTACCCCAGGGAAATCAAGGCCTTCTACATGCGCGCCAATGACGACGGCGAAACCGTGGCAGCCATGGACGTACTGGTGCCGCGCATCGGCGAGCTGATCGGCGGATCGCAGCGCGAGGAACGGCTGGACCGGCTCAATGCCCGCCTGCTCGAACTGGGGCAGAATGCCGGGGATTACTGGTGGTATCTGGACCTGCGCCGCTTTGGCACCGCTCCCCATGCCGGTTTCGGCCTGGGCTTCGAGCGCCTGCTCATGATGCTTACCGGCATCACCAATATCCGTGATGTCATTCCCTTCCCGCGCACGCCCGGCAGTCTGGAATTCTAGCCCGGCCTCTTCCGGTTGTGCATGCCGTGCGCCAGGCCCTCGGGTCTCGCGCACGGCACCGTGCTGCGCAGGCCCTTGCGCCCGCTTCCGGGTGGCCTGTACGCCCCGCCCCGCCGTTTCACGTGAAAAGATGGTCCCCGCAGGCCGGCTGAAGCAGCCCTGCCGCAAGGTGACGCGCATGGCCTGGCGCAGCCCTCCGGACGGACGCGACGCTCAGCAGCCGGCCGCTTCGCGGGACCAGATGAACGTCAGCTCATGCTTGTTGCAGGACAGGTGCCGCAGCTCGCCTCCGGGCAGGGCGGCAAAGGCGCGGGCCGTTTCATGATCCGTGCTGGCCTGAAACTTGAGGGTGCAGACCACATTGCGGCAGGCACCGCAGGCAATCCAGCGCCGCACCACCTCCAGCAGGCGGGCAGGATAGCAGATCATATCCGAAAACAGCCAGTCTACGCAGCCCACATGCCGCGGATCCAGACCAAAGCCGCTGCCCAGACAGTGATTGACCCCCGGCATGGCCGCCACCTGCGGGGCCAGCGCTGCCCTGTCAAGGCTGAAGACGCGCGCCCCCAGCCCGGCCAGCACCCACGTCCAGCCGCCCGGTGCGGCGCCCAGGTCCACACACAGCGCGCCCGGCTCAGGGCGACGCCCCAGCAGCGTAAAGACTTCCCAGAGCTTGAGATAGGCCCGCCCCGGCGGGTCCTGCCGGTTTTCCTCAAACAGCACCTCCCCGTCAGCAAAAGGCGAGGTGGTTTCCGGCGAGGCCAGCAGCAGATCATGATCCCAGAGGGCAAAAGCCCCCAGCGGTGCCGTGGGCGCGGCCTCGCCAAAGCGCAGGGGGCGGGAGGCCACGTGCGGCAGGCCCTGTTCCACAAGATGCTGGCGTCGCACCTGTCCGCCATCCCGCAGATAATGCCCGCGCCAGTTGCGTTGCAGGGCTGTCAGCTGGCGCACGGCATCCCCGATGGAGGCCACGGGCAGCCAGCGCGGCGCGGTCCACACATTCTGTGCCCAGGCCGCAGGCGCCCTGCCCCTGGCCAGCACAAGACGGTCCCGCACCGTGATGACGCGCCCGTCCAGTTCTTCCAGCAGCGGCTGCATGAAGTCGCGCGGGGCCAGCTGCACGCTGAAGTCCTCCTGCGGCAGTGCCGCACGCGGCAGCAGCGGCCAGCGCCGGGCCAGGGAAAGCTGCTCTGCATGGCGGGACGCGCGCTGCTTTTCCCGACGGGCCGAACGCCAGTCCGGCACCGTGTGCGACGGCCCGGCCGGGTGCTCGGCGTCCTGCCGGTCTGCGGCCTTGCCGGGCTGTGCCCCTGCCCTTGCGGCGGGTCCCCGGCGGGATGCAGCAGCCTTGCCGGCGCCTTCCGGCGTCGGACGCGCTGCGCGTGGAAATGGGGAATGCGTTTTCATGCGGGGCAGCATAGCGCAAAGCGCCGACAGGGCCAAGCCTGCCGGCGCGTCGTCACGCTCAGGCGCCACGCCGGGGCATGAGCCGGCGGGGCCAGTGCAGCATGGGGCCGACAGCAATGCCCAGGGCACCCACCACGACCACCAGCGCGCCCACGTAGCCCAGCAGGCCCAGGGGTTCCACCTCGTAGACGCCAGGCAGCAGCTGTTGCAGGATGGCTTCCAGAAAAATGGTGAACAGGGGTGTGGTGGTCACCACGGCACTGACCTTGGCCGCATGCCAGATGCTCATGGCCTTCACAAAGGCGCCATAGGCCACCAGCGTATTGATGCAGGCAAAGAGCAGACACAGGCCCTGCACGAAATTCAGGCGCAGGATGTCCGCGGGCGAGACAAAGGGCGTCAGCCCCAGGGCACAGCAAAGATAAATGATGCGCATGAGCCGGGTGGGCGATACGGAGCGCAGCAGCACCTTCTGGGCAATGCCATAGAAGGACCAGATGGTGGAGGCCCCGGCGCTCAGCAGCATGCCCACCAGAAAACGGCTGTCCGTTCCGGCAAAAAGCTGCTCAAGGCGGGTATTGAAAAACAGCAGCATGCCGGCCAGCAGCACCACCACACAGCCGGCCTGAATGGGCAGAAAGGATTCGCGCAGCACAAAGACGCTGCCTAGCAGAAGCAGCACAGGTCCCCCCTGTGCCATGATCTGACAGGCCGATGCGTCAAGATAGCCCACCGCCGTATTGAACATGACAAAATTGCCGCCCAGCCCCACAACAGCCACCGCCAGCAGCAGTATCTGCCGGCGGGTCAGGCGGCTAGCCGCCGGCGCGGCCTGCCGCACAGGGCGGCGTTCGGGAAATATCCATATCCAGACGGCTGCCACGCAGAAGCGCAGCCAGACAATGGTAGTGGCATCCACCACAGGCAGAATATGTTTGACGGCCAGGGGCAGCGCACCCCAGAACAAGGCTGTGACCAGGGCCAGCAGCAAACCCGCTCCAGTGGGAGACATGGCATCCTCCAGAAAGAGAACATGCGGCCTGCCGCCGCAGCACAGTCCGGGCACCAGCGGCCGCCTGTCCCTCATGGAAAGGCAGCACGGCGCTTGCCCTGCCCGGGCAGGCAGACGGCATACAGGCAACGGCAGGCGGACGGTACCCGGCGACGGTCGTCCGCATGTGAGCTGCCCTGGAGCATACCGCCAGAACGCGGAAGATGCCAGAGGCAGAACGCCTGCGCGCGCTGTTCATGAAAAATCGACGTAATGTGCAGAAACGACGCCGGAGAAAAGGGGCAGCCACGGCATCACCGCAGCGCCCGGCCGGAGATTTTCCGGCAGCGACACCATAGGGGACCGCCTGCCGGGCAGCCGGCAGGCGCATACGCCCTGCCCTAGACCTGCCGCAGGTCCACCACGCGCTTGGACTTGCTGAAGGTACGCGGCAGGCTGCCGGCATCGGTCACGCGCACATCCACCCGGGCCAGAATGGCCTTGTGCAGACGTCGCCCCACGGTTTCGGCCAGGGCCGCATCCCCATCGGCGGAAACGCCCTGCGCCCGTTCCACGGTCAGGGTCATGTGATCTATCGCCCGTTCGTCGCGGCGCAATTCCACCTGATATTCGCCCCCCAGTTCCGGGAAGGCGCCGATGACATCCATGATCTGACCGGGATAGATGTTGACCCCGCGGAAGATGATCATGTCGTCGGAACGGCCCAGGATGCGGTCATGGCGCGGCATGTTGAGGCCGCAGGCGCATTTGCCGGGCAGCAGGCGGGAAAGGTCATGCGTGCGGTAGCGCAGCAGGGGCACGGCCTCCTTGCGCAGACTGGTCACCACCATCTCGCCCACCTCGCCCACGGGAACCGGTTGCAGGGTTTCGGGGTTCAGCACCTCGATGATGAAAAGGTCCGCCCAGTAGTGCAGGCCGTCATGGGCATCACAGTCCATGGCCGTGCCCGGCCCGTACATTTCCGTCATGCCCGCAATGTCATAGCTGGCTTCCAGGCCCAGCTTGCTTTCAATGGCCTGCCGCATCTTCTCGCTGCGGGTTTCCGAGCCGCAGATGACCTTTCTGAGCTTCAGTTCATCCCGGATTCCGGCGCGCTCCACTTCTTCGGCCATGAGCAAAGCCATGGACGCCGTGGCCCCGAAGCAGGTGCTGCCCATGTCCCGCAGCAGCTGCAAGTGCATGTCCAGATTGCCCGGTCCCACCGGAATGGTCAGCATGCCCAGCTTTTCGCTGCCCAGCTGAAAACCTGCTCCGGCCGTCCACAGGCCGTATCCCACGGCAATCTGCATGCGGTCCGCGGGCGTCAGCCCCGCCAGCTCGTAGCAGCGGGCCATCTGGAGACTGAAAGTATCAATGTCGCGCTGCGTATAGGACAATATCTTGCGCTTGCCCGTGGTCCCGCTGGAGGCATGAATGCGCACCACCTCTTCCGGCGGCACGCACAGGAGCGGCAGCGGATAGCCTGCCCGCAGGTCTTCCACATCCACCGTGGGCAGCCGGCGCAGATCATCCAGACTGCGAATATCCTCCGGGTGCACGTCACCCAGATGCTCCCGGTACTGCGGCGACTTCAGCGCCTGCGCCACGGTGTAACGCAGCCCGTCCAGCTGGATGCGGGCCAGTTCTTCATCGTCATACTGCGGAATGAAACGGTAGGCCATGATGAATCCTCACAGGAATTGACGCGGCATTCCCGCCGCGAAAGGCGATTGTGCGCGTTTTTCCCCCGCCCTGCAAGAGGGGGAAAGGCTCCCTCCTCCGCAGCACAGGCAGAAGCCCCCACGAAAAACCGGCAGGGACATGTCCCTGCCGGTTCTCGTGGAGGCCGCAACCCCTGTGTTGGGCCGGATACGCCGCGCAATGGCAGTGTACGGCGTTATCCCTGACGGCTAGCCGTCAAAACGAGCAAGCCTTTCCTGTGCATCCATGGTCCGCCTTCCGGCCATGCTGTCATTTCCCGGATAACAGCCTCTCCGGAATACATGCGGGCTGCCCTGCGGGGCACTCTTCCGGGCATACCGGTGCTATCCGCTGGTGTACGGACAGCCGGCATGCCATGAAACGCCCCTGCATGGCGCCGCGCCGTGCGGGAGGGGGAGGTGCGCCCCCTCCCTGACAGCGGTACGGCATGTGACCCACATGGTCGGCGAATCCCTGTGGCCGCATGAAATCTTTCTG
Organism: uncultured Desulfovibrio sp.; assembly: GCF_944324505.1. Taxonomy (NCBI): domain Bacteria; kingdom Pseudomonadati; phylum Thermodesulfobacteriota; class Desulfovibrionia; order Desulfovibrionales; family Desulfovibrionaceae; genus Desulfovibrio; species uncultured Desulfovibrio sp. The sequence goes on from NZ_CALUWO010000002.1 coordinate 364,577, forward strand.
CCAGGGCAGCACACCCTGCCCGTGGCCTGATGCCTAGTCCTCGCCCTCAGTGTGGGCCTGCTTGCCGGCACCCTTGAGGCCGTACATGGTGGTGGAACCGGAGGACCAGAATTCCAGCACTTCCTCGTTCACCAGCTGGGTGAGCAGCTTCTTTACCTCGCGGGGGCCCTTGTCGGGGAAGAGTTCCGTGAAGTCCTTGAAATAGAACTTGGACTTGGCAGCGGACTTGCCCTTGAGGAAGTCAACAATAACGTCTTTGTCAGCCATTTTCTTCTCCTGTCCCGGCGGTGCGCCAGGCACCGCCGGGGTTGCAACGAACCTAGAACTTGAACTGGGTGCTCTGACGCCAGGTGTAGTAGGCCGGATCGCGGAAGTCGTCGATGAGATGATGGGTGAACTTCAGGCCGGTGAGCTTGAAGAAGGTTTCCCAGCCGATGCGGTTGGCCCAGTCGCCCAGGCGTTCGTACTTGTTGGCATTGGCCGCGTACACGTCAAGGATGTGCTTGACGGTCTTGGTCAGGGTGGGCCAGCGGGG